>NCEH01000039.1 GCA_002304505.1 Rhizobiales bacterium 32-66-11 | reverse complement strand
CCGGAATTGATCACGCCGCCGCCGGTATAGAAGATCGGCCGCTTGGCGCCGGCGATCATCTCCACCGCCGCCGCGATCTTGTCGGCATCGCCCACGAGTTTCGGACGATAGGTCTTATGCTGGATGTTCTCCCGCCCGACATAGGTGCCGGTGGCGAACTGCACATCCTTGGGAATATCGACCACGACCGGGCCGGGCCGCCCGTTCTGCGCCACGTAGAAGGCTTCATGCAGCACGCGCGCGAGGTCGTTCACGTCGCGGACGAGATAATTATGCTTGGTGCAGGGGCGCGTGATGCCCACCGTGTCGCATTCCTGAAAGGCATCGTTGCCGATCAGATGGGTCGGCACCTGCCCGGTGATGCAGACGATGGGGATCGAATCCATCAGCGCGTCGGTGAGGCCGGTGACCGCATTGGTGGCGCCGGGGCCGGAGGTGACGAGCACCACGCCCACCTTGCCGGAAGAGCGGGCATAGCCCTCGGCGGAATGCACCGCCGCCTGCTCGTGGCGCACCAGGATGTGCTCGACCTTGTTCTGCTGGAACAGCGCATCATAGATCGGCAGCACGGCCCCGCCGGGATAGCCGAACAGATGGTCGACACCCTGGTCGGCCAGCGCCTGCATGACCATTTCGGCGCCCGTCATTTCCCTGCTCATCTCATCCACTCCTCTGCGCCCGTCCCCGAGGGGCATCCGCGCACATCTCGTCTTCCTCCACCCACCGCCCGCCGGACACCCGATCCGGACGGCGGCCCAGAAACGACGAAGGGGCCCGAAGGCCCCTCGTCACGCGCCACCAGACCCCGAAGCAGCGTTCAAGCCGCTCCGCCGGTGGCGCTCCTGCGTACAAGGATGGTAACGATCTTGCGCATGACTGCACGTAGCCTTCCAAAAGTTGCGCGAACCTAGCCGCGGGCGAAATCTCCGTCAAGGCGCCCTGCCACTTTTTTGTGACGCGCGCGCAAGGAAACGCCATTGTTCGCGCTTCGCCCCGATATTGCCCAATCTTTCGTGGCAATATAATGGGGAAAAGCTGGATCAGCAGCCGCTGCGGAAGACCTCATGCTCTTGAACACCAAATGCGCGCGCCTGTCGGCGATCACTTTCGCCCTGTTCCTGACGGGGGCCGGCGTCGCGCGCGCGGACTGCCAGACCGACTTCAACGCTCTGCGTCAGGAGATGGAAGAGAAGGGGCAGGCGCTCCAGGCCGCCGGCAAGCGCAAGGCGCCGCCGCAGGAATTGTGCGGCCTGTTCCGCACCTATACGGCGGTCGAGGGCAAGCTTGCCAAATATCTCGCCGACAATAAGGACTGGTGCCAGATCCCCGATCAGGCCGTGACCTCCGCCAAGGCCAACAATACCAAGACCGCCGCTTTGCGCGACAAGATCTGCGCCGCCGCCGCTTCCGGCGCCACCGGGGGCGATGCCGCGGGCGTCAAGCCGCCGCCGCAAGGCTCCATCTCCAGCGCGCTCGGCGTCACCACCGGATATGTGCCCGGCCAGAGCTCAAAGGGCGGCGGCATCTTCGATACTTTGAACGGCAACGCCCTCGGCAAGTGAGGGTCGCCCGATGACCCGCTGGGGGGGAGACGGGGCGGTCGCGCCGGTCGCCGATGCGCCTGCCAACAATTGGGTGGACCGCTACGCCCCGGCGCCGATCCGTCCCTATCTGCGCCTTGCGCGCGCCGACCGCCCCATCGGCAGCTGGCTGCTGGTCCTGCCGTGCTGGTGGTCCACAGCGCTCGCGGCCATCGCGGCCGGGCAGCCCTATCCCGATCCCAAGCTGCTGCTGCTGTTCGCCATCGGCTCCGTGGCCATGCGCGGCGCCGGCTGCACCTGGAACGACATTCTCGACCGGAAGATCGACCGCAAGGTCGCCCGCACCCGCAACCGTCCGCTGGCCTCGGGCCAGATCGGCCTGCCCGCCGCCTTCGCCTTCCTGATTTTCCAGTGCCTGATCGGCTTCGCGGTGCTACTCTCGCTGCCGCGCTTTGCGGTGATCACCGGCATCGCCTCGCTCGGGGTGGTGGCCATCTATCCTTTGATGAAGCGCATCACCTCGGTACCCCAGCTCGCGCTCGGCATCGCCTTCTCCTGGGGCGCGCTGATGGGCTGGGCGAGCGTGTTCCGCAGCATCGAGGACCCCGCGCTGCTGCTGTTCGCCGGCTCGGTGTGCTGGGTGTTCGGCTATGACACCATCTATGCCCACCAGGACCGGGAGGACGACGCCATCGTCGGCGTGCGCTCGACCGCCCTCTTGTTCGGCCGCAGCAGCTGGATTGCGCTCGCGCTGTCCTATGGCGCGACCCTGATCCTGTTCGCCATGGCCCTGGCCTCCGCCGGGGCTGGCCTGTTCGCGGCTTTGGGACTGGCGATTTTCGCCGGCTACCTCTTCCTTCAGGTGAAACGGCTGGACATCGACAATCCCGACCGCTGCCTGGCCCTGTTCAAATCCAACCGGGACGCGGGCCTCGTGCTGTTCGCCGGCCTCGCGCTCGATGCCGCGCTCCAGCATGCGGTGGCGATCGGCCTGCTCTGAGCGTTGCGAAGCTGTAGGCGCACACACCGGCATCACCAGATTGTGCACTGCACGCTGAACGCCCGCCGGTCCACCGATTCCCCGCGGGAGGGGGCGATCTTCGCTTGCGCCGAAAGGCGCCTCCGCCTATTGCCTGCGCCATGAGCCTGCTTGATCCTCCGACCGCGACCGGCGCTTCCGAACCGGCGATCGAGGTGCCCGCGATTGCGGCCCGCCATCTCGCCGACGCCGTCGCGGCGGCTGGCGCGATTGCGCTCGCCATGTTCCGCACGGGCGTCACGAGCTGGACCAAGGACAATGATTCCCCGGTCACCGAGGCCGACATCGCCGTGGACCGCTTCCTACGTGAGCGCCTGACGGCGCTGGCGGATGATTACGGCTGGCTGTCCGAGGAAAGCGCCGATTCCTCCGAACGTCTCGCCGCCCGCCGGGTGTGGGTGGTCGATCCCATCGACGGCACGCGCGGCTTCATGGCCGGCGGGGCCGATTGGGTGGTCTCGGCCGCTTTGGTGGAGAACGGGCGCCCGATCGCCGGCGCCCTGTTCGCCCCCGTTTCCGACGAATTGTTCGTCGCCTCCCTCGGCGGCGGCGCAACCCGCAACGGGGCGGCGATCGCCGCCGGCGGCCGCGTCGCGGTGGGCGGCTCCGTGGTCGCGGGTCCCACCTCCATCCTGGACCGCGTCGCGCGGCACACCCCCGTGACCCGCCCGCCGCGCCTGCGCTCGCTGGCGCTGCGGCTCGCCCGCGTCGCCACCGGCGAGCTGGACTTCGCGCTTGCCCACGGCAACAGCGCCGACTGGGACATCGCCGCCGCCGACCTGATCGTGCATGAGGCGGGCGGGCTGCTGACCGGCCTCGACGGCACCGCGCCGATCTATAACGAACCGGTCCCGCTCCACCGGCCGCTGGTGTGTGCCGGAACCGCGCTTCACGCCCACACCCTCGCGCTCGCGCAACGCGAGTTCGGGGCCATCTTCTGACCGTCACCGCCGGGGAACGTTGACACCATGACCACCTCTTCCGAACCGAAACAATTGCTTCACCTCGTTTTTGGGGGCGAATTGAAGGAACTTGACGGGGTCGAGTTCAAGGATCTGTCGAAGGTTGACATCGTCGGCATCTATCCCGACTACGCGAGCGCCGCCGCCGCGTGGCGCGCGAAGGCCCAGCAGACCGTGGACAATGCCCTGGTGCGGTATTTCGTGGTGCACATGCATCGCCTGCTGGACCCGGACACCCACACCCCGGGCCATTAGCCCATCACCGCCGGCTGCGGCGCCGCTGAAGGCGCCGCAGCCGGCGGAAACATTGCCAAGCTTGCGTTTGGCGGTATCATGAGGGTATTACCCTCCCTTCGTCCAAATAGGCCCCCCGTGGGGATGTGGGTGTGTTCGCGTTCCCGTCCGGAACCGCGCCCACGCAAGGAGCAGGACGCTTTTTGAGCATGTGGCGCCGTCTTCGCACGAACCGTGGCTTCCAGATTGCCGCCGGCACGACCTTCGCGTCCTATTTCGCGCTGGTGGCGCGGACCACGCGTTTCGACGTCGAGCCGGCGGATATCTACGAGCGCATCGATGCGCACCTGCCGCTGATCATGACCTTCTGGCACGGCCAGCATTTCCTGACCCCGTTCATCATGAAGCCGCACCACAAGGCCAAAGTGCTGATCTCCCGCCATGCGGACGCGGAGATCAACGCCATCGCCGCGGAGCGGCTCGGGGTCGGCACCATTCGCGGCTCGGGGGCGACCTCGCCGGGGGATTTCCATCGCAAAGGCGGCGTCTCGGCCACCTATGCCATGATCGAGACCCTGCGCGAGGGCATCAATGTGGCCATGACCGCAGACGTGCCGAAGATCGCCCGCCGCGCGGGCCTGGGCGTGATCACCATCGCGCGCCATTCCGGCCGGCCGATCCTGCCGATCGCCATGGCCACCGCCAACCGCATCACGCTGAAAAGCTGGGACAAGGCCAGTCTCAACCTGCCGTTCGGGCGCGGGGCGGCGGTGGTCGGCGATCCGATCTTCGTCGATCGCGACGTGGACGAGGCCGGCATGCAGGCGGCGCGCGCGCAATTGCAGCTCAGCCTTGAGGCCATCACCGCCCGCGCCGAGGCGATGGTCGGCCGCCCGCAGGGGGCGCCGGCATGAAGGGCATCCGCCTGCCGGTTCCGCTGCGCCTGTATCGAGGCGTCACGTCGGCGGCGGCGCTGCTTACGCCCGCGTGGCTCGGCTATCGCGTGCGCAAGGGCAAGGAAGATCCCGCCCGCCTGGCGGAACGCCGCGGCATCGCGAGCGCCGCCCGCCCGCGCGGGCCGCTGATCTGGGTGCATGGCGCAAGCGTGGGCGAGATCGTCTCGGTCCTGCCGCTGATCGAACGGCTGGCGGGGCGCGGCTACGGCATCCTGCTCACTTCCGGGACGCTGACCTCCAGCCGCATCGCGGCGCGGCGGGCGCATTCGTCCGTGATCCACCAATTCATGCCGCTGGACGCCCATCGCTTCGTCGGCCGGTTCCTGGACCATTGGAAGCCGGACCTGGTGCTGCTGGCGGAATCCGAATTATGGCCGAACCTCATGAGCGAGCTCGGCCGCCGCAACACGCCGCTGGTGCTGGTGAACGGGCGGCTGTCGCGCCGCTCGGCCGAGCGCTGGGCCCATCTGCCGAAGAGCGCGCGCGCGCTGCTCTCGCGGGTCGATCTGTGCCTCGCCCAGAGCCGCGACGATGCCACGCGCTTCAAGGCGCTGGGCGCGCCGCGGGTGGAAGTGGTGGGCAATCTGAAATTCGACGCCCCCGCCCCGCCCGCCGACGCCAAGGCGCTCGACCGCATGAGCGTGGAATGCGGCAACCGGCCGATCTTCCTCGCCGCCTCCACCCATCCGGGAGAGGATGAGATCGTGCTCGCCGCCCACCAGCGGCTGGCGCAGGAGATACCCGACCTCCTCACCATCATCGCCCCGCGCCATCCCGAACGCGGCACGGACGTGCGCCTGCTCGCGGAAGCCGCCCATCTGGCGGCGGTGCAGCGCAGCGAAGGCTATCTGCCGGACGGCGGGACCGAAATCTATGTCGCCGACACCATCGGCGAGCTCGGCCTGTTCTATCGCCTCGCCCCGGTGGTGTTCATGGGCGGCTCGCTGGTGCGCCATGGCGGGCAGAACCCCATCGAGCCCGCCAAGCTCGGCGCCGTGGCGCTGCACGGCCCCCATGTGTGGAATTTCGGCTCCATCTACGCCCGGCTCGACGAGCGGCACGGCGCCGCCTTGGTGCAGAACGACGGCGACATTGCCCAATGCGTGTCCGCATTGCTGTTCGACGGCCATCTGCATGCGCAGACCGCCGCCGCCGCGCGCCAGACGGTGGATCAGCTCGGCGGCGCGCTGGACCGCACGCTCTCGGCCATAGAGCCGTATCTCCTGCATATCCGCCTCGCGCGCTGATGTTCGCCCGGGCGCCCGCCTTCTGGTCGCATCCGCACTCGCTGCCCGGCCGGCTGCTCGCACCCATCGGCTGGATCGTCGGGGCGATCACCTTGCGCCGGATGGCGACGCCCGGCATTGCCATGGATGTGCCGGTGATCTGCATCGGCAATCCCACGGTGGGCGGCGCGGGCAAGACGCCGACGGCTCTGGCGCTGCTCGCCCAGTTGAAGGCACGCGGCGACACCCCGTTCGCCCTGCTGCGCGGACATGGCGGGCGCGAGGCTGGGCCGCTGCTGGTGGATCTGGCCCGCCACGATGCGGCGGCGGTGGGCGATGAAGCCTTGCTGTTGGCGCAGGCCGCACCCACGGTGGTTTCCCGCGACCGGGTGGCGGGGGCGCGGCTCGCCGTGGCGCGGGGCGCCTCGCACATCGTGATGGACGACGGCTTTCAGAACCCCTCCCTGCACAAGGACGCCGCCGTGCTGGTGGTGGATGGTGCGGCCGGGCTCGGCAATAGGCAGGTGCTGCCGGCGGGCCCGCTGCGCGCGCCCTTCCCCGCCCAGGCGGCACGCGCGGATGCGCTGCTGATTATCGGCACGGGCGCGGCGGGCGCGCAGGTCGCCGCGCGGGCGGCGGGGCAGATCCATGTGCTGCGCGGGCACCTCGTGGCGGACGCAGACGATGCCGCAGCCCTCGCCGGACGGCGCATTCTCGCCTTCGCCGGCATCGGCCGGCCGGAGAAATTCTTCCAGACCCTGCGCGCTCTCAATCTCGACGTGGCGGCGTGCCGGGCGTTCCCGGATCATCATCCCTATACGCCCGCCGACCTCTCCGCCCTGCAGCGCGACGCGCGCGCCGGCGGCCTCAGCCTCGTGACCACCGCGAAAGATGCCGCGCGCCTTCAAGCGCCGAATTTTGCGGACGCACGCGCGCAGGTCCAGGTTCTGCGCGTGGGGCTGGAGCTGGATCGCGATGCCGAGGCGCGGGGCTTCGAGGCACAGGGCTTCGAGGCACAGGGCTTCGAGGCGCTGATCGCGCTGGCGGAGGCGCGCGCCGCGCGCCGGCTCAGCCCTGCTGCTGGCGGCGGATCTGGTTGACGCGCGTCAACACGGCCTGCGGATCGGCATAGGCTTCCTGGAGATCGACGCTCCAATAGCGCAGTTCGTCCAGCGCGATTCCCTGGCCGGTCACGGCGCAGCGCACGAAGGTGCCGGGGCGCACAATGCGGAATTCACCGTCCAGATAGCGCAGCTCGGCTTCGCCATTGCCTTCGGGAAAACGCTCGAATCTGTTCATCACGGGTGAAACAAGGCCTCATCTAGAGCGCGATCCGATCAGATTTAATCAATCTGGTCGGTGAGCCGCCCTCTCACGTAATGATAGAGGCCGCAATATCCGATCAACTTGCAGCGCGAGATGATCGGTGCGGACTCTAGCCGGATCAACATAAGCCCAACCGGCGCCGACCGAAAGGGCCGTTGCATCCATTGTCAGAGGTCGAACAGGCCAGGCTGGGATTTTGCCTTCTCGCCGCCGCGCGTCCGTGCGGGCTTGGTCCGGGCCGGCGGGGCGATGCCCTGCCCGTCCGGGGGCGGAACGGGGGCGGCGCCGGCGCCGTTCGCCACCACGCCCACGCGCCCGTCGGCAAATTCCAGTTCCAGCCCCGCGCCCAGAGCGACGGCCGCGGCGGCGCGCACGGCGACGCCCCGCGCATCGCGCACCAAAGCGAAGCCGCGCTTCAGCACGCCCTTATAGGACAAGGCGCCCAGCACCTGGGCGGCGCTCGAAAGCTGGCGCCGCCGCTCGCGCAGCAGGATGCGCGTCGCCCGTGTCGCGCGGTCGCCGAGCCCCTCCAGCCGGTCGCGATTGCGGGCGATGTGGACGCGCTGCGCGCGCCGGGCCGCATCGAGGCCGGTGCCGATCGCGGCAAAGCGTTCGCGCTTGCGCTCCACAGCCCGGCGCAGGCCGCGTTCCAGATTCGTGCCGAGGGTCGCGTTACGCTCGCGCGCCCGTTCCAGACGCGCCTTCAGGCTGGAGGGAGACAGCCGCGCGCTCGCCTTCTGGAACTGGATGCGATGGGCGAACGCATTGGCCCGCAAGGCGCGCGGCAGGCGCCCCGATGCCGCGTCGAGCCGCTGGCGGGGAATGGCGAGGAGCGCATCGGCGGACGGCAGCAGCCGCGCGAGACCGCGCAATTCGCCGCGCCGCCGCTCCAGCAGGCGCAAGGGTGCGGCCATGAGCCGGCCGCCCAGCCCCTCCACCGCGACGAGCAGATCCGCCCGCACCGGAACCACCATCTCGGCGGCGGCGGTGGGGGTCGGCGCGCGCACGTCGGCGGCAAAATCGATCAGCGTCACATCGGTCTCATGGCCGACGGCGGAAACGAGGGGAATCGCGCTTTCGGCGGCGGCGCGCACCACCGCTTCCTCGGAAAAGCCCAGCAGGTCTTCCAGCGAACCGCCCCCGCGCGCGACGATGATCACGTCCGGCCGCGGCACCGGTCCATCGTGCGGCAAGGCGTTGAAGCCGCGAATGGCGGCGGAAACCTCCGCCGCGCAGGTGTCGCCCTGCACCCGCACCGGCCAGACGATGACCCGGCGCGGAAAGCGGTCCGCGAGGCGATGCAGGATGTCGCGGATGACGGCGCCGGTGGGCGAGGTGACGATGCCGATGACGTTCGGCAGATAGGGCAGCAGCGCCTTGCGCGCGGGATCGAACAGGCCTTCCGCCGCGAGACGGCGCTTGCGCTCCTCAAGCATGGCCATGATGGCGCCGGCCCCGGCGAATTCCAGGGATTCGATGATGATCTGATAGCCCGACTTGCCGGGATAGGTGGTGAGGCGCCCGATGGCGACCACCTCCAGCCCCTCTTCGGGCCGCAGCTTGAGGCGAGCGAAATTGCCCTTCCACACCACGGCATCGAGCCGCGCGCCCTCGTCCTTCAACGAGAAATAGGCATGACCCGAGGAGTGCGGGCCGCGGTAACCGGAAATTTCACCCCGCACGCGGACATGGCCATAGGCGTCCTCCACCGTGCGGCGGAGCGCGGCGGAGAGTTCTGAAACGCTCCATTCGGGAGCATTGGCATGGGGTTCGGGCAGTTGGACCATCGACTCACATCGCTGCATATGATCTTGGCAAGAGCATAGCGGCATCATCTCATATGCGGCGAGCGCAATGCCTGCCCCCTTGTTTGGAAGCCCGCAAGCCGATAGCGAAGTTAAAAAGGGAGATGACGCCGCATGAATGTGCTTCTGCTCGGTTCCGGTGGCCGCGAGCATGCCCTCGCCTGGAAGCTCGCGCAGAGCCCTAGCATCGCTCAGCTCTATGCCTTGCCCGGCAATCCCGGCATCGCGGATCATGCCGAGCTGGTGGAAGGCATCGCGCTCTCCGCCCACGACACCCTGGTGACGTGGTGCAAGAAGAACGGCATCGCCCTGGTGGTGGTCGGCCCCGAGGCGCCGCTCGTGGCGGGCCTGGTGGATCGCCTCGCCGAAGCCGGCATCCCCGCCTTCGGACCGACGGCCGCCGCCGCCCGGCTGGAGGGCTCCAAGCTCTTCACCAAGGAATTGTGCCGCGCCCACGGCATTCCCACCGCCGCCTTCGCCCGCTTCACCAAGCCGGAAGCGGCCTGGGCCTATGTGACCGCCGAGGGCGCGCCCATCGTCATCAAGGCCGATGGCCTGATGGCCGGCAAGGGCGTCGTGGTCGCGCTGACGGTGGAAGAAGCCATCGCCGCCATCGACCAGGTGTTCGCCGGCGGCGGGCAGGAAGTGCTGATCGAGGAATTCATGGAGGGCGAGGAGGCCAGCCTGTTCTGCCTCGTGGACGGCGAGACCGTCATTCCCTTCGGCAGCGCCCAGGACCACAAGCGCGCGTTCGACGGCGATCTCGGCCCGAACACCGGCGGCATGGGCGCCTATTCCCCCGCCCCGGTGCTCACCGCCGAGCTGGAAGCGCGGGCGATCGCGGAAATCGTCGTCCCCACCGCGCGCGCCATGGTGGCCGAGGGCAGCCCCTATCGTGGCATCCTCTATGCCGGCCTCATGCTGACGCAGAGCGGGCCGAAGCTGGTGGAATATAATTGCCGCTTCGGCGATCCGGAATGCCAGGTGCTGATGCCGCGCCTGGAAAGCGATCTCCTCGCTTTGCTCAACGCCGCCGCCCACGGCGAACTCGCCGGCGCCGCACCGGACTGGTCGCCCAAGAGCGCGATTACCGTGGTCTATGCCAGCCGCGGCTATCCCGGCCCGCACCAGACCGGCTCGGAAATCCGCGGCATCGAGGAGGCCGAGAAGGAAGAGGGCGTGATCGTCTTCCAGGCCGGCACCAAACGGTCTGGCGCCAAGATCGTGTCCAACGGCGGGCGGGTGCTGAACGTCACCGCCACCGGCGACACGCTGCGCGAAGCCCGCGACCGGGCCTATCGCGCCGCCGCCCGCATCGACTGGCCGGACGGCTTCTATCGCAACGATATCGGCTGGCGCGCGCTGGACTGAGCCGCCCCGCGCGCCGGCGGGCGAGGCGCTGGCCCTCGCCGTGCGGCCGTGTCACCTTGCGCCCTCCCATTGCGGCCCTCCCCTTGCCGCCCGCCCATTGGCGCTCTCCTCGCGCGGAGCACGACCATGCCCGATCTCGCCGACCTGTTTCCCGGCTTCTCGTCCCACAATGTGGATACGCCCGCCGGCCGCCTGTTCGCGCGCGTCGGCGGAGAGGGGCCGCCGCTGCTTCTGCTGCACGGCTATCCGCAGACCGGCGTGATGTGGCATCGCGTGGCGGGCGAACTGGCGAAGACCCATCGCCTCGTCATTCCCGACCTGCCCGGCTATGGCTGGAGCGCGGCTCCGGCGCCGGGACGGGACCATGCGCCTTATTCCAAGCGCGCCACCGGCGCCGCCCTTGTGGCGCTGATGGAAACCCTCGGCCATGCCCATTTCGCTTTGGCGGGACATGATCGCGGGGCGCGGGTGGGCTATCGGCTGGCGCTCGATTCGCCCGGCCGGGTGGACCGGCTCGCGGTACTGGACATCGTGCCCACGCTCACCATGTGGCATGGCATGGACCGGTCCCGCGCGCTCCAGGTGTATCATTGGGCCTTCCTCGCCCAGCCTTATCCGCTGCCGGAAACCCTGATCGGCGGCAATCCGCGCTTTTATCTCGACCACACGCTCGCAAGCTGGACCGCTGCGAAGGACCTCTCCGCCTTCGATGCGCGCGCGCTTGCCCATTATCGCGCGGCCTATGCCGCGCCGGACCATATCCGCGCCATGTGCGAGGATTATCGCGCCGGCGCCACCATCGACCTTGCCCATGACGAGGCCGACCTTGCCGCCGGCCGGGTGATCGAATGCCCGGTGTTCGCGATCTGGGGCGCACACGGCATTCCGAGCCGGGGCGTCACCCCGCTCGACGCCTGGCGGGTGTTCGCGCCGAAGATCGAGGGGCAGGCCGTGGAGGCGGGGCATTTCCTGTGCGAGGAAAATCCCGCGGCGACGCTGAACGCGCTGCAGGGCTTTTTGGTCTGAGGGTTTTGCGCTTGGGGTGAGGCTGCCGACATCGCGGCCCCCTCACCCGTCCGCTGCGCGGCCGACCTCTCCCCGCGGGGAGAGGTGAGACCGAATGACTGGGCTTTAAGACCGGCCGTTCCCATCGCGCCCCCTCTCCCCCACGGGGAGAGGGTTGGGGTGAGGGGGCCACCCCTGCCACAACCCACCGCCCCTCAGCGCCGGTCCTTGAAAAACGCGCGCAGCACGTCCGCCGCCTGTCGCTCGGCGATGCCGCCATAGACTTCCGGCACATGATGGCAGGTGGGCTGGGTATAAAAGCGCGGGCCGCTCTCCACCGCGCCGCCCTTGGGGTCGGGCGCGCCGTAATACAGCCTGCGGATGCGGGCGAACGAGATTGCCGCCGCGCACATGGCGCAGGGCTCCAGAGTCACATAGAGATCGCAGGACAACAGCCGCTCGGCGCTGAGAATTTTTGCCCCGGCGCGCAGCACCTGCATTTCCGCGTGCGCGGTCGGATCGGACAATTCGCGCGTGCGATTGCCGTCGCGGGCGACCACAGTCGAGCCGCGCACCAGAACCGCGCCGACCGGCACTTCGCCCCGTTCGGCGGCCGCGCGCGCCTCATTCAGCGCCGTCTGCATGAAAGTCTCGCCCAACCCGCGCTCCTGCACCTCGTGTCGCCGCACGGTTCGTGCTATCGGCCTTCCATGCCCCGTACACAACCTCCCCGCAAGGACAAGAACCGCGTCCCGCGCGACAAGCGCGCGTTGCCGCAGGCCAAGACCAATGACGCCGAGCGCGTCGCAAAGGTGATCGCACGCGCAGGCCTCGGCTCGCGGCGCGAGATCGAAACCTGGATCGAGGCCGGGCGGATCGCCGTCAACGGCATCGTCCTCACCAGCCCCGCCTTCACCGTGACGGAGAAGGACGCCATCCAGGTGGACGGCCAGCCGCTGCCGGAGCGCGAGCGCACCCGTCTTTACCTCTACCATAAGCCCAAGGGCGTGGTGACCACCAACCGCGACCCGGAAGGCCGCACCACCCTGTTTGAAATCCTGCCGAAGGGCCTGCCGCGCCTCGTCAGCGTCGGGCGGCTCGATCTCAATTCGGAAGGCCTGCTCCTGCTCACCAATGACGGCGGGCTCGCCCGCGCGCTGGAGCTGCCGGAAACCGGCTGGCTGCGCCGCTATCGCGTGCGCGCCAACGGCGCCATCGACCAGGCCAAGCTCGACGCCCTCATGGGCGGCATCACGGTGGAAGGCATCGAATATGGCCCCATCGAAGCCACTTTGGACCGGGTGCAGGGGGCGAATGCCTGGATCAGCGTGTCGCTGCGCGAAGGCAAGAATCGCGAAGTGCGCAATGTGCTCGCGGCCCTCGGCATGCGGGTGAACCGGCTGATCCGCGTCTCCTACGGGCCGTTCCAATTGGGCGACGTGCCCGAGAACGGCATCGAGGAGGTGCGCACGCGCATCCTGCGCGACCAGCTCGGCGAGGAACTCGCCGCCGCCGCCGGGGTGGATTTCGACGCCCCCATGTTCGAGCGCGCGATGGAAGAAGCCCAGCGCTTCACCCCGCGCCCTGAGGATCTGGACGACCGCCCGGTGCGCCGCGCGCCCACGCGCCGCGACACGGTATCCGTGCGGCACGATACGGAAATCGAGCATCGCGGCCGCTCGCGCCATCCCCATGGCGATGGGGACAGCGACGGCGGCGCATTCCGTGTGCGCAGCCGCCGCAAGGACGAGCGTGAAACCGTCAGCGCCGGAACCGTCGCCGACCGCAAGGGCCGGCAGGTGAAGGTGGAACGCTTCGTGCCCGAGCCGCAGGAAGAGCGCTTTGCCGAGCGGTCCGATGCCCGCCGCCCGGCGCGGCCCGGCATGGGCCAGAAGTTCGGCCCACGCCCGTCGCGTCCCGAGGGAGGGCGCTTCAGAAGCGATGAGGAGCGCCCGCGCGCGCCCCGTCCCGACGCGGGCGGGCACAAGCGCGGCGCGGCCCGTTTCACCCGCGAGGACAGCCGCGACGGCGCACCCGCGCGCGCTCCGCGCCGGGAGGGGGTCGGCGCTTCGCCGCATAAGCCGATCTTCGGCCGGGGCCGTCCAGAAGGCGCCGAAGGCGGCTTCCGCCGCGAAGGTGGCGCCGGCAAGCCGGGCGGCTTCCGCTCCGATCACGCGGAGCGTCCCAAGCCCTTCAGCGCCGACCGGCCCGAGCGCGCTCCGCGCCGCGACGACCGCCCCGAATATGGCGACAAGCGCCCGCCCCGCCGCGAAGGTGGTGCCGGCAAGCCGGGCGGGTTCCGCTCGGATCGCGCGGAGCGTCCCAAGCCCTTCAGTGCCGACCGGCCCGAGCGCGCTCCGCGCCGCGACGACCGTCCGGCCTATGACGACAAGCGCCCGCCCCGCCGCGAAGGCAGTGCCGGCAAGCCGGGCGGCTTCCGTTCGGAGCGCGCGGAGCGGCCCCGTCCCTTCAGCGCCGACCGGCCGGAACGCGCCCCGCGTCGCGACGAGGCGGGCCGCAGCGAGCGCCCGCGCGGCGGCGGCTTTGCCGAACGCGGACGGGGTTCGGAAGACGTCGGCTTTTCCGGTGCCCGGCCTCAGCGGCCCGACGCGCCGCGGGGCCGCGGCAGCTTCGGCGATCGCCCGCCGCGCGAAGGCAATGAGCGCGGGGGATTTGGTGGTGGCAAGCCCCGCGGCGCTTACGGGGCAGACAAACCGCGCGGCGCTTATGGCACGGACAAGCCCCGCAGCAGCGGTGGTCCGCGCGCTGGCACGGGCGCGGAACGTCCGCGCGGCGAATTCGGCGCCGGACCGGGGCGCGAGCGTCCGGCAGGCAAGCCCGGTTTTGCCGGCGGGCGGCCGCGCGCCGGCGCCGCTGAAGGCGGCGAGCGGACCGGCTTTCGGCCCGGCGGCAAGGCGGGTCCTGGCGGCCCCAAGCGCCCGGGTTTCGGCGGCCCGAAAGGCGGCGCACGTCCCGGCAGCGCGCCGCGTGGCAAGCCCCCCGGTCCGCGCAAGCGGGACTGAGGCGGTACGCGAGAGCTGAAGCAGCATGCGCATCGTCGGCGGCCTCCATCGCGGACGGGCTCTGAAAAGCCCGTCCGGCAACGCCACCCGGCCCACCACGGACCGGCTGCGCGAGGCGCTCTTCAACGTGCTCGCCCATGCCTATGACGACGCCGCCGACGGCGCGCGCGTGCTGGATCTGTTCGCCGGCACCGGCGCGCTGGGCCTGGAAGCGCTCTCGCGCGGCGCCGCTTTTGCCTTGTTCGTGGAAGATGCCGTGGAGCCGCGCGCGATCATCCGCACCAATGTGGAAACCTTGGGCCTCACCGGGGTCACGCGCATCTTCCGGCGCGACGCCACCAAGCTCGGCGCCATGGGGCCGGGAGAACCTTATACGCTCGTGTTCTGCGACCCGCCCTATGGCAAGGGCCTCGCTGAGCTTGCGCTGGCCTCGGCGCGGACCGGAGGCTGGCTCGCGCCCGGCGCCCTGCTGGTGGTGGAGGAGAAGGCCGGCGCCTTCCTTGTGCCGGAAGGCTTCAGCGAGCTGGAGCGCCGCCGCTATGACGAGACCGAGCTGACCTTCCTCTCGGCCTGACTATTCTGCTTTGAGGAACGCGCCGATGCGCTCCACCGCCTCGCGCATGTCGCTCGCGGAGCCGGCATAGGAGAAGCGCAGGAACTGGCGGCCGCGGAACGGGTCAAAATCCACGCCCGGCGTCACCGCCACCTGCACCGCATCGAGCATGCGCGAGGCGAAGGCGTGCGAATCGCCGGTGAAGGCCGAGACGTCGGCATAGAGATAGAAGGCGCCGTCGGCCGGCAGGAAATGGTGCAGCCCCACACGCGGCAGCCCCTCCACCAGGATGCGCCGGTTCTCCTCATAACCGTGCTTGACCGCTTCCATCTCCGCGCGCCCGTCGAAGGCGGCCTCGGCCGCGACCTGGGAGAGCGTCGGCACGGAGATGGAGAAATTCTGCTGCAACCGCTCCATGGTGCGCGAGAGGCCCGGCGGCACCACCATCCAGCCCACGCGCCAGCCGGTCATGCAGAAATATTTCGAGAAGGAATTGATGATCACCGCATCCTCGGCGATCTCGGCCGCGCTCACGGCGGGAAACGCATAATCGAGGCCGTGATAAATCTCGTCCGAGACGAAGCGCAGGTTAAGGTCGCGGGCGCAGGCCATCAGCGCGGTGAGGGCCGCGCGGTCCATCATGGTGCCGGTGGGATTGGCGGGGCTCGCCACCAGGACGCCCTTGAGCGGCTTTTCCCGGTGCGCGGCGATCAGGCTTTCCGGCGTCAGGGCGAATCGGTCCTCGGCGCGGGTCTCGATCAGCACCGGCTCGCAGCCGAGCGCGGAGAGCACGTGCCGATAGGGCGGATAGCCCGGCGCGGCGATGGCGACCCGGTCGCCGGCCTCGAACAGAGCGAGAAACGCCAGGATGAAGCCGCCGGACGAGCCGTTGGTGACCACCACCCGCTCGGGATCGAGCGCGAGGCCATGCACCTCGCCATAATGCCGCGCGATGCGCGCCCGCAGCGTGGGAATGCCCAGCGCGGCCGTATAGCCCACCTGCCCGGCCTGAAGAAATGCCGCTGCGGCATTGCGCGCACTCAGCGGCGCGGGAGCAGCCGGCTGGCCGACCTCCAGATGGATCACCCGCGCGCCCGCCCGTTCCAGCCGCGCGGCATGCTCCATCACGTCCATGACGATGAAGGGCGCCACTTCGCTGCGCGCGGAGGCCAATTTGAAATCAGACGCGAGACCCATGATTCATTCCTGCCGTGCGGGCTTTTGCCGTGGCGCGCCGCCGCGCTCTCGCCGCAATCGCGCGTTGGGTAAGGGGCTCGTCGCCCCAACGTGAACGGGGGTGCATTGACCGCAGCCGCCGGCCCGTGTTCCTTCGTTTCGTACCGTGTCGGCTGGCGTCCGCCAAGGGTGCAGGTGGCCATGCACAGCGCCCGGTGCATTGCGCGCCGACAGGGCGATGGGCAGGGCGCCTTCGGATCAAAGCGAAAGAGAGCACGCGCGTTCGATGAGCTTGACGGCCAGTCCTTCCCGTCCTGTGTCCGGCACCGCACAGCGCCTTGCCGGGGCGTGCGGCCATGGCCTTGCACTGCTGGCCGCCGCCCTTTTCTGCACGCCCATTGTGCACGCGCAGGAAACCGCCGCCAAGCCGCGCACCCAGATCATCCGCGATGCCGAGATCGAGGAATTGCTGCGCGACTACACGCGTCCGGTGCTCAAGGCGGCGGGGCTGGCGCAGCAGAATGTGGAAGTCGTGCTGATCGGCGACCGCGCCTATAACGCCTTCGTGGCCGACGGAAAGCGCATCTTCATCAATGTCGGCGCTTTGATGGATGCCGATACCCCCAACCAGATCATCGGCGTGCTCGCCCACGAAACCGGCCATATCGCCGGCGGGCATCTGGCGCGCATGCGCGAGCAGATCGCCGGCGCGCAGACCATGGCCATCGTCGCCATGCTGCTGGCCGGAGCCGGCGTCGCGGCGGGGGCGGCCACGGGCTCGAGCGGCCTTGGCAGCGCGGCGGCCGGCGCCATTACCGCGCCGCAGGAGATGATCCGCCGCTCGCTTTTGTCCTACCAGCGCGGCGAGGAGCAGGCGGCCGACCGCTCGGCGGTGAAATATCTCAACGCCACCCAGCAGTCCGCCAAGGGCATGATCGAGACCTTCCAGCGCTTCCAGAACGAGCAATTGTTCATCAGCCAGCGGGTCGATCCCTATCTGCTGAGCCATCCCATGGCGCGCGAGCGCATCGCCGCGCTGGAGGAGCTGGCCAAGGCGAGCCCCTATTACAACACCAAGGATTCCCCCGCGCTCCAGGCCCGGCACGACATGATGCGGGCGAAACTGTTCGGCTTCGTCGAGCGGCCCGACGTGGTCTACCGGCGCTATCCGCTGAACGACACCTCCCTGCCCGCGCAATATGCACGTGCCATCTCCGCCTATCGCTTCGGCAATGTGAATGATGCGGTCGCCAAGATCGACGCTTTGGTGGCCAAGCAGCCGTCCAATCCCTATTTCCTGGAATTGAAGGGACAGGCGCTGCTGGAAGCCGGCCGCGCGGGCGCGGCGGTGCCGCCCCTGAAGCAGGCGGTGAGCATGACCAACGGCAATCCGCTGATCCGCGCCATGCTCGGGCAGGCGCTCGTCCAATCGGGCAATCCGGCCTATACGGACGAGGCGATCCGCGAATTGTCGTTCGCCACCCAGCGCGACCCCAATTCCGCCACGGGATGGCGGTCCTTGGCGCAGGCCTATGGCCGCAAGGGCGATCTCGCCAATGCCGACCTCGCCTCGGCGCAGGCCGCCTTCGCGTCCGGCGATTTCAAGACCGCGCGGGAACTCGCCGCCCGCGCCCGCACACGCTTTCCCAAAGGTACCCCCGGCTGGCTGAAATCCGACGACATCGTCAATTTCAAGCCGCCCGCCACCGCCCAGCGTCAATAGACGCCGTTACTGACTGGAGATTTCGATGCTGTCCCGCCTTGGCCCGCGCGCCGCCCTTGCCGCCTTCGCCGCGCTCGCGCCGGCCCTGGCCCTCGTCACGCCCGCCGCGGCCTTCACCGACGCCGAGAAGGCGGAGATGGGGCCCGTCATCCGCGATTATCTGCTGAAGAATCCGGAAGTGCTCCAGGAGGCCATCACGGTGCTGGAAAGCCGCCAGCAGCAGGCGGAAAGCGCCGGCCGCAAGGACGCCCTGGCGAAAATGAAGGATCTGGTCTTCAACAGCCCGCGCGGCGTCGTGGTCGGCAATCCCAAGGGCAATGTGACGCTGGTTGAGTTCTTCGATTACAATTGCGGCTATTGCAAACACGCCCTCGCCGACATGAACGCCCTCATGAAGGCCGACCCGAACCTGAGGATCGTGCTGCGGGAATTCCCCGTGCTTGGACCGGCCTCGGTGGAAGCCGCGCAGGTGGCGGTGGCGGTGCGCATGGTGGCGCCCGAGAAATATCTCGCCTTCCACGAAGCGCTGCTCGGCGGCAAGGGCCAGGCCGACCGCGCCCGCGCGCTCGCGGCGGCGAAGGAAGTCGGCATCGACCCGGCGCTGATCCAGAAGCAGGCCACCTCGCCGGAGCTGAATGCCACTTTGGATGAAAGCATGAAGATCGCCCAGGCCCTCGGCCTCAACGGCACGCCGAGCTTCATCGTCGGCGACGACGTGATCGTGGGCGCGGTCGGCTTCGACAAGC
Source organism: Rhizobiales bacterium 32-66-11 (assembly GCA_002304505.1). Lineage (GTDB taxonomy): Bacteria > Pseudomonadota > Alphaproteobacteria > Rhizobiales > Xanthobacteraceae > NCEH01. Next base: position 17,261 of record NCEH01000039.1, on the reverse strand, counting down.
TGAAGAGCGCGGTGGACGCGGCGCGCAAGCCGGTCGCCAATTGAGCCTCCCGCTTTTTCGCGCCGGATCGCCCCTGACCCCCGTGCCGCGCCCCCGCGCGGCGCGCTTCGGCGGTGTATTGCGCGCAAGGGCGCTTTTCATGTCGCACCGGGACCCCTATAACCCCGTGGCCCGGCTTGGCCGGGTTCACGGCTGAACGGTCACGGATGCCCGATACCATCCACGTCCTGAACGGACCCAATCTCAATCTGCTCGGCACGCGGGAACCCGCGATATATGGCGCCGCGACGCTCGCGGACGTCGAGGCCCTGTGCCGCGCCGCCTGCGAAAGCCATGGCCTGGACCTCGTGTTTCGCCAGACGAACCACGAGGGCATGCTGGTGGAGCATATCCAGGAGGCGCGCGGCGCCTTCGGCATCGTGCTGAACGCGGCGGCCTATACCCACACCTCGGTCGCGGTGCGCGACGCCATTGGCGGCTGCGGCGTGCCGACGGTGGAGGTGCACTTGTCCAACGTGTTCGCTCGCGAAGACTTCCGCCACCATTCCTATATTTCCCCGGTTGCGCGCGGCGTGATCTGCGGCTTCGGCCCGCAGAGCTACGTGCTCGGCATCGCGGCCCTCGCCGCGGGCCGGACCAAACCCGCATGACCCGCACGAATATCCGCAAGGAGCCCTTGTGCGGCCGCCCAGGCCACACGATCGCAGGACCATGATGAAACCCAGCAAACCCCCTATCGACACCGCGCTGGTGCGCGAAATCGCCAAGCTTCTGTCGGAGTCCGATCTGACCGAGATCGAGGTGGAGCAGGACGCGCTGCGCATCCGCGTGGTGCGCACCCCCGCCGCCGTCACCATCGCCGCGCCCGCCCAGGGCTATGCGCCGGCCCACGCCGCCCCGTCGGCGCCCGCGGAAGCCGCGCCGCTTGCGGCGACGACCGATTTCTCCAAGCATCCGGGCGTCCTCTCCTCCCCCATGGTGGGTACCGCCTATCGCGCCTCCGAGCCGGGCGCGCCCGCGTTCGTCGAGCTGGGCGCGGTGGTGAAGGAGGGCCAGACGGTCCTGATCATCGAGGCCATGAAGACCATGAACGCCATTCCGGCCCCTCATGCGGGCACGGTAACGCGCATCCTGGTGGAGAACGGCCAGCCGGTGGAATATGGCGAGCCGCTGATCGTCATCGAGTGAGCCGCGCCAAGGCGCACGTCTCCCCGGTCGGCGGTTGTCGGGTCAGTTCCCCCGCGTTCGGCGCGGCGCCGCGCCACGCGGGCGCGCCGAAGAGGACCGCCCGCGACGGGCGGGCCAAGATCAGTTTCAAGACCAGTTTCAGGTGAAAGCAGGCATCCTCAGATGTTCCAGAAAATCCTGATCGCCAATCGCGGCGAGATCGCCTTGCGCATCCTGCGGGCCTGCAAGGAATTGGGGATCGCCACCGTCGCCGTGCATTCCACCGCCGATGCCGACGCCATGCATGTGCGCCTCGCCGACGAAAGCGTGTGCATCGGCCCGCCCGCCGCGCGCGACAGCTATCTCAACATCCCGTCCCTGCTCGCCGCCTGCGAGATCACGGGCGCGGATGCGGTGCATCCCGGCTACGGGTTCCTGGCGGAGAACGCCCGGTTCGCGGAAATCCTCAACGACCACAAGATCCATTTCATCGGCCCCAAGGCCGAGCATATTCGCATCATGGGCGACAAGATCGAGGCCAAGCGCACCGCGCAGCGGCTCGGCATTCCCGTGGTGCCCGGTTCGGAAGGCGGCATCCATTCGGACGAGGAGGCGCACCGCGTCGCCAAGGAGATCGGCTTCCCGGTCCTGGTGAAGGCGGCGGCCGGCGGCGGCGGGCGCGGGATGAAGGTGGCGATGACCGAGGAGGATCTCTCCACGGCGCTTTCTACCGCCCGCACCGAGGCCAAGGCCGCGTTTGGCGACGATGCGGTCTATCTGGAAAAATATCTCTCCACCCCGCGCCATATCGAAATCCAGGTGCTCGGCGACGGCAAGGGCCATGCGGTGCATCTCGGCGAGCGCGACTGCTCGCTCCAGCGCCGGCACCAGAAGGTGTGGGAGGAAGCCCCCTCCCCCGCGCTCACCGCCGAGCAGCGCCAGGAAATCGGCGAGACCGTCGCCAAGGCCATGCGCGAGCTGCAATATCTCGGCGTCGGGACGGTCGAGTTCCTGTACGAGAACGGGCAGTTCTATTTCATCGAGATGAACACCCGCATCCAGGTGGAGCATCCCGTGACCGAGATGGTCACCGGCATCGACCTCATCAACGAGCAGATCCGCGTCGCCGCCGGCGAGCCGCTGACCATCCAGCAATCGGACGTGGTGATCGAGGGCCATGCCATCGAATGCCGGGTGAATGCCGAGCATCCGAGCACCTTCCGCCCCTCGCCCGGCCGCATCACGCATTATCACGTGCCCGGTGGCCTCGGCATCCGGGTCGATAGCAATGCCTACCAGGGCTATGTCATCCCGCCGCATTATGATTCGCTGGTGGGCAAGCTGATCGTCCACGGCAAGACCCGGGCGGAATGCCTCAATCGCCTGCGCCGGGCGCTGGACGAGTTCGTGGTGGACGGCATCGACACCACCTTGCCGCTGTTCCGTGTGCTGGTGCGCACCCACGACATCGCGGAAGGCCGCTACGACATCCACTGGCTGGAGCATTTCCTGGCCGAGGGCGAAGGCTCCGACAAGGCCGCGCGCTGAGCGCGGCTTTCCCGGCGGGGCCGATCGCTCCGTCTGCCGCTCAGTCGGTCCCGAGAAGGGCGAGCGTCGCCGGGTCCGGCTGCCCGCCGAAATGGCGTTGCAGCGCCGCGTGGAACACGCTGTCGCCCGCCCCCGTGTCGCCCGCCTCTGCGTCGCCTGTCCCTGCCGCCTTGGCGAACAGGGTCATGCAGGAGTGGAATTTCAGATCGTCCGGCGTGCCGAAAATCGACGATAGGCTGCGCCCCCTATGCGCCTCCACCGCCTGCGTACAGGCGATGAGACGGGGCCCGAGCAGCGGATGCGCGAGATAGGCGCGCGCTTCCGCAAGGGACGAGATGCCGTAGAATTCGGCTGTCGGCGAATGTCCGAGACCCCGCATCTGCGGAAACACGAACCACATCCAATGGCTGCGCTTGCGGCCCGCCCGAAGCTCGGCGAGCGCCTGGTCGATCACGCCGTCCTGCGCTTCGACGAAGCGGGCGAGCGAAAATCTATCCTGCGCCATCCGCCCTCCTGCTTTCGGGAGCGCGGGCCGTGCGGCACGACCCGTTGCCCGCTCAGTCCTCCGCGCCCAGGCTGAACTGCTGCAATTGCTCGTCATAGGCGAAGCTTTCGCCATAGCGGGCCCAGGTGATGACCGCGCGCAGGGATTCGTCGGCGAATTCCTCCGACATATGGTCTTCCAGCTCATCCTCGAAGCGCGACCAGGGCGCCTTGTGGGTCGGCCGCTCCTCCAGCACGTGGCGGATATGGGCGGCGAGCGGCACATGGGCGAGGAGATGCCTGGCGAACATTTCCTTGCGGTCGTCGATATCGGCGGCGGCAAACGCGCGGCCGGCTTCGGTGAGCAGGATATCGCCGCTCTGCACGTCGGCGAAGCGCAGGATCTGGAGCGTTTCCGCGATCGGGAACAGCGCGTCGGCCGGCATGTTGAGGCTGTCCGCGAGCGCCGGCAGGTCCGCCCGCCCGTTATAGGGCGCGTCGGTCAGTTCCTCCAGCAGGCCCGCCAGCACGTTGGTGGACACCGCCGTCAGCGGCGTGGTGATGGTGATGTCATGCCCCTGGCCCTGCTCCGCGCCCGGCTTGTTCAGCTCGGCGCCCGGGCCGTCGCGATTGGTCATGCGCGAATAGATCTCTTCCACCAGCGCACGGAACTCCGGCGCCAGGCGGTCGCGCGGATGGGCGAGCGGAATGGGCATCTCATGCGCCACCCGGCCGGGATTGGAGGAGAAGATCAGGACGCGGTCGCACATCAGCACCGCTTCCTCGATATTGTGGGTCACGATCAGGATCGACTTGATGGGCAGCGCCCCTTCGGTCCACAGGTCGATAATGTCCGTGCGCAGGGTCTCGGCGGTCAGCACGTCGAGGGCGGAGAAGGGCTCATCCATCAGCATCAGGCGCGGATGCACCACGAGCGCCCGGGCAAAGCCCACGCGCTGGCGCATGCCGCCGGACAATTCCTTGGGATAGGCGCTCTCGAACCCGCCGAGGCCGATCAGATCGATCGCCTGCTCGGCGCGGCGGCGGCGCTCGGCCATCTCGATGCCGATGGCTTCCAGGCCGATCTCCACATTCTGGAGCACGGTGAGCCAGGGGAACAGGGCGAAGGTCTGGAACACCATGGAGATGCCCCGCGCCGGCCCGTCCAGCTTGCGGCCGCACCAGGTCACCTCGCCCGAGACCGGCGTGGTGAGGCCGGAAATGATGCGCAGCAGCGAGGACTTGCCCGAGCCCGAGCGGCCGAGCAGGCCGACGATCTCGCCTTCCTGGATCGCCAGCGAGACATCGTCGAGCACCAGGAAGCGGTTGTTGTCGCTCTTGCGATACGACTGGACCACATGGGACACCGACAGCATCGGCGTGGTTGCGGCAGGCGACGTGGTTTCGAGCATGGGAGGTCTCCTCAGTCGAGCCGCAGGCGGCGGGCCGCAAAGGTGAACAGGGGTCGCCACAAGACCCGGTTGAAGGCGATGACATAGAGCGACATGATCGCGATGCCGAGCGTGATGCGCGGGAAATCCGCCGCCGTGGTGGCGTCCGCGATATAGGCGCCGAGCCCCTCCGCGCGCAGCGTGGTGTTGCCCCAGCTCGCCACCTCGGCGACGATGCTGGCGTTCCACGATCCGCCGCTCGCGGTCAGCGCGCCGGTGACATAATAGGGAAATACCCCGGGCAGGATCACCTTGGTCCACCAGTGCCAGCCGCGGATATGGAAGGCGGACGCCGCTTCGCGCATGTCGCTCGGAAATGCGCTAGCGCCGGCAATCACGTTGAACAAAATGTACCATTGGGTGCCGAGGATCATCAGCGGCGAGAGCCAGATGTTCGGGTCGAGCCCCAGCGCCACGATGCCCACCACCGCGAACGGAAACACGATATTGGCCGGGAATGCGGCCAGGAACTGCGCCAGCGGCTGCACCGCCGTCGCCACCTTCGGGTTGAGGCCGATCCACACCCCCACCGGCACCCAGATCAGCGAGGCGAGGAAGATCAGCACCGCCACCCGCAGGAGGGTGAGGAAGCCGAGATAGAGCACATGCACCACCTCGCCGCCCGCGACCTCGGTGGCGACGAAGGCGACGATCACCCACAGGCTGTAGAGCGCGGCCGTGATCACGAGGCCCGCCCAGATGCGATCCATGGTGCGGCTGCCCCAGGCCTTGTGCACCTCGTGCGGCACCCGCACCGGCGCGCGCAGCGGCATGCGGCCGAACGCCCGCGCGAGGCTGCCGAGGGGGGAGAGCACGATGCGGAAATAATGCGCACGCTTGACCAGATCGAGCACCCAGGACCGCGGCGGCGGCCCGCCGGCCGATTGCTCGAAGCGGAATTTCTCCGCCCACGCCACCAGCGGGCGGAACAGCAGCTGATCATACAGCAGGATGATCACCAGCATCGCCAGCACCGCATAGGCGACGGCCGCGATGTTCCGGTCGGAGATGGCGGTGGCCACATAAGCGCCGATGCCCGGCAAGGTGATGGTGGTATTGCCCACCGAGATGGCTTCCGAGGCCACCACGAAGAACCAGCCCCCGGACATGGACATCATGGTGTTCCACACCAGCCCCGGCATGGAGAACGGCACTTCCAGCCGCCAGAAGCGCTGCCAGCCGGTAAGGCCGAAGCCGTCGCACACCTCTTCCAGGTCGCGCGGCAGCGTCTTCATGGACTGGTAGAAGCTGAAGGTCATGTTCCAGGCCTGGCTGGTGAAGATGGCGAACACCGCCGCCAGCTCCACCCCCAGCACCTGGCCGGGGAACAGGCCCATGAAGAACACCACGGTGAAGGACAGGAAGCCCAGCACCGGCACCGACTGGAGGATGTCCAGAATCGGGATCAGCACCATCTCGGCGCGCCGGCTTTTTGCGGCGATGGCGCCATAAATGAAGGTGAACACCAGCGAGGCGACGATCGCCGCGAGCATGCGCAGCGTGGTGCGCAGGGCATATTCGGGCAGCATCGCCGGATCGAGCGAGATCGGCGTCTGCTGCAATTGCGCGATCGGAACCAACGTCTCCTGCGTGCCATGGGTGAACAGCGCGAACAGCGCGAAAATCACCGCGAAGGCGAAGATGTCGAAGATCGAGAACCGGTGCTGCCGCACAGGGTTGGGATCGTTTCCGGCACCAGCTGGCTGAAAAAGCATGGCAGGCCCACCGCGCAGAGGAGGATGCAAGCGGTTCACGCCGAGGTGAACAGCAGCGGCAGTAGCGCGCCCGCATGACAAATGCACTACGCATCTGCAAGGCGGACCGGCGGCAAAGCGCCACATCCTCGCTCAACTTATATGCGCCATCAATGGAGCCATGAGCCGACCCAACGAACCGATCGTCGAAATCACCCCGGACGTGCTGCTGAAGGCCTATGCCTGCGGCATATTCCCCATGGCCGAAAGCGCGGACGATCCCGGCCTCTATTGGATCGAGCCGGAGCGACGGGGCGTGTTTCCCCTCGACGGAATGAAAATTTCCTCGCGCCTTGCCCGCACCATTCGGTCGGACCGGTTCGAGATAAGGGTCGATCACGATTTCGAAGCCGTCATCGACGGCTGCGCCGCGCCCCAGGACGGTCGTGCCAAGACCTGGATCAATGCCCGCATCCGCCGGCTCTATGGGGAATTATTCATGCGCGGCCGCTGCCACACGGTGGAGGCCTGGCGCGACGGCCGGCTGGTGGGCGGGCTCTATGGCGTGCGGCTCGGCGGCGCGTTTTTCGGCGAGAGCATGTTCCACATCGAGCGGGATGCCTCGAAAGTGGCGCTGGTGCATCTGGTGGCGCGCCTCAAGGCCGGCGGCTTCCGCCTGCTGGACACCCAGTTCGTGACCAGCCACCTGGAGAGCCTCGGCGCCATCGAGATCAGCCGGCGGCAATATCACCGCCAGCTGGAACAGGCGCTGGACGTGGAAGGCGATTTCTATTTCTGGCCGGCCGCCTTGCCGGTGGCGGGCGCGGTAGCCTTGCAGTCGGTCAGCCAGACGTCATAGACCGGGTGCTCCACCCCGTGCAGGCCGGGACTGGACGCGAACATCCAGCCGGTAAAGATGCGCTTCGCCTCGCCCTTGAGGGTGATTTCATTGACCTCGGTGAAGCTGGTGGTGTTCTGCGTCTCCGTGGGCGGGCGCGTGTAGCACACGCGCGGCGTCACCTGGAGGGCGCCGAACTGCACGGTTTCGCCGATGCCGACCTCGAACGAGGTGATGCGGCCCGTAATCTTGTCGAGCCCGGCATAGACCGCGGTCCGATTGGAAATGTGCTCCGGCGGCGGCTGCACCACCACCACATCCCCGGAATCCCCAGGCGCGGAGGGCGTTCCGGCGCCGGGGGGCTGCGCGACCGAGGGCGCGGGCAATTGCCCCTGTCCGGGCGGGCGGGCGGAACCGGGCGGCGGCAATTGCGGCGCCGATGGCCGCTGAGGGGCCGCAGGATATCCCGGCGGCAGCGCGCCGTTCGGGGCGGGGGCGGTTGAGCTGCCGAATCCGCTCGGGGGCGCCAGCGGCGCCGATTCGATGCCGGAACGGCTTTGCGCCAGCGCCGGACCGGCGGCGCAAAACCCGATCACGAGCGCGACGCCGGCCTTCAGCCGCGATGACGGAGGGAACAGCCGACACGCATCGAATTGGACTTTGACCATGAAAACGCAGACCCGAACATGCCGAGGGCGGAGCCCGTTCCGCGCATTGCGCTGGCATCCGGCGGACGGCGCGCCGTCCAAGCCATCTTCCCGACGCACGCGGCACGGTGAAGCGCGCCCAATTCCCTGCTGGTTATCACCTGCAATGCGGCGCTGCGAGGGCGAATCGCGCATGTCCGAAGGAAAGCGCGGGATCAAAGCCCGCGCCCGCAGGCCCATCGCCGCCGGCCTCACGGGCCGATCGGCGCGCGCAATCTCACTCGCCCGGCGCCCATGCCTTGTAGTCGCCCGTGACTTCCGGACGGTTGCGGCCGCCGGGAACCGCGCCCTTGGGCCGATAGGCGGCCGGCGAGCCGGTCATGTTCCGCAGATGCGGCTTCTGCCAGTCGCGCGGGGTATAGGATTCTTCGGTCGGCGGGGTGTCGGTGCGATGGTGAATCCAGCCGTACCAGCCGGTTGGGATGGTGGTGCTGTCGGCATAGCCGGGATAGATCACCCAGCGGCGTTCGAACCCCAATTGCGGATCTATGGCGCCGCCCTTGGTGCGGAAATAACGGTTGCCCGCCTCATCCTGCCCCACGAACTCGCCGAAGCGACGGGTCCACAGCATGGTGCCGACCGTCTGCTTATTCCACCAGGTGAACACATAGAGCAGGAACTCTTTCACGGCCCACGCCTCGCTGCTTGACGCCTCGCCCTTGATCGCGCGGACCATGCCACCGCGCCCCGGCGGTGTCCACCGCGTGGAAGCACGCGCCGCCGGTCAGGGCGAAAAAAGCGTCATGACATAAACAAAGAACAGCACCAGATGCACCAGCCCCGTCAGGGCATTGGTCTTGCCGGTGCCGAAGGACACGATGCTCAGCACCAGCGCGAGCAGCAATTGCACCCGGTCCTCGGGATCAAGCGCAAGGGTGACCTGCCGGTCCACCATGTAGCTCACCGCCACCATGACCGGCATGGTCAGGCCGATGGTGGCCAGCGCCGAGCCGAGCGCGGCATTCAACGCCCGCTGCAACCGGTTGCGCCGCGCCGCCCGCACCGCGGTGATGGTCTCCGGCAACAGCAGGATCGCCACGACGATGGCGCCCACCACCGCATCCGGATCCGGCAGACCCTGGCGCGCCATGAACCGCTCGACGCCCTCCGCCACATGATTGGAGAGCAGCACCACGCCGCCGAGGCTCAGCAGCAGAAATACCACCGCGCGCCAGAATTCGCTGGCGGTCGCCTCGCGCTCCTCGCTCTCGTCCCAGCCGAGGAAATGATCGCGATGGCGCACCGTCTGCATGAACAGGAACGATCCATACAGCAGCACCACGCCGGACATGATGACGGCGATGTCGAGGGTTTTCGGCGCTCCGAGTTGGCCGCTCGTGGTCATGCTCGGCAGGATCAAGGCAAGAATCGAAATCGACATGATGACCGATAGGAATCCGCTCAGCCCCTGCTGGCGCACCTCCTGCTCGCGATGGCGCAGCCCGCCCAGCAGCAGGCACAGGCCCACCACGCCCGTGAGCACGAACATGACCGTGGAGAGTACCGCCTCGCGCGGCAAAGTCGGGTTGTTCTCCCCGTGCAGCATCATGGACACCAGCACCGACACTTCGATGAGGGTGACGCTGAAGGTCAGGACGAGGGTTCCGAACGGCTGCGGCAAGCGCGCCGAGACGGTGTCGGCATGGCTCACGGCCGCGAAGATGGTCCCCATCATCAGCAGCGAGGCGGCCCATTGCGCGACGCGCCCCAACAGCGGGTAGAGCACCGGCCACGCCAGCGCGAGGCCGTGCCCGACGATGGGGAAGAGAAACGGCAGCAGCCGGCGCAGCATCGGGCCGGCCCGCTAGAGCGCGATGCTCAGCCCTTGCGCCTTGCGCTGGGCGAGCAGGCACAGATAGGTGGCGGCCAGGCTCGCGCCCGCGAGCGCCGTGATCTCCGCATGGTCGTAGGGCGGGGACACCTCCACCACGTCGAAGCCCTTCAGGTTGAGATCGCCGAGCCCGCCCACGGTCATCAGCGCCTCGCGGCTGGAGAGCCCGCCGCACACCGGCGTGCCGGTGCCGGGCGCGAAAGCGGGGTCGAGCGCGTCGATGTCGAAGGTGAGATAGACCGGCGCATCGCCCACCCGCTCGCGGATATGGCGGATGATGCCGCGCGGGCCGAGGTCGGCGGCATCGAAGCCGTGCAGCACGTCGATGCCATAGGTTTCCGGCGCATGGGTGCGGATGCCGACCTGCACCGAGCGATCCACCCGGATCAGCCCGTCCTTCACCGCGCGGGTGATCATGGTGCCGTGGTCGACGCGGGTTCCGTCATCGTCCCAGGTGTCCTGGTGGGCATCGAACTGCACCAAGGCGATCGGCTCGCCGAGGTGCGCCACCAGGGCTTTGAGCACGGGATAGGTGAGGAAATGGTCCCCGCCCAGGGTCACGAGATGGGAGCCGCGCGCGAAATGCTGCGCCGCCTGCGCCTCGATGGCGGCGGGGATGGAATAAGGCAGGCCATAGTCGAACACGCAGTCGCCGGCGTCCGCCACATCGAGCGCCGCGAAGGGATCGAAGCCGAAGGGATAGAATTCGTCGCCGTCCAGGATCGCGGACGCGGCGCGGATAGCGCGCGGCCCGAATCGCGTGCCGGGCCGGTTGGACACCGTGACATCGAGCGGAATGCCCCACACCACGGCCTCCGCCCCGCCGCCATCCTTGGCGTAGCGCCGACGCAGGAACGAGGTGGCGCCGGAATAATTCGGCTCCATGGACTGGCCATGGCGGAAGTTGCGATCCAGGGCCCGATCCACGGGGCGCGGGTGAAGGGGATCATCGCTCATGGAAGACCTCTCGGGCGCGGGAAAGGGGCCGCGCCGCCGCGGAGGGCGGTGCGATCGTGCGGCGAGGCGCACCCCCTGTCGATAGCGCCCGCACGCGGCCGCAGGCAAGCCTTTCGCGGGCGCAAAATCCGAATATGCCCCGGCGCCGCAGCCTTGGCCGTCAGATCGCGTATTCGCCCACCTGGTGGGAGGCCGGCGGGCGGCAATCCACCCCCGGCCCGCTGGCCGGAAACAGCCGGGCGCGGTCGAACCGCACCGCGACCTTGCCGGCCTCGGGCACTTTGGCCGTGGGGGCGACATCGGCTTCCACATGCGCGCCGCCCACCTCCAGCTCCAGCCGGCGGATCGCCCCGTGGCGCCGATAGGCTTTCACCATCCCCTCCGCCCCGGGTGTTCCGGCGAGCGCGACCGTGATGTCGTGCGGCCGCGCGAACAGCACCGCCGGGCCATCGGCCACGCGCTCCACGGCGGTGGCGATGATCTGCCCTTCGGCCCGCACCACGCCCTGCGCGACCTCCACCGGAATGCGGCTCGATTCGCCCATGAAGCCGAACACGTCGGGCGTGGAGGGCCGGTCATAGACATCGTCCGGCGTGCCCACCTGTTCGATGCGGCCCTTGCTCATCACCACCACGCGGTCGGCCAGTTCGAGGGCTTCTTCCTGGTCGTGTGTCACGAACAAGGTGGTGTGGCCGGTCTGTTCGTGCAGATGCCGCAGCCAGGCGCGCAATTCCTTGCGGACCAAGGCGTCGAGCGCGCCGAACGGCTCGTCGAGCAGCAACACCTTGGGCTCGATGGCGAGCGCGCGCGCCAAGGCCACGCGCTGGCGCTGGCCGCCGGACAATTGCGCCGGATAGCGCGCGCCATAGCCCGCCAGCTGCACCAGAGCGAGCAGGCTTTCCACACGGCTGGAGATGTCGCCTTCGGACGGGCGCGTGGCGCGCGGGCGCGAGCGCAGCCCATAGGCGATGTTGTCGGCCACGTTCATATGGCGGAACAGGGCATAATGCTGGAACACGAAGCCGATGCCGCGATAGCGCACCGGCACGGTGGAGGCGTCCGCCCCATCCAGGACCACCCGGCCGGAATCCAATTGCTCCAGCCCCGCGACCACGCGCAGCAGGGTGGTCTTGCCCGAGCCGGAAGGCCCGAGCAGCGCCACCAGCTCGCCCGGCTGCACATCCAGGGAGATGCCCGCAAGCGCCTGCTGCGTGCCGAACATCTTGACGGCATTTTCTACGGCGACGGCAACGGTCATAAGCTGTGCAAGGCCTCGGTGAAGCGGAAGTCCCGCTTATGGCATGATCGCGCGGCGCAGGAAACGCACGCCCCGCGAGATGAGATCACAGCCGCCGGAGCGGCCCGGTGAGGATCACTTCGCCCGCGCCCTGCCCCGGCGCGGCAGCGGCGGCTTCAAGCGTGATCTCCAGCATGGCGGTGGATTCTCCGGTCCAGGCCGTGAGATCGGGGGCGAGGGCGGTCGGGTCGCGGAAGGCGCAGAGCAGGTGTCGCGTGCCATCCTGCGACACCAGCCACAGGCGATAGGTCTGCCCGTCCGGCGGCGGACCGGGAAGCCCGACCACATCCAGGCGATGGGTCGCCGGATCGAGCTTTATGGTGACACGCGGCGCGCTGCGCGGGGTCAGCACCGCCTCGTGCTGCGTCTGCGGAGGGCCAGGCTGCGCGGCGCCAGGTTGCGCGGTGGGGGTCTGCGCGGCGGGCGTTTGTGGAACGGGAGTTGGCGGGACGGCGGTCTGTGCGGTGGGCGGCGGGAGGCTTCCCCTGTCGCTGCGACCCACGTCGCGCAGCAGCAGTCCGCCGAGGCCGAGCACCAGGATCGCCATCAGCCCGCTCGCCACGCGCCAGGGATTGCGGGCGGCCGGCACTGGCGCAGGTGGCGGCGGGGGTGGGACGCTCTTCTGCGGCGCGGGCGACGGCGCACGGGCCGATGCGGCGCCCTCCACGCCGGGGTCCTTCTCCAGCTCCCGGATTTCCGCTTCCGCCACCACCGCAGGAATCGGCAATGGCTCCTCGGCCGAGGTCCCCTCGCCGACAGGGGGAGCATCCGGCGTGGCGGGGGACGCCGAGGCGGCAGCCGGAGCGGCGGGGGACGGCAGCACCGTGGACGAGGCGGCGTCGTCGGCTCCGTGCTCGGGCGCTGCCTCGGCAACGGCTGGGCCGCTCTGCGCCTCCGGCAGCTCCGCCATGATCTCTTGCAGCAGCCCTTCGGGCGGGGACACGCTGACCGAGAGTTCGTGCAGCGGCCCAAGCCGGCATTCCCAGAGCATGACGAGGGCGGCGAACGCGCTGTCGCTGGCGATCCGCGCCCGGGCGGCGCTGCGTTCGGCGGCATCGAGCGTGCCGAGCACATATTCGGCGGCGTCCTGGCGATCGTCTTCGCGCGCACCCGTCATTGCAGGACCGCGTCGATTTCGCCGACGCTCCGCCGCAACCAGCTGTTGATGCCGTGGACGGGCGCATCGAAATAGACGGAGAGCGCGTCGCGGGTCCAGCCGTCATAATAGGCCAGCAGGACCATGCGGCGGCGTTCCTCCGAAAGCTGGCCGAGGCAGCCGAGCAGTTCGAGCAGCGCGCGGCTGCGCCCCTCGCTGGCCAGGGGATCGTCCGCCGCCTCCTCGGCCGCGAACGGCTCGAACACCGAACCGTCGTCGCTGGCCTGCTCACGGGCGAGATCGAGCGCGGCGCGCCGCACATGCGCGACCATCCAGCACAAGGGATCGCCGATGAGGTCGCGCAGGGTCTCTGCCGCCGGACGATCGGCGAACCCCTCGTCTTCCTGCGTGGCGGCATCGAACAACGGGCGCAACGCCTGCGCTTGGTTCCAGATCGAGAGATAGGCGGCCTTCAGCGCGGCCGTGGCGCGATCGCGGTGGCGCAGCAGGCGCAGGGCGATGCCAAAGAAACGGGGGCTGGTGCGGGCATACAGAATCTGGAAGGCGTCGCGATCCCCAAGGGAAACCGCGATCACAAGATCGCTCAGCACATCCGAGTTCGCCACGACCGTCCTGATCCCGCCCACGGGCACCGTTGAAAAAGCGAGACTTAAACTCTCACTCTAATAAGCGGCCACAAGGCTTTGCGGAGAAATACATTTTCGCCGCCGAGCCCGCGCGCGGCGAAAGCGCCGCACCCCAGGGAAATGAGGCTAAATCAAGACCCACCAAAGGTGAAGCCCTTCTGGGCCTTCCGCAGGCAAGAAGCTGAAATGACGTCCTTTTTGTAATGACCTCAGAGAGGCGGAGGCCTGCCGGCATCCGCCAAACCCTCAGGCCAAGCCGTGAGGCCAAAGCCCTCAGGCGCGGGCCGGCTCGCCCATGCGCCAGCCGATGCGACGCTCCAGCGCTTCCGCCTCGCTGACGCGCTCGCGCTCGCTGGCCGCCTCTTCCATCTGGAGCTGGGCCTCGGCGTCCGCAAGGGCGCCCTCCGCCTCGTCGCGCTGGGTGCGCAGGTCCTGGGCGGAGCGGGAGAGATTGTCGCGCCGCTGACGCGCCGCGGTGGCGAGCGGGGAATAGGCGAAATGGCGCGGATCGGAAATGCCCGACCGCTCCTCCTCGCCGGCGATGTCGCGATCGAGATCGGCCGCCATGCGGTCGAACTCGGCGATCATGGTATCGATCCGCACGATGCGCCGGCGCGCATCCTCGATCTTGAACCGCTTGGCGCGGATCAGGGGTTCACGCGACTTCATGGAACGCGATACTCCGAAGGCACAAATGAACGCGGCGGCCAGGTTCCCGGCGCTTCCAGAGCTACAATGACGCCGACCTGTTGCCCTTTCCTTACCACCGCGCCGCTTTGGCGAGGAAAATCGCTTAACCTCGCGGGACGGAAACCAATCGTTTACCGACTTCGTTAATGATGCCTCCACGGTTCGGATGAGGGCGCTTCGAAAAAGCCCCTTGGCCGACGCTCCCGAGGCTCGGGAGATGGTGTGGAGATACAGGCCGAGTCGGTCGAAACAACTTTAGCTGTGTGCGGAGAGTCAGTCTTCGCACTCATGCACAAAGTTTTTTCGAAGGACTCTTGTCCAGATGAATCGGTATCGGGTATCGATTCATCACACGTATCGCGAATCACACTGTCGGCTGAGCACACCAAGGGCGGCACGCCGCTTTTCGGGTTGTTGCGAGGAAGGGGATTGCCATGCGCGTCTTGCTCATCGAGGACGACAGTGCGACGGCCCAAAGCATCGAGCTGATGCTGAAGTCCGAGAGCTTTAATGTCTACACGACGGATCTCGGTGAAGAAGGCATCGACCTGGGTAAGGTCTATGAATACGACATCATCCTGCTCGACATAAACCTTCCGGATATGTCGGGCTTCGAGGTGCTGCGCAATCTGCGCGTCGCCAAGGTGAAAACCCCCATCCTCATCCTCTCCGGCCTCGCCGGCACCGAGGACAAGGTGAAGGGCTTCGGCTTCGGCGCCGATGATTATCTCACCAAGCCGTTCCACAAGGACGAGATGGTGGCGCGCATCCACGCCATCGTGCGGCGCTCAAAGGGCCATGCCCAGTCGGTGATCCAGACCGGCGACCTGATCGTCAACCTCGACACCAAGACGGTGGAAGTGGAAGGCGCGCGGGTCCATCTGACTGGCAAGGAATACCAGATGCTGGAGCTGCTCTCGCTCCGCAAGGGCACCACGCTCACCAAGGAGATGTTCCTGAACCATCTCTACGGCGGCATGGACGAGCCCGAGCTTAAGATCATCGACGTGTTCATCTGCAAGCTGCGCAAGAAGCTCGCGAACGCCTCGGCGGGCAAGAATTACATCGAGACCGTCTGGGGTCGCGGCTATGTTCTGCGCGAACCCGTCGCCGGTGCCGACCGCATCGCGGTCTGACGCACGCCGGATCAAGCCATCCGACAAAAAGGCCTCGCCGGCGGCGGGGCCTTTTTCATTTTCGCGTCCTGCTCCGAAGCATTGCTTCAGCGCTTCCCGCCGCGCCGCTCATCGCCCCTTGGCGGCGAGCCATTTGCGCATGTCGGCGATTTCCTGTTCCTGCGCCGCGATGATGCCCTCGGCCAGCTTGCGGATCTGCGGGTCCGTGCCATAGCTCAGTTCCACCTTCGCCATGTCGATGGCGCCCTGGTGGTGAGCGATCATGCCGCGCACGAAATCGACGTCGGCATCGCCCGTGTAAGCAATGGCCATGTCGGCATGCATCTTGGCGTTCGCCGCCTGGAGCGCGGCGGTGGCCGGAGAATCGCCGGGCGCCGCCGGGGTCGTGGCGGCGGGGACCGGCATCGCCATGGGCATGGTGTGGTCGTGCCTGGCCGGCGCCGGCGTGGACTGGGCAAGGGCCGCGCCGGGCAGCGCAAACGCGCCGAACACCAGACTGGCCGCGCATATCCGTACCCTGCGATCCATCATGTTCTACTCCTGCTGACGCGCGCGCGCCCAGAAACGCTGCCTAAGACGCTGCCCGTGGCGCGGCACGCGATGCCGGCGGCAACCTAGGTCGCAGCACAGGACGCAGCCAATCACGGCTTCAACAGCAAGGCGCGGCGCACCGACGCGGCGCGCGAGGCTCGGGGCGTGAACCGCGGCGACGCAGACTCGCCGCCCCGGGGGTCATTTTTCCTCGGCGACCGCGCGCATCTTGCGCATCAGCGCTTCAAGCTCCGGGTCATGTTCGGCCGGCAACACCAGATTGGCGCTGACCAGCAGATCGCCATGCCCGCCGGAGGCCTTGGGAAGCCCCTTGCCGCGCAGGCGGAAGGTGCGCCCGCCGGAGGTCCAGGCGGGAATGTTCAGGTCCACGGCCCCCGTCAGCGTCGGCACCCGCACCTTGGCGCCGAGCACGGCATCGGGGAGCGGGACGTCGGCCTCATAGCGCAGGTCGAAGTCCTCGCGCTTGAACTTCTCGTGCGGGGCATAGCTGATGGTGACGAAGGCATCCCCCGGCGGACCGCCGAGCGGGCTCATCTCCCCCTGCCCCTTCAGGCGCATGCGATGGCCTTCCAGCGTGCCGGCGGCGATCTTCACCTCCACCTGCTTGCCGCTGGGCAATTGCACGCGCTTTCCCGCGCCATGGGTGGCCTCTTCGTAGCTCACCGGCAAGGTCAGCTCGATATCGGCGCCCGGCTCCGGCATCCCGCCGCGCGCGCCGCGCCGCTGGCGGCCGAATCCGAACATATCGCCAAGATCCTCGCCGAGGTCAGGGCCACGCCGGGCATTGCGTCGCACCCCCTCAGGACCGAAGGAAAAACTCTCGAAAATCGTATCGCCATCGAAGCCGGAAAAGCCGCCCGGACCGGGCCGGCCGCGCCCGCCGCCGAAACCGGAGAAATCCGGGGCGCGTGGCTTGCCGTCCGCATCGATCTCGCCCCGGTCGAACTGCCCGCGCTTTTCGGCATCGGCCAGAATCTCGTGGGCGGTATTCAACTCGGCAAAGCGGTCCTGCGCCTTCGGGTCGCCCTGGTTGGCGTCGGGATGCAGCTTCTTCGCCAGCCGCCGATAGGCGCGCTTGATCTCCGCTTCGTCGGCGTTCTTGGCAACGCCGAGGACGTCGTATGGATCACGCATGCAAATTCACCTCAGGGTCGGCGCTTTCCGGCC
>NCEH01000188.1 GCA_002304505.1 Rhizobiales bacterium 32-66-11 | reverse complement strand
GCCATGACCCATTGCAGATTGGCCGGGGTCGCCCACACCTCCCCGGAATGGGGGACCAAGGCCAGAAGCAAGCCGAAGATGACGCCCTGCGCGCGCGCCCCCGACGACACAGAAAGGACGGCCGCCGTCCATGCCGACATCAGGACGCTGGCATAAACATAAAAGGCCGGATGAACCTTATAAGGAATCATTTCGGCGAGCGCGGCAATGAGCCGAGGCATGAAATTGAGATAGCCGGAATATGGAATGAGGAACGGTTTGTAAAACGGATCCCAATAAGCATGAAACCAAAAAATCGGTAAATCTTCAGCCCAGAAACGGGGGTTTACCAGATAAGTATTGACCCTGAAAAACATGATCATGAAAAAAATAAACGCTGTCCCAAAAAACAAAGGAACATCGCCCACGTCCACGCGCTGCAACGACCGCATCATCGCGGCCGGCCCCGAATATAGTCGCATGATCGCCCCGCCTTCCGAGTGAGGCAGATACCATAAGCACCGGCGCGGCAAAACCGCTCCGCCGCCGCCCGGCACGAAGGCGGCGCGTTGAACTTGCGGCGGCGGTGGCGCAGAACGGGGCGTCGCCGCGCAAGGATCATTCATGCTCCCATCCGATATCGAGGACCGCAAAGTCCGCGCCCGTGCCTGGTTCGAAGAACTGCAGGGCCGCATCATCTCCGCCTTCGAGGCGTTGGAGAACGAGGCGCCCGCCGCGCTTTATGCCGGCCCAGCCGCGATCTTCGAGCGCTCGCCCTGGAATCGCACCGACCATAGCGGCGCGCCGGGCGGCGGCGGCACCATGGCAATGATGCGCGGGCGCCTGTTCGAAAAAGTCGGCGTGCACACCTCCACGGTGTTCGGGGAATTCGCCCCCGAATTCCGCGCCCAGATCCCCGGCGCGGCGGAAGACCCGCGCTTCTGGGCCTCGGGCATCTCGCTGATCGCGCACATGACGAACCCCCATGTGCCGGCCGTGCACATGAACACGCGCTTCGTCGTCACCACCAAGAGCTGGTTCGGCGGCGGCGCGGACCTCACCCCGGTGCTGAACCGACGCCGCACCCAGGACGATCCCGATACCATCGCCTTCCATGCGGCGATGGAGGCCGCGTGCACGCCGCATGCCGTGGCGGACTATGCGCGGCTGAAGGCGTGGTGCGAGGAGTATTTCTTCCTCAAGCACCGCAACGAGCCGCGCGGCATCGGCGGCATCTTCTACGATTGGCTGGACAGCGGCGATTTCAATGCGGATTTCGCCTTCACGCAGGATGTCGGCCGCGCCTTTCTGGACATCTATCCCCGCCTCGTGCGCGCCAATTTCCAGACCCCCTGGACCAGGGACGACCGCGAGGAACAGCTGGTGCGGCGCGGGCGCTATGTGGAATTCAACCTGCTTTATGACCGGGGCACCATTTTCGGCCTGAAGACAGGGGGCAACGTCGCCTCGATCCTCTCCTCCATGCCGCCGGAGGTAAAATGGCCCTAAATTGCGCTTTGTACCGCTTCGCCCCAGCCGTGTGATGGCACTGTCATAGAAGCCGTTTAGGCGGAAGCATCTGTTGAGGAGATGCTGCAATGGCCTTCGCGCCCGGTGAAATCGTTCAACTCAAGTCCGGCAGCCCGGCCTTGACCGTTATCGCCGTTGAAGGCGAGATCGTCGAAGTGTTGTGGTTCGCCGAGGAAGTGGTCGAATTCCGGACCCAGAAGCTTCCGGCTATCGCCCTCGACGCGCTGGAGATCGAGGAATTCGACCTCGACGAAGACGAAGAAGAAGACGAGGAAGACTGATCTTCGCCTCGGGCTCTCCGCCCGGTAGCTCGCCTCGCGCCGCGTTTGATATTGCGCGGCGTTTCGAAGCTTGCGGCGATCAACATCGGAAGGCCCTTCCCCGGAAGGGCCTTTTGCGTTTCAGGGCTGCGCCAGTGCCGCAATCTCGCGCAGGCTCCGTGCGTCGGTT
The DNA here is from genome assembly GCA_002304505.1 of Rhizobiales bacterium 32-66-11. Classification (GTDB taxonomy): domain Bacteria; phylum Pseudomonadota; class Alphaproteobacteria; order Rhizobiales; family Xanthobacteraceae; genus NCEH01. The sequence goes on along the minus strand of NCEH01000188.1, from coordinate 3,072 downwards.
GGAAAATCCGCCGCGATCCAGGCCTCCTCCATGCGGGCCAACGCCGCCCCGAGCGCCGGGCCCGGCTTGAGCCCCTGGGCCATGAGATCGGCGGCGCAGAACGGCGCGGCCGGCACCGGCCAGGCGCGGGCCAGATCCAGCAGCACCGCCACCTCGTCGCTTCCCCGCGCCCCGCGCGCCACGCCCACCAGAAGGCAATCCTCGAAAGGGGTGCGTCCGAACCGGTAGATCGCCGCGCGGGCCTGCCGTGCGTCCATCGCCCCGCGCCCCGCGCCCGCCATGCCGTGGAGCCGCTTGAATGCCGCGTTGGACAGGCGCAGCCGCTCGCGCAGCCGCGCCGCATCTTCCAGGACGCGCACGGCCAAAACGCCGAGCCGGCGTACGGCATCGGGCGGCAGATCAAGGGCAACATCCAACGCCGCAAGGCGTTCGAAGGAAATGAGATCCGGCACGCCACCGAGGATCGTCGGCAAAAAGCCGGTCTCGCCCATCAGCCGCACGGTCGGCGCGGCGCCTTGTACCACCAGGAGCTTGAGCAATTCGCTGCCCACCCTCTCGCGCGACAGGCGCAGGATGCCCGTCCGCAGGCGGATGGCGGCGGAAAGCGCGGCGTCATCCATGGGGCCGCGCCCATAGGCGGCATGGAAGCGGAACAGGCGCATGATGCGCAGATGGTCTTCGCGAATGCGCGTTTGCGCATCCCCGATGAAGCGCACCCGCCCGGTCCGCAGATCGGCAAGGCCGCCCACCAGGTCGATCACCCGGCCCTGCGCATCGGCATAAAGCGCGTTCATGGTGAAGTCGCGCCGCGCGGCATCCGCCCGCCAGTCGCGGCCGAAGCGCACCTGCGCGTGGCGCCCGTCGGTCTCGATGTCCTCGCGCAGGGTGGTCACCTCGAACGGCGTGCCGTCGGCGATCACGGTCACCGTGCCGTGGGCAAGGCCGGTGGGCACCGCCTTCAGCCCGGCGGCGCGCGCGCGGCGCATGGTCTCTTCCGGCAGGGCGGTGGTGGCGAGATCCACTTCGCTCACCGGCCGCCGCAGCAGGGCATTGCGCACCGCCCCGCCGACCACCCGCGTCTCCTCGCCCGCCCCATCCAGGGCGCCGAGTACCCGGCGCAGCGGCGCGGCCGTGAACCAGGGGGCATCGGCGAGCGAAGGCGCGTTCATTCGAAGCGGCCCGGAACGAGCACCCCGTCCTTCACCTCGGCGGGAACATAGCGGGTGCCCGGCGGCGCGCCGCGCCCGTGCTCGAAGGCGAGCAGGCCGAGCGCCATCAGCACGATCGCGATCACCGACAGCACCCCCATCATGCGCGGCGACCATTCCGCCGGCAAAATGGAACCGCGCGTCACCAGCAGCAGCAAGGCGTAAAGAACGAACGGCGTGAGGAACAGGCCGCCTTCGATGAGGAGGGTGCGCAGCATCAGCCATAAACCCGGTCGTAGAGATTGCGCAGGATTCCCGCCGTGGCGCCCCAGATGAAGCGCTCGCGATAGGGCATGGCATAGAAATGGCGCAGCACGCCGTTGCGCTCGCCCGACTGCCGCAGATGGTTCGCCGGCGTCATCAGGAAGGCCAGCGGCACCTCGAACGCCTCCTGCACCTCGCCGGGATTGAGCCTCATTCCATAATCGGGATCGAGCCGCGCCACCACCGGAACGATCCAGAAGCCGGTGCTGGAGAGATAGCCGTCGAGAAAGCCCAAAGGCGCGATGAAACGGGCGGCGATGCCCACTTCCTCATTGGCTTCGCGCAGGGCGGCCGCCACCTCGTCCTTGTCCTCGGGATCCACCCGTCCGCCGGGAAAGGCGATCTGGCCTGGGTGGTGGGAAAGGTGGGGCGAACGCAAGGTCAGCAATACCGCAGGCTCGGCGCGGGCGACGATGGGCACCAGCACGGCGGCATGGCGCGGCGCGCGTTGCGGCAGCAGGGAGGCGGGATCGGTGGCGAGCGCGTGGTCCCCGTTGAGGCCGGCCGCACTTTCCGGGGAAAAGGGGGGCGGCGGTGCCGCCCGCAGCCGCGTCCGCGCCCGGGCGGCGAAATCGTCGAATGTGTCCATGCGCGTCTTCAGCAGCTCCATCATGTCGAGGCCCGGTCCAATTCGTCCGCCGCCATCATGGGATAGAAGCAGCCGCCGGAGGCGATCCCGAACATGGGCACACCCTCAAGGTCCCGCACCTCGCCCCGCTCCACCAAATCCACGAACGCGGCGCGGGTGAGGCGCGCTTCCAGCCCGCGCCGTACATGGAGGTAGGGCCGCACTTCGCCAACCCCCGCGCCCGGCGCAAAGCGCAAATCATGGCCGGGGCCGCAGCGCACGATGTCGTCCAGATTGGTGCGGAATACCAGCACCTTGCCCGCTTTCGTCTCTTCCTCCGCGAAATCCACCGCGAGGAACGGCGCGTCCTCCACGCTCAGCCCCACCTTTTCCGCCGGCGTCTTGAGCACGAAGCGCCCGTCCTCCCGCGTCAGCACGGAAGCAAACAGCCGCACCAGGGCCGGGCGGCCGATCGGGGTACCGGCATAGAACCAGGTGCCGTCGGCGGCGATGCGCATGTCGATATCGCCGCAATCGGGCGGATTCCAGCGCTCCAGCGGCGCCGGGCCGCGGCCGCCGGCAGCGGACGCCGCCGCCATCAGGGCGTCGAGCCGCCCCGTTCCGCCGGGCGCCGTCGCGGTCTGCGCCGGCCCTTTTGGCGTTGCATCGCGGCTGTCTGTCATGGGCTCCTCGCGATGAGTTGAGCATGCGAACGTGTGCGTATGCGAAGCTGTGGTTCGACGCGGCGCAAACATATCGTAAGCTGGTCGTTCCGGCCTCCGCGAACTTTAGCGTCGGGAAGGTGGATCTGCGGGCCTCGTCTTGCCGTCTTTGGGCGGGAAGATGCCCCGCCAAAGGAGAAGCGTGGATGTCGGCACCAAGCGAGACGTTCGATCTGGACCAGATGATCATCCGCAATGCGGAGGCGGCCGCCGCCAGCGTGCGCACCGCGCGCGCCGCCATCGCCTCGGTGATTTTCGGCCAGGAAGCCGTGATCGACCATGCCCTCATCACCATTCTCGCCGGCGGCCA
>NCEH01000187.1 GCA_002304505.1 Rhizobiales bacterium 32-66-11 | reverse complement strand
CACGATCACGAAGATCACACCCTGGATCACCAGCACCCACTCGCCGAAGGTGGCCAGATAATTCTGCATGGTGACGATGATGGTCGCCCCCACCACCGGGCCGAGCACGGTGCCCATGCCGCCCACCAGGGTCATCAGGATGACCTCGCCCGACATGGGCCAGGCGACATCGGTGAGCGAGGCGAGCTGGAACACGATCGCCTTGGTGGAACCCGCCAGCCCCGCCAGGCCGGCGGACAGGACCAGAGCCAGCACCTTATATTGATTGACCCGGTAGCCGAGCGAAATGGCGCGCGGCTCGTTCTCGCGGATCGCCTTCAGCACCTGCCCGAAGGGCGAATGGATGGTGCGATAGATGATGGCAAATCCGATCAGGAAGATGCCGAGCACGACATAATAGAGATTGACGTCCTTGGAGATGTCCAGGAAGCCGAACATGGTCGCGCGCGGCACCGCCTGCAAGCCGTCCTCGCCGCCGGTGAACGGCGCCTGGAGACAGAAGAAGAAGAACATCTGCGACAGCGCGAGGGTCACCATCGCGAAATAAATGCCGACCCGGCGGATCGCCAGCAGGCCGGTGAGCAGCCCCAGCAGCGCCGCGAACACCGTGCCCGCGAGGATGCCGAACTCCGGCGGAAAGCCCTGCACTTTTACCAGATAGGCCGTGATATAGGCGGCACCGCCGAAGAACATGGCATGGCCGAACGACAGCAGCCCGGTATAGCCCAGCATCAGGTTGAAGGCGCACGCGAACAGCGAGAAGCACAGCACCTTCATCAGGAATACGGGATAGACCCCGAACGGCGCCGCCAGCAGCAGCCCCAGAACCACGATCGCGACGGCGATGCGGGCGGGGGTGAAGCCATTGGCGGCGGCGGGCACGGGGGCGACGGCGGGGGAGGACGCGGAAGTCATGATGGCCTCACTTCACCGTGCCGAACAGGCCGGCGGGCTTCACCAGAAGCACGAGGGCCATAATGACGAAAATCACCGTCGACGAGGCTTCGGGATAGAAGACCTTGGTGAGGCCCTCCACGAGGCCGAGGCCGAAGCCGGTGACGATGGCGCCCATGATTGATCCCATGCCGCCGATCACCACCACCGCGAACACCACGATGATGAGATTGGAGCCCATGGTGGGGCTGACCTGATAGGCGGGAGCCGCGAGCACGCCGGCAAGCGCGGCGAGGCCGACGCCGAACCCGTAGGTCAGCGTGATCATGCGCGGCACGTCGATGCCGAACGCCTGCACGAGGTCCGGCCGCTCGGTCGCCGCGCGCAGGTAGGAGCCGAGCTTGGTGCGCTCGATCACGAACCAGGTGGCGATGCACACCACCAGCGAGGCCACCACCACGAAGGCGCGGTAATTGGGCAGGAACATGAAGCCGAGATTGGTGCCGCCCGGCAGCGGATTGTTATAGGGCAGGCCGGAGGCGCCATATTGGCGGCGGAACAGCCCTTCCAGGATCAGCGCCAGGCCGAAGGTCAGCAACAGGCCGTAGAGATGGTCGAGATGATAGAGCCGGCGCAACAGCAGCCGCTCGATGATCATGCCGATCACCGCCACCACGATGGGCGAGAGCACCAGCGCGCCCCAGAACGGGATGCCGGCATAATTCAGCAGCATCCAGGCCCCGAAGGCCCCCATCATATATTGGGCGCCGTGGGTGAAATTGATGACGTTCAACAGGCCGAAGATCACCGCGAGCCCGAGGCTCAGCATGGCATAGAAGGCGCCGTTGATCAGGCCCAGCAGCAACTGGCCGAACAAGGCCTGAGGGGCGATGCCGATTAGCTCGAACATGGATCGGTCTCTGCAACAGGAGAGAGCGGGCCGGCGTGACGCCGGCCCGCGGACGCCATCAGGTCTTCTTGACCAGCGGGCAATCGCCCTGGTCGAGCGGACGGAACGCCTCGTTGGCGGGGATCGTCGCCTTCAAGGTGTAATAGTCGTACGGATACTTGGATTCCGACGGCTTCTTCACCTCGAACAGGTACATGGGGTGGATCTGGCGGCCGTCGGCGCGCACTTCGCCCTTACCGAACAGCTTGTCGTCGGTGGGCAGTTTCTTCATCTCGGCCACCACGGCCGCGCCGTCCTTGGCCGACTTGAGGGCTTCGACGGCCTTCAGATAATGGGTCACGCCGCTATAGACGCCGGCCTGCACCATGGTCGGGTGCACGCCGCGATTGGCCGCCGCGAATTCCTTGGCGAAGGCGCGGTTGGCATCCGTCATGTCCCAGTACCAGGCCGAGGTCAGGTTCAGGCCCTGCGCGGTCTTCAGCCCCAGCGAATGCACGTCGGAGAGGAAGATCAGCAGGCCGGCGAGCTTCTGGCCGCCGTCGACGATGCCGTATTCGGCCGCCTGCTTGATGGAGTTGATGGTGTCGCCGCCCGCATTGGCGAGGCCGATGATCTTGGCCTTGGAGCCCTGCGCCTGAAGCAGGAACGAGGAGAAGTCGGAATTGTTGAGCGGCACGCGCACGGTGCCGAGCACCTTGCCGCCGTTGGCCTTCACGACTTCCGAGGTGTCGCGCTCCAGCGCATGGCCGAAGGCATAGTCGGCGGTGAGGAAGAACCAGGTGTCCCCGCCGTTCTTGGTGATCGCCTTGCCGGTGCCGTTGGCCAGCGCCCAGGTGTCATAGGTCCAGTGCACGGTGTTGGGCGTGCAGGCCTTGCCCGTGAGATCGGAGCTGGCGGCGCCGGAATTGATGAACACCTTGTTCTTTTCCTTGGTCACCTGGTTCACGGCCAGGGCGACGCCGGAATTGGGCACGTCGACGATCACGTCCACGCCGTCCACGTCATACCACTGACGGGCGATGGAGGTGCCGACGTCGGCCTTGTTCTGGTGGTCGGCGAACACGACCTCCACTTTCATGCCCTTCGCGGCGGCATTGAAATCTTCGACCGCCTTCTTGGCGGCCCACACCGAGCCGGGTCCGCCGAGATCGGCATAGAGGCCGGACTGGTCGTTGAGAACGCCGATCTTGACCGGGATCGGCGTGGTCTGGGCCTGGGCGGCGGTGACGGCGAAAAGGCTCGCGGCCGCCATGAACATGGTTGCAAGACGCATCTTGTTTCCTCCTCCGGCAAGGCTGCCGGTTGCGTTGTTCCGAAAACCCGGCTTTAGACGCCGAGAAAGGCTTCGAGACGCGCCGCGTTTTCCGCGATCTTGTCGTTGGGGACCATGTCCACCACCTTGCCGTGCTCCACCACATAATGGCGGTCCGCGACAGTCGAGGCGAAATGGAAGTTCTGCTCCACGAGCAGCACGGTGAAGCCCCTGGTCTTCAGCGCACGGATAATGTCGCCGATATGCTGCACGATCACCGGCGCCAACCCTTCGGTCGGCTCGTCGAGCAGCAGCAGCTTCGCCCCCGTGCGCAGGATGCGGGCGATCGCCAGCATCTGCTGCTCACCGCCGGACAGCTTGGTGCCCTGGCTGTTGCGCCGTTCCTCCAGGCGGGGGAACAGATCGTGGATCTCGTCCACGGAGAGGCCGCCAGGCAGCACCACCGGGGGAAGCAGCAGGTTTTCGCGCACGTTCAGGCTGGCGAAAATGCCCCGTTCCTCGGGACAATAGCCGATGCCGAGGCGCGCGATATGGTTGGGCGCGAGCTTGACCGTCTCGTTGCCGTCGTAGCGGATCGAGCCGGCGCGCTTGCGCAGCAGGCCCATGATGGCGCGCATGGTGGTGGTCTTGCCGGCGCCGTTGCGGCCCAGAAGCGTCACCACCTCGCCCTTGTGGATGTCGAAGCTCATGCCATGGAGCACATGGCTTTCGCCATAATGCCCGTGCAGGTCGCGCACCGCGAGCAGCGGCGCGGCGGAGGCCGCCTCACCCATGGCCATGCCCCGTTCCCATATATGCCTCGATCACTTGCGGGTTCTTGGAGACGTCCGAATACGGTCCCTCGGTGAGGATCTCGCCCCGCGCCAGCACGGTGATAGTGTCCGACAGGTCCGCGACCACCGAAAGATTGTGCTCCACCATCAGCACGGTGCGGTTGGCCGACACGCGCTTGATGAGGTCGGCGGTGCGGGCGATATCCTCGCGCCCCATGCCGGAAGTCGGCTCGTCGAGCAGCAGCATTTCCGGCTCGAGCGCGAGCGTGGTGGCGATTTCCAGCGCCCGCTTGCGGCCGTACGGCAGTTCCACCGCCTCATGCTTGGCGTAGGAGGTGAGGTCCACTTCCTCCAGCAATTGCATGGCGCGTTCGTTCAGCGCGTCGAGCGAGCGCTCGGACCGCCAGAAATGGAACGAATTCCCCAACGCGCGCTGCAGGGCGACGCGCACATTCTCCAGCACCGTCAGGTGGCCGAAGGTCGCCGAGATCTGGAACGAGCGCACCATGCCCAGCCGCGCCACGTCGGCGGGCTTGGTGCGGGTGATCTCCTTCCCGTTCAGGCGGATGACGCCACGGGTCGGCTCCAGGAATTTCGTGATCAGGTTGAAGCACGTGGTCTTACCGGCACCGTTCGGCCCGATGAGGGCGTGAATCGTGTGCCGTCGAATCCGCAGGTTGACGTTCTTGACCGCCGCGAAACCCTTGAACTCTTTCGTGAGACCTTCCGCTTCAACGATGTAGGGCACGTCTGAGACAGTGTCCGTCATCGTGCTCTGTGCCCTCGCTTGTTTCGGCCGGGGGCGCTGATACGCCCGCCCGGCTCCCCCTGAGACCGCATCTTCGCTGATGCTTTTGATCTTGCGCCGCAACCTAGCACGGTAAACTTGGCTGCCGTCAATAGGGTCAGCCTGCGCCTAAAGTCTGAGCAGGATGAGGCGGCCTCTGGGCGGGTACTGACATGTCAGGGACCCGGCGCGACGGCCACCTTCGGGCGTCCACAGAAACGCTGCTGACCTGAAGCACAAGCGGGCGCCGCGTTGCCTCGAAGCGCCCGCTCTTGCGCATTCCGGGCCCCCTTCGCAACGGTGAAGGCGGCGCGATGCGATGATTTCGACGTAAGACCGCCGCCCGGTATTTCCCCGTCAGCGCACCTGCCCGTGATACTCCGGGTTCGGCCGCATGTCGGTGGCGATGGCGATGCG
>NCEH01000233.1 GCA_002304505.1 Rhizobiales bacterium 32-66-11 | reverse complement strand
CATCCTCAACCGCATCCTGAACGACCGGGGCCGGGTCATTTTCGGCATTTTCGCGCTCTATCTCGATGCCTGTCCAGATGAAAACGGCGTCGGCCTCACGGTCACCCGCATTGCCAACCTGTGCCAGGAGCTTGGCGTGTGCAGCCGGGGGCGGGCGAAGGCCATTGTCATGCTGATGCGCTGGGCCGGCTATCTGGAGGCGGGACCGGAAGCGGGCGCGAATCGCCGCCAGAGGCCGCTGGTTCCCACCCACCGCATGATGGATGTGCAGATCCTGCGCTGGCGCGCCATCCTGTCGTCACTGGCGCGCCTCCATCCCCCGTCCAAAAAGGCGGTCGAGCTGATTGAGGATCCGGTCTTCGGCAAGATGCTCATCCGCCAGATGGGTTCGCGTTTCGAGGCCGGTTTCCGGCTGCGTCACTATGCGCCGGAAGCCATTCTGTTCGCCGAACGGGATGCGGGCATCCTGATCGCGTGGCAATTGCTGGTGTCCGGCGGGGAAGGCGACGTCTTTCCGCCTGAGATGCCGGTGCCCGTTCCGGTGGCCGCACTGGCCCGGCAGTTCTTCGTCTCCCGCGCCCATGTTCTGAAGCTGCTGCGGGAGGCGGAACAGCTTGGCATGATCCGGCGGACGCCGTCGGCCATCGGCAGCGTGCAACTGCTTCCGGTCATGCACGAGACCATGCTGAATCTGTTCGCGGCCATCTTTGCCGGGTTCGCGGACGCCGTCGAGGACGCGCTTGCGGAGTATGAAGGGCGCCAGCCCTCGGCCGTGCCGAAGGTGGATTTTCGCACCGTCCCGCCCGAGGCCACGCCCTTCTCGTTCTGAGCTGCCTCGCGCGGCGCGAACGTTGCGACGGACAATATTCGGCAGGCCCAGCTCTTTCGCTCATCGTGCCTCAGGGCCGGGTTCAGGGCCGAAGCGGTCGCGCGCTAGGGCCTGAGCGCCCGGCTGGCCTGCTTTTCATCCCGCTCCGCACCTGAAGGCCATGGCCGAACGGGCGCAAGGGATGGCACAAAATCCCGCCCCGTTTGCTGCAAAGGGGCAGCAATCATCGAGATCAAGTCCGTAAGCAAGGCATTCAATTCGCCGCCAGCGCTGTCTCCGATGGA
>NCEH01000232.1 GCA_002304505.1 Rhizobiales bacterium 32-66-11 | reverse complement strand
GTAGGTGAAGCCGACGCCGACGTTCCACCAGCTGTAGCCGTTGATGGTCTCCTGAACGGTGACGATCGAGGGGCCGACCACATAGTCAACGTCATAGGTGTAGGCGCTGGAGCTCAGCCACTGATAGCCGTACTCGCCCGAGAGGTACCAGCCGAAGTCGCCGCCGGGACCGAAGGCCGGGAGCGGAACCTTGGCCGTCAGCGAGAGCGCCGTGCCATCCGTGCCGGTGGCATACATGTCGCTGGTCCAGTAGAGGTTCGCACCCAGCGTCAGCCAGGGCGCAACCACATAGCTCGGCTTGGCGTAGATTTCCCAGTAATTGTAGTCGGTGGAGCTGAGGCCCACGGAGTCGGTTCCACCCGGATAGGTGTAGTAGACGCCGCCGACGTCGAGGGTGAAGGCACCCCAGGTGTGGCGCAGGCCACCGGCGAAGTCGACTTCAAGCGAGCTGTTGCCGCCGTCCTGGAAGTTCTCGACCCAGTTCTGGTTCGACGCCCACACGTTGAAATACACCCAGTCGAAGAGCTGAAGCTCTGCGAAGCCCTGGATGGCCGGGTTGTTGTTGGTCTGGCTGATGCCGCGGAAGAGGTAGTCGGACGTCGCGGTCACGCCGAAGGCCAGATCCCACACCGGCGGCGGGGGAGGAACCACCGCAACCGCCTTCACCGGCACGGCCATGTCGGCGGCGGATGCGGCGCCAGCGAACATCATGGTAGCGGCGGCAGCGGCAAGAGCGAGCTTCTTCATAAAATGAACCCCCAATGGATATCTGACGAAATTGAGACCAAATTTCTTGATCCTCTCCAATGTGAAAAAAGGGGCATGTTCTGCATAAAAAACATGCAAACCCGCATGAATGCTGGATTTGCGATGTGGCGCAACTGCCACACTCCGTTGAAACCATCAGTTGCTGCCCGTTGGAAATGAAGCGTTGGCGATGCTTGGGGCCTTCAAGGCCTCACGGGCGGACCATCAGAAGGGGGCGTCCGCGCTCCGGAGTCTTCGCCCAGGAGCCGTCTTCCTGCCGGGCGAATCGCAGAAGTTGCGTGCCGGAGGTGCCGTTCACCACCACGTTTCCGCCCTCGATGCGCCAGGAGGCGGGGGTGAAATCGCC
>NCEH01000231.1 GCA_002304505.1 Rhizobiales bacterium 32-66-11 | reverse complement strand
CTCGCTGGTGACCGTGAGCGTGCACTGATACGCATTCCATCGACGCGGGCCACGGCTCGCGTCGAGGACTGGCGGGTGCTGGCAGTCTGAGGGCCGGCCCATGGATGGACGCCTGCGGGCCAACGGTCCGGCAGCCTGTTCTCAGACAGACGCGCCGTGCCGCCCGCTCCATCCGCGAGGCCGCCAGCACCGCGACGCCGCCAGCGGCGCCTGTATCCTCTCCCGCTCTTCCGCCTTCAGGCCACGCCGCCCCTGCGCGACATTTCGGGGGACGCCGGCTTTGCCCTGCGACCCGAGCGGAGCAAGACCGGCTCAGGGCCTCCCCATGAAGGCCGCGACAGTCTCCCCTCCCTTCCCGTGGCTTATGGTGTCCCGCCTGCTATGGGACCATGCCGTCGGACACGTTCACCGAACGTCCTCGCGGCACTCGCCTGTTCTCGTCTGACAGAATCCCTAGCGGAACGGCGCACGCCCAAAGGGTCCGCGCGCAGACCCGCACTCCCCCGTCGCGACCATCCGGACGCGGCACGGCCGCGCTTGAGGCGAGAGGCATAGGCCGGTTAACTCCGGGGCCATGGCCGGACCTGTCGTCTCACGCATCCGTGCGCCGGATGCATGCGGCCACGAGGGAGGCCCGCATAGGGAGGGAACCGGCCGGACACAAGACGCCCGCGAAGGTCGCGCTTCAAAGCGCGCGACGCAGTCCCGAAGACGACGGGCGGGAAACCCGGCAAACGCGCCGATGAGGGCCCTCTGAAATGAAAACGCCCGGCCGGAGCGAAAGCTGCCGGGCCGGGCGTCGTCAAGGCGGGGACTGATCCCGAAGGGTCAGGCCTGGGGCTGGGGTTCCGCGCTGCCGGGCGAGCCGCCCGGACGGGGACGGTTCTTGCCGGCGGTGGGCACCGCCGAGCCGCGCGGATTGGCCGGCTCGATCACCGTGTCGCGCACCGGGGGCTTGCCGTCCAGCAGGTCCACGATCTCGTCGCCGGAGAGCGTCTCGTATTCCAGCAGGCCGCGCGCCAGCGCTTCCAGTTCCTCGCGCCGCTCCGTCAGGATGCGGGTGGCTTCGGCATAGCCTTCGTCCACAAGGCGGCGAACCTCCTTGTCGATGAGCTGC
>NCEH01000186.1 GCA_002304505.1 Rhizobiales bacterium 32-66-11 | reverse complement strand
AAGCCGAAGCCCTTCTCAGGGTTGAACCACTTGACGGTGGCGTCGATTGGCGGACCAGACGGAGCCGGAGCACTGAAGCTGCTGCTCGGCGAAGAAAAGGGGCGGTCGCCCCCTCCAAAACTGCTGCGCGGCGGGGCGGCGAAGTCGTCATCAAAGCCACGACGGCGCGGCTCTCGGAAGTCTCGGTTACGGCTCATGTGTATTTCCGTTGAGGTCAGGTCGCCAATACTGGCTAGGGCCATCCACCATTGCTAAACTTGCTGATGCGTGCTGAACACGTTTTGGAACAACTCAAAAGAAGTTTCAAAACACCCTCAAGTCCGCTACCCGTTTCTCGCCTCGCAGCCTAATGGACACAGCCAAATTGCTTCACGGATCGTTCTAGATGCGCGCTACAAATCGGCATTCTAAACACTAACACACTTCTGTGACGATTTGGTACATGAATGTTTACCCCACCGCGCCCAAACTTAGTGCTAGGGAGCCGTGTTCCTGCCTGGGCCGTGCTTCGAGGCCTCGACGGGCATTGATGGTGCCCCGATTCAACGCCATGCGTGCGCGCTTTTTTTCGCATGCCGGCGCCGGGGCCGATATGGGGAACATGAGATGACCGATTTGGCAGGGCCTGTTCCCGGCCAGGGGAGACGACCCCAAAGGCAGGGCTTCGTTCCCAAACTCGTGACCGCGCTCGCGCAGGGATATCGGTTCAACGACCTGCGCGCCGATGCGGTCTCCGGCCTCACGGTCGCGATCGTCGCCCTGCCGCTCGCCATGGCGCTTGCCATCGCCTCCGGTGCGAGTCCGGACAAGGGCCTGATCACCGTCGTGGTGGCGGGCTTCATCATCTCGGCCTTCGGCGGCAGCCGGTATCAGATCGGCGGCCCCACCGGCGCGTTCGTGGTGGTGGTGGCGAATGTGATCGCCGCCCACGGCTATGACGGGCTCATCATCGCCACCCTCATGGCCGGCATCATCCTGATGGCGGCGGGCTTTGCCCGGCTCGGCAATTTCATGCGCTATATCCCCGAGCCGGTGGTGACGGGCTTCACCGCAGGTATCGCGGTCATCATCTTTTCCAGCCAGGTGAAGGATTTCTTCGGGCTTACCATCGCCCATCTGCCGGCTGAGTTCATCGGCCAGTGGGAAGCGCTGATTAAGGCGGCGCCCACGGTCTCGCTCGCCACCGCGGCCTTGTCCATCTCGGCCCTTGCGATCATCCTCATCCTGCGACGCGTGGCGCCCAAGGCGCCGGGCTTCCTCATCGTGGTGCTGCTCGGTTCGCTCGCGGTGATGTACCTGAAGCTGCCGGTGGATACCATCGGTACGCGCTTCGGCGGCATTTCCGGCGCGCTGCCGGCGCCGAGCTTCCCGACCATCACATTTGCCCGCATCGGCGATCTGCTGCCGAGCGCGCTGACCATCGCCTTCCTCGCCGGGATCGAAAGCCTGCTCTCCGCCGTGGTGGCGGACGGCATGACCGGCGGGCGGCACCGGCCCAATGCGGAACTGGTGGCCCAAGGCCTCGCCAATACCGCGTCCGCCATATTCGGCGGCCTGCCGGCGACGGGGGCGATCGCGCGCACCGCGACCAATATCCGCGCCGGCGCCCGCACGCCCATCGCCGGCGTGTTTCATGCGGCGTTCGTGCTGGCGGTGATGCTGCTGCTGGCGCCGCTCGCGGTCTATGTGCCGCTGGCGAGCCTTGCCGCCATCCTCATGGTGGTGGCCTGGAACATGAGCGAGATCGGCAAGATCCGCCATCTCATGAGCGCGCCCGTCGGTGACCGCCTGCTGCTGCTGTCCACGCTCGGGCTGACGGTCGCGGTGGATCTCACGGTGGCGATCGCGGTAGGCGTGGTTTTGGCGGCGGTCATCTTCATGCATCGCATGGCGGGAATGACCCGCGTTGAGGTCTTTTCCGGTGCCGAGGACGGCGAGGGCGACGTGCGCGCCCTGCTGCCGCCGGGGGTCGAGGCGTTCGATGTCAGCGGCCCGCTGTTCTTCGGCGCGGCGGCGCACCTTTCCGAGGTGCTGGACCAGATCGGCCAGATGCCGCGCGTGTTCATCCTGCGCATGGAAGAGGTGTCGATGATCGACGCGACCGGGGTCGGCGCCGTCGTCGAGTTCGTCCGGCGCTGCCGCAACGGCGGAACGCAGGTGATCCTGTGCGGGCTGGCGCCGCAGACCGAACAGGTGCTGCGCCGCATGGGCCTCGCGCCGGATGGCGACGCCGTGCGCTGGGCGGCGAATTTCGATGCGGCGCTCGCCTTGTCGCAGCCGGTGGCGGTTGCGGCCTGAGGATATGCGCCCGATCTGCCCTGCCGCGCCTGTGCGGCGGGACGCGGGCGCGCGCATCTAGCCCTGCCGCGCCTGCCGTTCGAACCGGGCGATGAGCCACGCGCCCGCGGGCCCCGGCGGCGTATCGGTGCGGTAGATGGCTTGCAGGGCATAAGGCGAGCCCTGGGCGTCGGGCATGTCCAGCTTCACCAGCCGGCCGGATTCCAGATCTTCCTGGACCAGCGGCAAGGGCATGTTGCCCCAGCCGATGCCTTCGCGCAGCAAGGTGTGCTTCGCGCCGAGATCGGCCAGGCGCCACGTGCGGGTGCTGACGACGCCGAGGTCCATGCCTTCGGTCAGGGGAGAGCGGTCGGTCAGCACCAGCTGGATATGGTCCCGCCCGGCGCCGGGCGGATTGTGCGGCGCCAGCGCCAGCGGGTGGCAGGGCGCCGCGACCGGCACCAGGTCCACCGCGCCGATGCCGATCCGCTCCAGTCCGTCGAGGCCGAAGTCGAGCGGGCCGCTGACGCCGATGCTCGCCTGCCGGTTCAGGACCATTTGCGTCACGGCGCCGAGTGCCTCCACATAGAGGCGCAGCGTCACGGTGGGAAAGGCCTCGTTGAAGGCCTTCAGCGCCTCCACCACCCGTGCGGCGGGCAGCATGACGTCAAGCGCGAGGTGGATTTCCGACTCCAGCCCGTGCAGCAGACCCTTCACCTTGGCGCGCAGGGCATGCATGCCATTGGCCAGCGCGCGCGCTTCGCCGAGCACGGTGCGCCCGGCCTCGGTGAGCCTCGGCTTCTTGGTGGTGTCGCGATCGAACAGGGAGACGCCGAGCTGGGCTTCCAGATTGGCGATGGAATAGCTGATGACCGAGGTCGCCCGCCCGAGCTTGCGCGCGGCCCCGGCGAAGCTGCCGGTTTCGACCACAAGGAAAAAGGCCGACAGGTCGTCTATATCGACTTTTAACTGTTCCATATGATGCAACACCAGTGTTCGGATTTAGTATCTTCTGGCAACGACCATAGCGGCCTATATATCGTCTCACAACAAGATTTACCCAAAGGAGGGGTAAGAAAATGTCCGTTACCAACTCCGTCGTTCGTGACACCGCATCTGATAAGACGCGTTCTGTTTCTCGTTTGGTGCGCGGCGTGCCCGCCACCGATGGCGCGGGTGTCAAGTTAAACCGTGTGCTGGGCACCCAAGCCCTGCCAGGCGTTGATCCGTTTCTCATGATGGATGAGTTCCGCTCAGACGATCCATCGGCCTATATTGCCGGTTTCCCGGATCATCCCCATCGCGGTTTTGAGACCATCACCTATATGCTGGCCGGTCGGATGCGCCACAGGGATTCCAAGGGCAACGAAGGCCTGCTGGGCCCCGGTGATGTGCAGTGGATGACGACCGCCCGCGGTCTGGTTCACTCGGAAATGCCGGAGCAGGAGGATGGTCTGATGCAGGGCTTTCAACTGTGGCTCAACCTGCCTGCCAAGGAAAAGATGCTTGAACCCAAGTATCAGGATATTCCGGCGGCCACGATCCCTGAGATCACCTACGAAGATGCCCACCTTAAGGTCATTGCCGGTGAGTATCGCCATCTGAAAGGCCCGATTGCGTCGCCGACGACGCAGCCATTTATTGTCGATGTCACACTAAAAGCCGATGGTGATATTGGCCTGCCGGTGCCGGTTGATCACGATGGCTTTGTCTATGTGTTCGACGGTGCGGTTGAGATTGACCACACGGTTGTGACCAAAGGCCAGGCGGCGGTTTTGACTGCGGGTCAGTCTCTGGTGCTGACCGCCGGTTCTGACGGCGCCCGCGCTCTTGTGGTTACGGGTAAGCCGCTGAAAGAGCCCATTGCCCGCCACGGCCCGTTCGTCATGAACACGCCGCAGGAAATCTATCAGGCCTTTGCCGACTACCAGAGCGGCAAGTTCTAAAAAAAAAGGCGCGCGCAACAACAAGTCGTACGCCCTGACGCAAATGCCCCTCCCGCAGAGCCGCTAACCTTGCGGAAGGGGCGTTGAGGCCCTCACAACCTCATCTGATGACGGGCGATGTCACACCCGCATCAGATCTTAATAGATAACAGTAACTATTACGGTTTCCAACATCCAAGGAGATTTTATTATGTCCAAAGTTCTGATCATCAATTCCGCCGCCACCGGTGACGGTTCGGTGTCCGCCCAACTGACTGATGCGTTTAAGGCCAAATATGCCGCCGCTAATCCGTCCGCGACCTTTACCGAGCACGATTTCGGCAAGGCCCCTCTGGCCCCGTTGTCGAGCCTGAATATAGCCGGTTTTGCCGGCACCGCCGGTGAAAACCCCGCCGAGATTGAGTTGTCGCAAACCTCGGATAAGCTGATTGCCGAACTGGAAGCCGCTGATCTGCTGGTGATCGGGTCGCCCATGTATAATTTCGGTATTTCGGCCTTACTCAAGACCTGGTTTGACTATGTGCTTCGTGCTGGTCGCACCTTCCGTTACACCGAGACCGGCCCGGAAGGTCTGCTGAAAGGCAAGAAGGCGATCATCGTTCTGGCCCGCGGTGGCCTCTATTCCGAAGGCCCGCTGGCGGCGATCGACTTTCAGGAAGGCCATATCAAGACTATGCTCGGCTTTATCGGCATCACTGATGTGACGGTGGTGCGGGCTGAAAAGATCGCCTTTGGGCCGGAGTTCAAGGCCGAAGCGATCGAAGCGGCCACCGCCGAATTGCTCAAGCTGGCGGCGTAAAAACCAAGCCTCCCCTGTCCGCAGGGGAGGCGCTTAATGCGTAAAAAGGAATATCCGATGGGCCTTCTGGTTGAC
>NCEH01000038.1 GCA_002304505.1 Rhizobiales bacterium 32-66-11 | reverse complement strand
TCGCGGCGGGAAGGATGACGTGGGCGGCCTCGCCGATCTTGGTGGGGACGATGTCGACATCCACCGAGAACAGGCCCCCCTGGCGGATGGCGTCGGTGATCGCCTTCACCATGGCATCGCGGTCGCCATAGGGCACCGAATTCATGGCGTCCTTCACGAGGTCCGTCCGCTTCTTGTAGACCCGCTTGAACTCCATGGCGTTGAGGGTGGTCTTGTAATGGTCGCAGCCCCAGACGTGGTGCACCGCGCCCTTGCCCTCGATGAGCAATTTGTCGACATAGGCGGCCGGGCGACCGACATGGGCGTCGGAGGGGCGTGAATAGCCTTCCTGGTGGCCCCCCATGCGCACGCAGCCGCCGCCCGGCCGCCCGATATTGCCGGTGGCAAGCGCGAGGTTCACGAGGGACTGGTTGGTCCGGTAATTGTCGTTGCCCCAGATCAGCCCCTTCTCGTAGGCGAACATGGTCCGTCGCCGGGCGTTGCCTGCCTTGGGTTCGGCGATCCAGGTGATGGCCTTCACGATGTCGGCTTCGCTCACGCCCGTGATCTTCGCCGCCTCCGCGAGGCTGACCTTGTTGGCGGCGACCGCCTTGTCGAAATCCTTGGTGGAGGCCGCAATGAAGGGGCGGTCCACCCATCCTTTCTCGGCGGCATAGGTCAACCAGGCATTGAAGAGGATCAGGTCGGTCCCGGAATTGATGGCGAGGTGGAGGACGTTCTCCTTGCCCGCCTCGATCTCGCAGGCGTTCACCGTCACGGTCCGCCTCGGATCGACGATGACGATGCGGGCCCGCTCCACAGCCTCGTTCGCGAACTCCTTTTTCTTCTTGTCCACCGATGTCCCGCGCAGGTTGGGGACCCAGTGGTTGAGGAAATAGTTGGTCTGGGTCTCGAGCGCATTGGTGCCGACGGCGACGATCGTGTCGGCGAGCTCGGCATCCTCGTAGCAATTGTTGAGCTCCCCGACGCCCATGTCGCGGGTGCCATGGACTTCGGAATTGTAGGCGGGGCGGTTGTGGATGCGGATGTTCTTGATCTTCATGGCCCCGAAATAGAGCTTGCCGGTCCCCCAGGTGTTCTCATAGCCGCCGCCGGCGCCGCCATGATCGTAGGCGGAGACGAACAGGGCGTCCTCGCCCTGTGCCGCGATGACGTTCGCGGTCACGCGCGCGACGAGGTCGAGGGCATCGTCCCAGCTCGTCGGCTGGAGCTGGCCATAGCGCCAGACCAGGGGGGCGGTGAGGCGCTGGAGCTGCGTGTTGCGCTGGCCCGAATAGCTCATCTCGGCCATGCGCGCACCGCGCACCGACCCGAGGCCCGAATTCACCACGCACGCCTTGTCGGGCTTCACCACAAGATGGACGTCCTTCCCATCCTGCTTCACGAGATTGTACATTGAGGGTGCGTACCAGGCGGAGGTCTCGGCGCCCTGCTGCCGCGATAGATCGACGCCGAACGCATTGTCTGCGGGGGCGGTGCCGCCCTCGTATCGTGCGTCCCAGCTGTAGGCCTTGTAGCCGCAGCCGACGATGCAATAGTGGCAGACGACATTGTGCACGGTGGCATTGGCCGGGATGATCGGCAGCCTTCCGATCTGGCGTTTGTAGGCCATCTTTCCCTCCCTCAGAGAACGTTGGACAGGCGGCCGTAAAGGAGTTCGTCCACGCCATCGGCGTAGATGTCCCCCTTGGCGTCGATGCGGAGCGCGTATTGGGGCAGGTTCTGCGTGGCCTGCCCCCAGACCTGCTGGCCCCCCTTCTCGCAGTCGAACCGCGAGTAGTGGCCGGGACAGTTCATCGTCCTGTCCGCGGCGTTGTAGGTGAGCGGGAATCCCTTGTGGGGGCACACCGTGGAGAAACCCACCAGGTCACCATCGGGCCCCGTTCCGCCGGGAACCCGCTTGCCGAGCTTGATGAGGACGCCCGGCGCATCGGGATCCGGATAGGCGACATCGAGCGGCGCGTTGACCTTCAGGTCCGCGACATTGGCGAGGCGGTTCGAGGGGTAATCGACGAGGGCGGCCGCCGGGGCGGCCTTCGCCTCCTTCGGCATGACGCTTGCCGCCGCCATGCCCGCTGTCATGACACCGGCGCCGGTCAGGAATCTGCGGCGGCTCGTGTCGATGACGGTCTTGAAGCTCTTCATTCTGGCTCCCTCCCGGAAGCCCACGTCATGCGCGTGGGTTGCTTCCGCTTTGCAGAAGACGGGCCAGGAAATTTGTTGGCTCTATTTCAATGTATTAAAAGAATTTGCCCCGGAATTTTCCGATCCGGCGTCCGGAAATCCGAACATGTTGCGCCGCCGTGCGTTCGGGAGACCGGACATGCTGGTTCAGGCTGGTTTCCGCTTCCGGTCTTTGTCCAGGGAGACCGATTTAGCGAGAGGCGCGCGCGTCGGGAGCTTAGGCGAGGTCGTTCTACATCGCGCGCTCTTGCAGCAAGCAACCCCCACGTTGCGACGTCGCGGGCCGCCTCGGCGTCTAGGGCCCGAGATTCAACCCGAGGCGGCGCATTTTCTCCCATAGCTCAGCCAGTCGCCGAGTGCGAGACCCATGCCGCGTTCCATCCGGTTCCGAAGCTCGCGGACGTTGCCGGGCCAGGAATGCGCGAGGGCAGCCTCCTCTGCGAGCGCACTGATGCCCTTCAACGATCCCTCGCCGCGATCAGCGAACTCGACGAAGCAGCGTTCCATCAACCAGGGGATATCCTCCGGCCGCTCCCGGAGCGCGGGCATTCGGACGGAAACGACGTTGATGCGGTACAGCAGGTCCTGCCGGAAGCGTCCCGTCGCGACCAGCTTCTCCAGGTGGCCATTGGTTGCGGTCAGCAGCCGTCCCCGGAACGCAATCGGCTTCTCCCCACCGACGCGGTGGAACGACCGGTCTTCTAACAGGCGCAGAATCTTGGTCTGAAGGTCGGGACGCATCTCCCCGATCTCGTCGAGAAACAGGGTTCCGTCACCGGCGCGCTCCGCATAGCCGAGATGGCGCACCGCAGCCCCGGTGAAGGCCCCTCTCTCGTGCCCGAACAGTTCGCTCTCCAGGAGGTCCCCCGGAATAGCGGCGCAGTTGACGGCCATGAAAGGGGAGCCCGCCGCGGGGGATGCCGCGTGGACGAAGCGGGCGGCCACCTCCTTGCCGCTTCCCGTCTCGCCGGTGATCAGGAGGCTTGATGAGAGGCGGGCCACGCGGCGAAGCATGCGCTCCACCTCCTTCATGGCGGGTGAGATGCCAAGGACGCCGGTCGCATTATCCCGGCGGTGGCGGACGAGATCTGCCAGCCGCATCAGGAAGTCGTCCATCTCGAACGGCTTCGTGACGTAGTCGCCGGCGCCGGCCCGCATGAGGCGGACGGCCTGGTCGATGTCCCCAAACCCGGTGACGAAGAGGAAGGGCGGCGCGTCGGGCGATTTGGCGGCCTCGCGGAACACCGCCTCGCCGTTGACGTCCGGCAGGCGGATATCGCAGATGATCGCTCCGAAGCGTGTCCCGTGGATGTCGCGGACGGCCTCCGCCCCGCATTGCCACCATTTGACGACCATGCCCTCCAGCGTGAGGCGCTGGACGAGGCTCTCGCCCATGATCGGATCGTCCTCGACGACCCCGACGATGCAGCGCTCAGGCGACATGGGGCAACTCCTCGATCGGCCGCTCAATGGGAATGGCGATCCTGATGACGGTCCCGCCCTGGCTTGGAAGGGACACCTCAATGCGCCCGTGCAACTCGTTCACGATCCGGCGGGTGGTCCAAAGACCCAGGCCGCCGCCTGTCCGCAGAGGCGGCGAGGTGTCGTTCCCGGTGAGGATGCCGACCGTGCCTTCCGGTATGCCGCCGCCGCGATCGGCGACGGCCAGGACGAGCACATCGCCGTCCCGCACCGCGTCCAGCTTGACTTCTGAGCCGGGCGGGGCGGCCGCGACCGCATTGAGAAGCAGGTTGAGGAGCGCCTGGCGGATCGGGGTGCTCGGCAAAGGAAGGTCTCCATGCATGGCATTGGAGATCGTGACCGTGACCGACTTGCGCCGGGCCTCGGCGACGATGAGAAGGCGCAGGTCGGCGATGTCCTTTGCCGAAATCGAGCGACCAGCGGTCTCCTGGCGATGAACCGCCAGCGTGGTCCGCACGACGTCCCGGATGCCGACCAGCCCTCTTTCGAGCAATCCCAGAGCGTTGTTGCGGACGGCCGCGTGATGCCCGTGCGTCTTCAGGGTGGCCATGGCATTGAAGAGACCGCCCAGGGGATTGTTGATCTCGTGGGCGAGGGCCGATGCGAGGCGGCCGAGGCTGCCGAGGCGCTGCTCGTCGAACAGCTTTCGTGCAAGGTCCTCGCGCTCATGCATGGACCTCACGAGCGCGTTGTAGGATCCGAACAGGTGCCTGAACTCATCGCCGCTCCGTGCGATCCTCGGCTCCGGAACCGGCGTCGCGTAACCCTCTTGCGCGGCGCCAAGGTGCTTCGAGAGGACCCTGATGGGCGCCATCATCCGCGTCACCAGGAGCCATCCCGCCGCGGCAAGGATCAGCGTCACGGCTCCGTTCGTCACGATCAGGGTCATCAGAACCTCGCGCCTCTCGACGGCAAGGTGGCTCGTGTCGAAGGCGGCGTGAATCACCCCGACCGTCCGTCCGGGATAGGCCAGGACGCGGGTGGCATTGGCGATATCGGCGCCGGCCTCGAAGCGGAATGGCTGCGAGCCCGGACTTCCACCGTCGGGAACCGCGACGATCGACCCGATGGGATGCTGTCTCGGGTTCGACGCGGCGATGACGTGTCCCGTCGCATTGGTCACGATCGCCTCGGTGATGCGCAGGCCCTTGCTGAGGTCCTGCGCGCGCGTGATGGCTTCGAAGACCTCCCAGGTGTCCTCGCGCAGGATGGGTTGGGTGATGCTGGTGGAGAGGATGTCCAGATAGCTCTGCGCCAGGTCCCGAACGTGCATCTCCTGCGTCTCGTTGAGACGCGCCAGCACCCGTTCCGAGAGAACCACACCGACCAACATCATCAGCACCGCGACCGCGAGCGGGACTTTGGCGGCAATCGGCCAGGTTCGCGGGTCGAGGCGCATGGCCGCTACCCCGAGGCCGCGACCAGCGCCGCCTTCGCAGCGATGGGGTCGAACAAGGAGGCATCCTCGGAGGTGAAGCCGTCAAGGCGAAGCATGTGGAGGGCAGCGCGTCCCTCGGGGTCATCCCCCATCCGCAGCAGCGCATCCGTCAGGGCGACGAGCTGCCCGGCGTCGACGGGAATGCGGGGCGCCGCGATCGGCGGGAAGCCCAGGAGCTCGGACGCGTGCAGGACCCGGGTCGGCGCCGTGAGGTGGGGTTCCAACTCCCCGACCACGCCGTAGACATACCCATCCACCGATCCGGATGCGGCGAGGCCCGAGGCCACCGCCCGGATCACGTTGCGGTGGCCGTAGGTGTAGAAGGTCCGGCTGAAGAAGGCGTCGGGCCTCAGCCCGTGTTCTGCCAGTGCCGCGCGGGTGACGAGGAAGCCGGAATTCGAGTCCGGGTCCGAGAAGGCGTGGATGTCCCCCCGCAGGTCCATCAGTCCTTCGGCATGACGGTCGCGATCGACGATCAGGTACGACTGGTAAAGGGGCCTGCCCCGCCACACCGGAACCGCCACGAGTTGGAGGTCCCGGCGGTGGGTGACGAACGGATAGCCGCAGATCCAGGCGGCATCGAGCTGGCGGGAAACGAGGAGAGCGGTGATCTCCTGGTAGGTGCGTCGGGTGATGAGCGAGACCGGCACGCCAATGGCGTGCTGAAGATACGCTTGAAGCCGTCCGAGCAATTCCAGGTCCGACGTGAGGAAGACCGGCGTCAGGCCGAAGCGCAAACCGCGCTCGGGAATGCTCTCACTGGCGCGCGCGAGGCTGGAACACGGCAGGAGAAGTCCCGCCGCCGCGATCATCATGGCGGAACGTCGATCGAGCGCTCTCGTGCCCATTCGCTTCCTTCCCGTTCTTATTCTTGATGCGGCGCATTGGAAACCCGAAGGCCGGTGCCCGGATTGCGCCACACCTCCCGTGTCGGTCGCACGAAAATCATTGGCTTCGATGCCGAAAACGCACGGCACCTTGGCATCATTTCAATATATCGGAATCATCGACACATGACAGGTCGCATTTCTTTCGATGTCCCTTCGCCTGCATGGGTTTGTTGCAGGCGTGGCGCCGCGCGCGCTTTTTCACAGCGCAGGTGACGTTGCCTCCACCTTCGATCCCGCGCTGAGTTCGTTCTGACGTTTGGAATTGGCCTGCTCGGCCAGTTGAGCGGCGGGATCTGGCGCGGAGCCGCTCGGAGCGCCGGCAAGCCCGAAGCTGACCGGCCCGTGGAAACGCGCCTTACTACGGGATTACTATGAAACTGAGCCTTCTTGAGCGTTCCTGAAACGGGAAAGCGCCTTAAGCCAGCGCTGAGCCCGCGCTAAGCCAGCAAGGCCCCGGCCGCGTCCTCGTCGGTGATCAGCACATGGCACAGGCCGGCGCGCAGGGCGGCGCGGATGATCGCGACTTTCTGCACCCCGCCGGCCGCAAGCACCCGCTCCTTGATCGAAAGCAGATCCGCCAGGGTCGGATTGACGATGCGCGCGGTCAGCGGGTGCGCGACCCTCGCGCCCTCCGCCGTGAGATAATGGCCGCAGATATCGCCCACCGCCCCCGCTTCCAGCAGCGTGCGGCGCGTCTCGGGTGAGATCACGCCATATTCCAGCGCCTTCGACTGGTCCGACAGGTCGATGGCGCTCAGCAGCGCGACATCGAGATCGCGCGCCATGGCGAGCACCGAGCGCACCGGCTCGCTGGCGACCAGCGCGTCGCGCAGGGCGGCGGTTTCGGCGAACATGGGGGCGGTGACATAATAGCAGGTGGCGTCGAGCGCGCGCGCCATCATGGCGGCATTGTCGAACGGGTTGATATAGGTGCTCTGCGCCAGCCCGCCGCACAGCAGCACCACGCGGCTGCCATCGCCCGAGCGGCGCTTCAGGTTCTGCGCGGCGGCATTGATGGTGCCGCCCCAATTGATGCCGAGCGCGCCGCCCGGCGGCAGCGCTTGCGACACATAGCGCCCCGCCGCCGCCCCGATGAAGGCGCGCACGTCCGTATCCGCCATGGGCGCGGGCACGACGATCGCGCGGGTGAGGCCGAACCGCGCCACCAGCAGCGCTTCCAGCTCCACGCAGGCGCCGACGGGATCGGTGATGGTGATCTGCACGAAGCCGCTCTCGCGCGCCTCGCCGAGGATGCGGTTCACCCGCTTGCGGGTGATCTTCAGGCGCTGGGCGATGGCGTCCTGGGTCTGCCCTTCCTTGAAATAATACCAGCAGATGCGGGCGACGAGCGCGGCGTCGGCGCCGGCCTCGCCGTTTTCGCTGTCACCGGCCGGCGCTCCCTGGGTCTGGTTCACCACATCGTCCTCGTCTCGGCCGTCCGCGCGGGATGTCCTTGCTAGGGTCTTGCGGGGGCCGGTGGCAACAGCGCGCCCGCACTTTCCCCATTGGTACATATGTTCCTTCAACGTCACAAATGTGTTGTGACGTTTTGATATCCCTCCGGCCGACGAAAACAGCTTTTGCATCGCGCCCGGCAGGGGTGCTGGTCGCGCGCATTGCGGCCGCGCGCCGGGGTGCGATTTCCAAGGATGGACCGAGCGATGGGTGAAACAGAGCCGGCGGCCGCGCGGGCTGCGTGCGAGGGGACGCAGGGGCGCAGTGTCAGCGTGAACGGGCGCGCCTATGCCTGGCCGGCGCAGCCGACCGTGGTGGTGTGCTTCGATGGCTGCGACCCGGCCTATGTGGCGGCGGCGCGCGCCGCGGGCGTCGTCCCGACCCTGGAGCGCATGTGCCGCGAGGGCTTTTCCGCCCTGGCGCTGGCGGCGATGCCGACCTTCACCAACCCCAATAATGTCTCCATCGTCTGCGGCGTACCGCCGGCGGTGCACGGGGTTTCCGGCAATTTCTATCTCGATCGCGAGACCGGCGCGGACGTCATGATGGTGGACGCGACGCCCATGCGCGCGCCGACCCTGCTCGCCGCCTTTTCGCAGGCGGGGGCGAAGGTTGTCGCCGTCACCGCGAAGGACAAGCTGCGCAAGGCGCTGGGCCACGGCCTTTCCGGCATCGCCTTTTCCGCCGAGAAGGCCGATGCCGCGCGCGCGGATGAGAACGGCATTACCGACCTCGCCGCCCTGGTGGGGCGCGGCGCGCCGGACCAGTACAGCGCCGACCTGTCGCTGTACGTGCTCCCGAGGCGCTCGCCTTCATGCAGGCGGTGGATGATCGCCTCGCGCGCATCCTCGCCCTCGGCGCCCGGCTCGGCATCGTCGCCGACCATGGCATGAGCGACATGGCGGCGGCCGACGGCGCGCCAAACGTGATCTATCTCGGCGACCGGCTGGACGCGCTGTTCGGGGCGGGCGCGACCCGCGTCATCTGCCCGATCACAGACCCGTTCGTGCGCCATCATGGCGCCCTCGGCGGCTTCGTGCGGGTGCATCTGCAACGGCCGGACGTGGCGCCCGAGGCGGTGCTGGACGCGATCCGCCAGATGCCGGGCATCGCCCTTGCCGCGGCGCGCGCGGAAGCGTGCCTGCGGTTCGACCTGCCGGAGGATCGCGAGGGCGATATCGCGGTGATCGCCGGCAAGGGCATCGCGCTCGGCGCCCATGCGCGCGATCACGATCTGTCCCAGCTTTCCGGCGCGCGCCTGCGCTCCCACGGCGGGCTGGAGGAACAGGTGGTGCCGTTCATCCTCTCCCATCCCGTAAAGGCGGACCGGGCGGGGCGGCTCCAGCTGCGCAATTACGACGTGTTTTCCGTGCTGCTCAACGACGTGGCGGCCTGAACATGCGCCGCGCCATCCTGCTCATTCTCGACGGCCTGCGCCGCGACCTCCTCTCGCCGCGGACCACGCCGCGCCTTGCCGCATTCGCCGGCGGCGCCGAACGGTTCGACGCCTATCGCACGGTGTTTCCCTCCTGCACGCGCGTCGTTTCCGCCAGCCTTGCCACCGGCTGCCATCCGGCGCGCCACGGGCTCCAGGGCAACACCATGGCGCTGCTGGAAGGCGGCCGGCTGGTGCGGCACGATGCCGGGCATCCCGATTTTCTCCAGCACAAGCGGCGCGTGACCGGGCGTTCGCTCGCCATGCCGACCCTCGCAGAGCGGGTGAGGGGCATTGGCGGCGCGGTGGTGTTTTCCAATGTCTCGCCGGGCGCGGCCTATGCCCATGATCCCGACGGGCATGGCCACGTCTATCACCGCGCGGGCTCGTTCGGCCCCGGCCGGGTGCCGGTGGACGAGGCGCGGGCCCTGCGCGTGACGCTGGATATCGCCGGCGACCGCGCGATGGCCGACCGCTTCATCGCTGAGGCGGTTTTGGCGCCCGCGCCGCCCGCGCTGTCGGTGCTCTGGCTCGGCGAGCCCGATGCGAGCCAGCATGCGTTGGCGCTCGGTTCCCCAGAGCATCTGGCGATCCTTGCAGAAGCCGATCGCACCGCTGGGCATGTGATGGACGCGGCGGCGGGCCTGCCCGATCGCGACGAGGTGCTGTTCCTGGTGGGATCGGACCATGGCCACCAGAGCGTTGCCGGCGTGGTGGATGTGGAGACGGAACTGGTGGCCGCCGGGCTGAAGGACGCCGCCGACTCCGAGGAGGTGGTGGTCGCCTCCAACGGCACCTCAGTGCTGATCTATCTGCATGCGGACGCTGCGGCGCGCGCGCCGGCGCTCGCTCGTTTCCTCGCGGCCTGCGACTGGGCCGGCACGGTGATCGCGCGGGATGCGCTCGCCGAAATCGGCCAGGCGGGGGACCATGGCCTCGCCTTCGCCATCTCGCTGCGGGCGAGCGATGCGCCCAACGCCTTCGGCATCCCCGGCAGCAGCCTTGCCGCGCGGCGGGCGGGGGAGAAGAAGGCGGATGTGATCGGCGCCGGCCAGCATGGCGGGCTCGGCGCGGCGGAGCAGGCGCCGTTCCTGATGATTTCCGGGCGCGGGTTCGGCGCGGACGTGGCGCGCGCGCAGGCCGCCTGCGTGATCGACATCGCGCCCACCATCCTCACCCATCTCGGCCTTGCGGCTGGCGACATGGACGGGCGGCCGCTCCAGGCGGCAGGGGGCGGGCATGGCTGACATCGAATTGCACGCCATCGAGAAGCGCTATGGCGACACCCGGGTGGTGAACGGGGTGTCGCTGACCATCCGCGACGGCGAATTCCTCACCCTCGTCGGCCCCTCCGGCTGCGGGAAATCCACCCTGCTGCGGATCATCGCCGGGCTGGAGGCGCAGGACGGCGGGGAGGTGCGCGTCGGCGGCACGTGCGTGGACGACCGGCGGCCGAAGGAACGCGACGTCGCCATGGTGTTCCAATCCTATGCGCTCTACCCCCATCTCAGCGTGTTCGACAATATCGCGCTGCCGCTGCGCACCCGCCGCCTGAGCTTCGCCGAGCGGCTGCCTTTGCTCGGCCGCGCCTTTCCCCGCCGACGGGGCATCGAACGGGCGATCCGCGCCGAGGTCGAGCAGGCCGCCGCCATGCTGGACGTCGCCCATCTGCTCCATCGCAAGCCGGGCCAGCTCTCCGGTGGCCAGCGCCAGCGGGTCGCGCTCGGCCGCGCCATGGTGCGCCATCCGGCAGTGTTCCTGATGGACGAGCCGCTGTCCAACCTCGACGCCAAGCTGCGGGTGCAGATGCGCGCCGAGATCACCGCGCTGCATCGCCGGCTCGGCGTCACCTTCATCTATGTCACCCATGATCAGGCCGAGGCCATGACCATGTCCGACCGGGTCGCGGTGATGATGGGTGGGGACTTGCTCCAGGTCGCCCCGCCCGAGGCGCTGTATCGCGATCCGCAGGATCTGCGGGTGGCCGAGATGATCGGCAGCCCGAAGATCAATGTGGTCTCCCGCGCCCATTGGGTCGCGCTCGGCGGCGCCGAGCCGGTCGGCCTGCAGGCCGAGACGACCCAGCTCGCCTTCCGCCCGGAGGATGCGGCGATCACCGGGCCCGGCGCCGGCGCGCTCGGTGGAAGCGTCGCGAGCATCGAAAATCTCGGCTCCGACATCTTCTTGAACCTGACGCTCGCGCATGGGGCGGGCGCCATCATCGTGCGCACCCATCCCGACGCGCCGCGCGCAAAGGCTGGGGATCAGGTCTGCGTGCGCGTCGAGCATGCGCGCCTGATGCAGTTCGACAGCCAGGGCCGGCGCCTTGCCGCACTTGCGCGGGTGGCGGCATGAGCCGCGCCGTGCCCGACCTCATCCGCGCGGGCCGCGCGGGGAAGAGCGCGCGTCCGGCCGCCGGGCAGAGCGAGGCGCGGGTCGGCTGGCTCGCGGTCTCGCCCGCGGTGGTGCTGCTGATCGGCCTTCTGTTCGGTCCGGCGGCGGCGGTGGTGCTGTTCTCGCTCACCGACTGGCAGCTCGGCGGCGCCAGTTTCTCCTTCATCGGGCTGGCGAATTTCCAGGCTTTGTTCGGAGATCCGATCTTCTGGAAGGCGCTCGGCAACACCCTGCTCTATGTGGCGCTTGTGGTCCCCGGCACGGTGGGGCTCGGCCTCGGCGTGGCGCTGCTCATCGAGGCGAGCCCGGGGCTGCGCGGCTTCTACCGGGCGGCGCATTTCCTGCCCGTCATGTCCACCATGTCGGCCATGGCGATCGTGTGGGGCACCATGCTCCACCCCACCATCGGCCTGGTGAACCGGGCGCTCGGCGCGATCGGGATCACCGGCGTGAACTGGCTGCGCGACGAGCATACGGCGCTGCTCGCGCTGGCCGTGATCGGCATCTGGCAAGGGTTCGGCTTTGCCATGGTGCTGTTCGTCTCCGGCCTGAAGGCGGTGCCGCAGCATCTCTACGACGCCGCCGCCATCGACGGCGCGGACGGCCTGTTCGACCGCCTGCGCCTCGTCACCCTGCCCATGCTCGGGCCGGTGACCATGTTCGTGGTGATCCTCACCGCCAGCCGCGCGTTCGAGGTGTTCGACGCCGTGCGCGTGCTCACCCAGGGCGGGCCGAACTACGCCTCCGAGGTGCTGCTGCATCGCCTCTACACGGAAAGCTTCGATTTCCTGCGCACCGGCTATGGGGCGGCGCTGACCGTGGTCTATCTCGCCGTCGTGGTCGCGCTCACGCTCACCCAGGCCAAGCTCCTCGAACGGCGGGTGCATTACACATGAGCGCGCACAAGAGACGCCGCGGTCGCGCCGGCCGCATCGCGCGGCATGTCCTGCTCGCCTGCACCGCGGCATTCGCGTTGGCGCCGTTCGTCTGGATGATCAGCCTCTCGCTCAAGCCGCCGCAGGAGATCTTCCAGGCGGAGTTCCACCTGTGGCCGACGCAGTTCTACGGCTTCGAGAATTATCGCATCGCCTTCACCGCCGCGCCCATGTTCACCTTCCTGCTGAACGGCCTGATGGTGTGCGCGGCGATCTTCACGCTGCAGCTTCTGGTCTGCGTGCCCTGCGCCTATGCGCTGGCGAAGCTGCGCTTCCACGGTCGCGATACCTTGTTCGCGGCGGTGCTGGTGGGCTTGCTGGTGCCGCCGCAGGCGCTGGCGATCCCCCATTTCGTGCTGCTCTACGTGTTCGGGCTGCTGGACACCTATGCGGCGCTGATCCTGCCCTGGGCGATTTCCGCCTTCGGCATCTTCCTGCTGCGGCAGTTCTTCCGCGCCATACCGGATGATGTGATCCACGCGGCGCGGCTCGACGGGCTCGGCGAATTCGAGATCATCTGGCGCATCATGGTGCCCATGAGCGCGCCGGCCTTGGCCGCGTTCGGCATCTTCTCCGTGGTCGCCCACTGGAACGATCTGTTCTGGCCGCTGATCGCGGTGCGCAGCGCGGACATCTCCACGCCCGCGCTCGGCATCCTCCTGTTCCGGGACGACGAGGCCGGCCAGTTCCTCGGCCCGCTCATGGCGGGCGCGGCGATCATCGTCGCGCCGCTCCTGCTCGCCTTCCTGATCGCGCAACGCCGGTTCATCGACGGCCTTGCCGTGACGACCATGAAATGACCCTCACGCGGAGACCCCCATGTTCGAACGACTGACCACCCGGCTCGGCCGGATAAGCGCGGGCGCCGGTGCGCTCCTGCTGCTCGGCACCGTCTGCGCGCAGGCGGAGGTGACGCTGGACGTGCTCTACACCACCCCCGGCACCTTCAACGCCCTTCAGCAGGAACTGGCCAAGCGCTTCACCGAGGCGCATCCCGACATCAAGGTGAAATTCCGTAATCCCGTGGCCGGTTACGAGGAAGCCGCGCAGCAGATCCTGCGCGACCAGATCACCGGGCGGCTGCCGGACGTGGCGTTCAACGGCATCAACCAGATCGGCCTGTTCGTGGATCGCGGCCTTGGCGTGCCGCTGGATGCCTATGCCGAACAGGACGGCGGGCTCGCCAAGCTCGGCTATTATCCGACGCTGGCGGAACTCGGCAAATGGAAGGGCAAGCTCTACGGCCTCACCTTCGCCGTCTCCACCCCGGTGCTCTATGTGAACGCCGACCTGCTGGCGAAGGCGGGCATCGATGTCGCGGCGCTGCCCAAGACCTGGCCGGAGCTGATCGCCGCCGGAAAGGCGGTCGAGGCCAAGGCCGGCGCGCCGGTCACGGGCTTTTATTATCAATGGGAGCAGACCGGGAACTGGCTGTTCCAGTCGCTGGTCACCAGCAAGGGCGGCCACATGCTCCAGCCCAATGGATGCAGCATCGCCTTCAATGACGACAAGGGCATGTGGGCGCTGAAGACGCTGGAATCCTTCGGCGCCTCGGGCATGCCCAACCTCGCGCTCGGCCAGGCGCGACAATCCTTCGTCGCCGGCAGCATCGCCATCCTCGCCGATTCGACCTCCTACGTGGCGGCGGCGGATCGCCAGATCGCCGGCAAATTCGCGTTCAAGACGCTCGCCTTCCCGCTCGCGGCGGCGGACGGCAAATTGCCCGCCGGCGGCAATGTCGCCATGGTGTTCTCCAAGGATGCCGAACACCAGAAGGCCGCCTGGGAGTTCGTGAAGTTCGTCACCGGCCCGCTCGGCCAGACGCTGATGGCCAATTACACCGGCTACATGCCGGGCAATGAAATCGCGGTGCAGCAGCCGGACCTGCTCGGCGCGTTCTACGCCAAGAACCCCAATCACATGACCAGCATCCAGCAATTGCCGGTGCTGACCGAATGGGCGTCTTTCCCCGGCGACAATTCGCTCAAGATCATCGAGGTGATCAAGAGCCACACCGAGAGCCTCGTGACCGGCAAGCGCACGGCCGAGCAGGTGATGCCGGACCTGGTGCGCGACGTGAACGCCCTGCTGCCCAAATGCAGCGGCTGAGCCGCGCGGCGCGGGCGGCACGCTAAGCTTCACAGGCGGGCAGGGCATCATCGCCTTGCCCGCCTTTTCTGTGAAAAAGGAACCCTTTGCGGCGCGCCGGGTGCGCGCGGCGTGCGGTCCGGCGGTTCAGCGCCCGGTGATCTGCTCGCAATTGTGCGCGTGCAGGGCCGCGAGGTCCGGCGTCAGCGCCTCGCCGAAATCGGCGAACTCGAACACCGGGCGGATTTCGATCTCGCTCGGGCCGGGCATGGGATTGGGGCAGCGCTTCACCCATTCCACCGCTTCCGCCATGTCCTTGACCTGCCACATCCAGAAGCCGGAGACGATTTCCTTGGTCTCGGCGAACGGCCCGTCGATGACCGTGCGGCGCGCGCCGTCGAAGGCGACGCGCTTGCCCTTGGATGTCGGCTGCAGGCCGTCGCCGGACAGCATGATGCCCGCGGCGATCAGCTCCGCATTGAAGGTGCCCATGGCTTCCAGCAATTCGCTGGAGGGCATCATCCCCGCTTCGCTCTCGGCGGTCGCCTTCACCATCACCATCACGCGCATGGGTCTCTCCTCTCGGATCGGGGCGTTCCATCCGCCTCCGAGACTAAGACGCCGCGCGTGCCGCCGCGCCGACATTCGGCACGACACTTTTCAGGAAAACCTCACTCCATCACCACGGCATGGTCATTGTCCGCCGGCGCCGCGGCGGGCGCGCGCAGCAGCAGCACCAGCGGCATCGCGATCAGCGTCAGGATCATCATGAACTTGAAGTCGTCCATATAGGCGATGATGGTGGCCTGAAGCGTGATGATCTGGTCCAGCGCCGCCCGTCCGCCGGCCAGCAGCGGATCCATGTGCTGGTGGATCCAGGGGGCCTCGAAGGCGTGGTTGAACGGCGTCACATAGGCCGCGATGTTCGCGTGGTTCACCTGCACATTGTCCGCCAGCAGCGCCGTCACATAGGCGATGCCGACGCTGGAGCCGATGTTGCGGGAGAGATTGTAGAGCCCCGTGCCCTCGCCGCGCATGTGGGCGGGCAAGGTGGAGAAGGCCACCGTCGTCAGCGGCACGAACAGGAAGCCCAGCCCCGCCCCCTGCACGAAACCGACCCACACCACGGTCCATTGCGACACGTCCGGCGTCCATCCCGTCATGGCATACATGGCCCAGGCGGTGAGGCCGAGGCCGAAGGTGAGCAGGATGCGCGTATCCACCCGCCCGATCAGCCGGCCGACCATGAACATGCACAGCATCGTGCCCATGCCGCGCGGCCCCATCACCAGGCCGGCGGTCATCACCGGATAGCCCATCAGGGTTTGGAGATAGGGCGTCATCAGCGCCAGCGAGGCGAGATAGGTGACGCCGACGATGAAGATGAAGAACATGCTGACCGAGAAGTTCCGGTCCAGGAACAGGCGCGGATTGACGAAGCTGTTGGTGGCCGTGAACGTATGGATCAGGAACACATAGGTGGCCGAGGCGCACACCACCGCCCAGATGATGATCTCCCCGGACGAAAGCCAATCGAGCTGCTCGCCCCGGTCCAGGAACAATTGCAGCGTCGCGATGGCAAGGCTGAGCGTGCCGAAGCCGAGCCAGTCGAGCTTGGCGCTCGCGTTGCGCGTGGTCTCCGTGACGAACACCGTGATCCCGGCAAACGCCAGCAGGCCGATTGGCAGGTTGATGTAGAACACCCAGCGCCAGCTGATGTTGTCGGTCAGCCAGCCGCCGATCACCGGCCCGAGCACCGGGCCGACCATCACCGAAACGCCGAACAGTGCCATGGCGGAGCCGCGCTCCTGCGGCGTGTAGATGTCCAGCAAGATGCCCTGCGACAGCGGCACCAGCGCCGCGCCGAATAGGCCCTGCGCCAGGCGGAAGGCGACGATCTGCACCAGCGATTGCGACAGGCCGCACAGGATCGAGGCGATCACGAAGCCGGCGATGGCGGTGAGCAGCACCCGCTTGCGCCCGAACCGCATCGCCAGGAAGCCTGACGGCGGCGTCATGATGGCGGCGGCGACGATATAGGAGGTCAGCACCCAATTGATCTGGTCCGCGCTCGCCGAGACGCTGCCCTGGATATAGGGCAGCGCCACGTTGGCGATGGTGGTGTCGAGCGCCTGCATGATCACGGCCAGGATCACGCAGGCGGTGATCGCACCCCGGTTGGCGATCGCGGGCGTCCCGCCCGCAGCGGCCTCAGCCATGGCTGGCGGTCCCGAACAGGTCGGACATGAAGGTGGGCAGGCCGCGCGGATGGCCGGTGTCCACGTCCACCGTGACGCTCATGCCGACCCGCAGCGGCGGCTTGCCGGACAGGTCGGTGAAATGGATGATCATGGGAATGCGCTGCACCACCTTCACCCAATTGCCGGTGGTGTTCTGCGCCGGCAGAAGCGAGAAGCTGGAGCCCGAGGCGGGGCTGATGCTCTCCACCGTGCCCGCCCATGCGATGCCGGGATAGGTATCGACCGAGATCGTCACCGGCTGCCCGGGCTTGACATAGGTCAGCTCGGTCTCCTTGGGGCTCGCGGCGACCCAGATATTGGTGGTCGAGACGAGGCTGAAGGCCTGTTGGGCGGCATCGAGATAGGCGCCCACCTGGAGCGCGGGCACGTTGGTCACGATGCCGTCGAACGGCGCCCGCACCGTGGCTTCGTTGAGATCGCGCTGGGCCTTGTCCACCGCGGACTTGGCCTGGAGATAGGACGGGTTCTGCTCCACCTTCTGGTCGGCATCGCCGCCAAGCTGGGCGAGCGTCGCCGCCGCCTGGGCCTTCGCGACGTCCACTTTCTGGTTCGCGCTGTCGAGATTCTGCTTGGCCTGGTCGTAGGCGGCCTTCGAGGCCGCGGCGCTCGCGAGCAATTCCTGCTGGCGCTTGAACGAGGTTTCGTAGAACGGCAGGTCCGCCTGCGCCTGGGCGATCTCGGCGAGGGCCTGCTTGTAATTGGCTTTGAGCGTCAGGATCTGGTTGCGCACCGTGCCGAGTTGCGCCTTGGCGCCGTCGAGCGCGATCTGGAACGTATCCTTCTGGAGCTGGAACAGGATGTCGCCCTTCTTCACCCGCTGGTTGTCGTCCACGGCGATGGAGGCGACGATGCCCGCGACATCGGTGGAGATGCCGACCGTGTCGGCCTGCACATAGGCGTTGTCCGTGGACATGACGCGCCCGCCGGTGACGTAGAAATAGCCGCCCACCACCAGCGCCACCGGCAGCAGCGCGAACAGGATGGCGCGCACGGGACCGCGGCGCGATTTGGCGGGCGGGGCCGGGGCAGGGGGCTCGGCCTCGGGGGAGGCGGTCGCCGGTTCGGGGCGCGCCTCGCGCATCGTGTCGAGGCTGGCCGGCTGTGCGGCCTGCACGGGCGCACGGCGCGCGGCGGCGGGACGATCGATGGATTGAGCTTCAGCCATGGTTTTCCTCCCGATCGGGGCCAGGTTCGTTGGAAACGGTGAGAAGGTTCGCCTTCATGATCGCGAGGGCGTGCATCATGCGGGCGCAGTCCTCGTCCGAAACGCCCGCGAGGGCTTCGCTGCGGGTGGCTTCGCCCAGCTTCTGCATTTCGGTCAGGATCGGTTGCGCGCCGATCGGTTGCGCGCCCTGGCCCATGTAAAGCAGCCACACCCGCCGGTCGGTGGGGTGGCGCCGCCGCTCGATCAGGCCGCGCTGCTCCAGCTTGTCGAGAATGCGCACCAAAGTGATGGGCTCGATCTCCATCAGGTCCGCGAGGCCGCCCTGGTGGATGCCCTCATTGTGCTTGAGATAGGCCAGGGTCTGCCAATGGGAGCGCGTCAGCCCGGAGCAGCGCGCACGTTGCTCGAACCGCTTGCGCAGCAGGCGGGCAACGTCGTGCAGCAGGAAGCCGAGCGTGGAATGGTCCACCATTTTGAAGCTTTCATATAATAAGCAAGCTCATTAAGAGGATGTTATATGACGTGATCGGCGCCGACGCCAGTTCTGCGCGATCACGCTTGCTCGATCCGGGGGGTGCGGAACGGGACGAACTGCCGGGCTTGCGCGGCTCAGGCCGTCCGCAGAGGGCCACGCGCGGCACCGCGATCACCGGCCGCGCCGATGCTGTATCCAGGTGCCATGTCCAAATGCCCTGCCCAAACGCGCGATGCCGAAAAGGCCGAGCCGCCGGCCGGTCCGGCGCGCGCCGTCGATCCGCTCTAAGCGCGGGCGGCGCGCGCGGCGGCGATCAGCTGATCCACCTCGGCGGGGTCGGTACGGAACGAGCAGACCATGCGGACAAACGCCTGGTCCGCCCCGATGGGGGCAAGCCCGGAGGCGAGGCGCGGCCATTCGTAATAATGCGCGCCCGCGGCTTGCAGCGCGTCATGGAGCGGGCGCGGCAGGATAGCGAACACCTCATTGGCCTGCGTCGGCACGGGCAGCGCGACGCCGGGCACGCCCGCGAGCCCGGCCGCGAGCCGCGCCGCCATGGCATTGGCGTGCCGGGCATTATCGAGCCACAGGCCATTTTCCAGATAGGCCGCCATCTGCGCCCCCAGGAACCGGCTCTTGGAAATCACATGGGCGCCGCGCTTCACGCGATAGTCGAAATGGTCGGCCAGCGCCGGATCGAAGAACACCACGGCCTCCACCCCCATGGCGCCGTTCTTGGTGGCGCCGAAGGTCATCACGTCGACGCCCGCCCTCCAGGTGAGGTCCGCCGCGCTGGCATTGGACGCGGCGAGCGCATTGGCGAAGCGCGCGCCGTCCATGTGCAGCTTGAGGCCGTGCGCGCGGCAATAGGCGCCGATCTCGCCCACCTCCTCGGCCGCATAGACGAGGCCGAGCTCGCTTGCCTGGGTAATCGACACCGCGGCCGGCATCTGCTGGTGGAAGCCGCGCCGGAAATCGCGGCGCGATCGCTCGATCTCGTCCACACTCACCTTGCCGCCGAAGCCCGCCAGCGTGGTGAGCTTGGCGCCGCCGGTGAAGAATTCCGGCGCGCCGCATTCGTCCGTATTGAGATGGGAATCGCGGTGGCAGAACACGGTGCCATAGGCGGGTGTCAGCGCGGAGAGAGCGAGCGCATTGGCGGCGGTGCCGGTGGCCACCAGGAACACCCGCGCCTCGGTCTCGAACACATCCCGCAGCGCCTGCGCCGCGCGCGCGCTCCACGGGTCGGCGCCATAGGAGGGCGCGGGGCCTTCGTTCGCAAGCGCAAGCGCGGCCATGATCGCGGGGTGAACGCCGGCTGTGTTGTCGGATGCGAATTCCATGGGGTGAGTAGACAGAATTCCACCGCAACGCGAAGCCCCATGGCGGTCACGATCCACAGATCAAACCGGCGCCGCCGGGCCGTGGGGCAGGGACCCTAGGCGCTGGCGGCGGTTGCGGGGCACGGCTCTTCCAGCAGGATGCAATTGCGCCCGGCCATCTTGGCCCGATAGAGCGCCTTGTCGGCACGCCCGTAGATGTCGGTCGCGCTCTCGCCCGGTATGGCGGCGGCCACGCCGGCGGAGAATGTATAGGTGAAGTCCGGCCGCTCCGGCAGCGGGCGGGATTTCTGGATGGTGGCGAGCATCTGCTCCACCAGCAGCCGCGCCTGGGTGATGGAGGTATCGGGAAAGACGAGCACGAATTCCTCGCCGCCGATCCGCCCGAAGCAATCGCGCCGCCGCACCTGCCCCTGGATGCGCCGGGCGAAATCCCGCAGAATCAGGTCGCCCGCCTGATGGCCATAATGGTCGTTGATATATTTGAAATTATCGAGATCCAGCACGGCCACGCAGCCCGCGCCGCTCGCTTCGCAGCCATGGCCGGGTAGCCTGTGGTTGCCGGAGAGCATGTCTTCAATGCGGGCGATCACATAACGCCGGTTGGCAACCCCGGTGAGATCGTCGGTATGGGCGGCCTTGATGGCGATATCGCGATCCTGTCGTACGCTGCGCTCTTCCGCGCGCAGGGAGGTGATGTCGCTGGCGAGGCACAGCATCCAGCCGTTGGGCTGCACGGTCTCCGTCATCCACAGCCAGCGGCCGTCCACCAGGTCGGTCTCGAAGGCGCGGAATCCGATCTTGCCCCGGCGCGACTGGGTCGAGATCAGCCAGGCCTCGAAATCGGCGGTGCGGATCACAGAGCCGCGCCCGGCATGGAAGTTGCGCCGCATCAGGTCGCCCCAGAAGGGGGCCTCGCCGGGCTCCAGGAAAAATGCCGAGCGGAAGGACGCATTGGCATAGCGCAGCCGGTCGAACATGTCGTACGCGGCCACCAGGACCGGCGTGTGTTCGTAAAGCTGGGCAAGCGTTTCACTCGTATCTTGCATCCCACGCAGTCTAACCGAGTGCGCTGCCACAAACGAGCGCGATTGCAGCCTCAAGGCAGGGCGAATCCGCGCGAGGGTCGCTCGCGGACCACACGCGGCCAGGGCTCACGGCCATCCGCTGCGACATATTTCACGTGGTTTCCGCAGGATGACGGTCGCGACCAGACGCCGGCGTGGCCGCCGCTCAGCGGGTCTCAGGCACGGTGCCGGCGCGGCCGGCGAGCCAGGAGAGCAAGGGATTGTCGTGCTTGGGCTGGGCACCGGGCAGGCTTGCCACGACGATGATCCGCGTGACCTCGCCGCGCTTATAGGCTTCCAGGAATTTCGGATAATCGTTGAACGAAATGCAGCCGTTGGAATCGCCGCGCGGCCCCATCATGTAGCTGTGGGTCAGGAAGCCGTCGCGGCCATACATGGGCTCCTTGCCGACGGGCCGCATGCGCAGCGCCTGGACCCCGTGGAACAGGGATTCGCGCATGGTCAGCTCATAAGTGTTCGGCGGGGTGGGGCCGACCATCTTCTTCGAGACGTGGCGCACGTCGTCGAATGTGTCGCCATAGCCGGAATGCGCCTCCAGCTTCTCGCCGCTCGGCATGTACACGGTCTTGCCGGCGATGTCGTACACGGCGAACCGGTCGGTGGGGCCGGGCAGGATGGACTGGGCGGCCGGCGGCGGCACCACCTGGGGCGCGAGCTTCGGCGCGGGCTCTTCGCCGAACGGCCGGTCGGAGGGCGGGAGATAGGCGAGTTGCGCGCCGCCGATCTGGTTGGCGATCTGGCGGCTCAGCGGATTGCGCGTGGGCAGCGGCGCGGTGTCCGGCAGGCCGAGATCGGGCGCGGCGGACAATTGGGTCTGCGAGGGCAGGCCGGGCGCCAGCAGCGGCTTCACCGGCGGCAGGGGCACGGCGCGAGAGGCTTCCAGCGGCTCGGCCGGGGGCAGCGCCGATGCAACGGCAGTGCGCCGCGGCACGAAGGAGCCCTGCGCGGTGCGGATGCCGCCGTCGAACATCCAGCTCGGCGCCAGGATGATCGCCCCGGCGGAGCGGAAATTCTCGATGTCGGTCACGTCTTTGTCGGCGTCGTCCAGCGCCGGGGCCGGCTGCACGGGGGCGGCAAACACCTGGACCGGGGCGGGCAGGGGCGCGGGGGGCGCCTCGATGCGGTGGCTGGAGCCGCCCGCCAGCATGCGCCATTCGGCATCCGAGGTGACGATGAGCGTTGCGGCGGCCAGCGCGCCGACGCCGATCACCAACGCGCCGAAGACGACCAGCGGCAGCCGGGCCTTGGATGAGACAGGGCTATCCATGTAGCCGGTGTCGTCATAGGGCGTGTAGGTCATGGTCCTCACTGCGCGAACGGATTTCAATCCCGATCCTAAACGCGGCGGATGGTGCCACGCTGTGCGAACCGGATGTCTGCGCCCGCGCCGAACGGCCCGTGGGCTTTTCAATCAAACTCGGCTTGCCAGGGCGGAGCCAATGGTCTGTCCGTCCTGCCGATACCCCAAAGCTACCAGCGCCTGGTAACCATTTTATTGATCTTGCCGCTTCAAGCAAATCAGGATGGCGCAAATATGTAGCGCGCGCCCCCCGATCCGTGCAAACGCCGCGCCGTCGCACCTAGAAAAGCTCAGCAAAACAAATGGCTTGAAAGATTTACCGCACGGCGGGCCTGCCGTGCGCCGGAGCCGCGCACGGGGATTCTGAAAATAGATGGCGGTATCTTGATGCTGTGATGCGACGCGGGGCCGCGGCGCGGGCGCCCGCCGATGCCAAGGAAGTTTCAGTTGGAGGCGGCGGCGGGCGGGGTCATCATCGAGGGATGATCGATCTGAGAAACATCGAGACCTTCTTCTGGGCGGCGGCGCTCGGCAGCCTGCGGGCGGCCTCGGAGAAGCTTGGCACGACCCAGCCCGCCATCTCCCAACGCATCGCCTCGCTGGAGACGGCGCTGGGCGTGCGGCTGTTCGAGCGGGAGGCGCGCGGCGTCAAGCTCACCGCCAAGGGGCATGAGCTGCTCTCCCATGCCGAGCGCATGATGCAGGCGCGCCGCGACATGCTGCAGGCGGCGCGTGACCAGACCACCATGAGCGGAACCTTGCGGATCGGCGTGGCGGAAACCATCGTCCAGACGTGGCTGCCCCGCCTGATCGAACAGGTGCATTCCGCTTATCCCTCGCTGGTGCTGGAAATCGAGGTGGACAGCACGCATGTGCTGCAATCCCACCTCATGGCGCGACAGATCGACGTGGCGTTTCTCATGGGCCCGGTGCTGGAGGCGCGGGTCGAGAATCTGGACCTCTGCACCTATCCCCTGGCCTGGGTGGTCAAGCCCGGGATCGATCTCGGACCTGGGCCGGTGACTTTGGACCGGGTGGCGACCTTGCCCATCATCACCTATCCCTCCAACAGCTCGCCCTATCGCATGGTGCGCGACATGCTGATGCGCTGGGGCATATCGACCCCGCGCATGTATGGCTGCGCCTCGCTCTCCATGGTGGTGCGCATGGTGCTCGATGGCATCGGCACCGCGGTCATCACGCCGGTTTTCCTGGGCAAGGAGCTGGAGCGGGGCGAATTGCAGCTGCTGGAGGTGGTGTGCGATCCGCTGCCGGATCTCAGCTTCACCGCGAGCTGGATCGATGGGCCGGAGAGCTATCCCTCGCGCGTCATCGCCCGCCTGGCGCAGACCGTGGCGGGGGGCGCTTCCATGCGCGAGCTGGAGACATAAATCCAGCTTATACGTCGCTTCCAAACATACAATTGGACAGCTGCGGTCCCCATGCCTTGCAATGACCCTCAGAACGACGGCGTCAACGCCGCGGCAGAGGGATATCGGCTATGACATACGAGCGTGCGCTTGGCGCGCGAAGGGAATTCCGTGGGGATGTCCCGTTCGCGTCCGTCGGCTGAGGGCCGGCCATGCCGCCTCTTTTTCCGATCGACGACTTAGGCTCCCTCGCGGCGCGGCGCGCGGCGCTGCTGGATCTTGCCGGCGCGCGCGGATGTGCCGGGATCGCGGTGTTCGGCCACGGCAGCGCGCTCGGCACGGGCACGAAATCCCACGGCGCGCTGCGCTTCCTCAGCGGCTGGGACGGGCATGAGAGCGCCTCGCTTCTGCTGATCCTGCCCGAAGGCGCGCACCTCCTGGTGGCGAGCCCCTTCATGGTGCCGCTCGCGCGCGATCTGCGGCCCGACCTTGTGGTGCACGATGTGCGGCCCGACGCCTGGGGCGCAACGCTCGGTGCGCTGCTGCCGGCGGGCGCGCGGCTCGGGCTTGTCGGCTTCGACGAGATGCCGCTGGCCATCCACCGTCACCTCGGAGATTTCAGCCCCGGACCCGCGCTGGACGCGGACGTGGCGCGGCTGCGGCTGGTGAAGGATGCCGCCGAGCAGCATCTCCACCGCGCCGCCGCCGCTTTGTGCGACGAACTGTTCGCGGCCTTGGGCGCAGAGCTTTCCGCCCGCCTGCCGGCGTGGCAGATTCAGCTGAATCTGGAGATGCGCGCGCGCCGCGCCGGCGCCGATTATTGCCGCACCTGGCTCACCATCGCCCCGCAGGCGGATTATTGCCGCTATTGGCGCGAGGAAGCTCAGGCGGTGCCGCAAGCCGGAGACCAGGTGCTGCTCGGCGTGGCGCTGACGGTGGACGGGCATTGGGGCCACGGCATCCGCATGGGAAGCATCGGTCCGCTGAGCGCAGGTCACGCGGAACTTGCGGGGCATGTGGACGCGATGCTCGAGGCCGGCCTTGCGGCGCTGCGTCCGGGCCTGCCGCTGGCCGGCGTGGAAGCGGCCATGGAAGCGGAACGGGCCCGGCGCGGCCTTGCCGCCGATGATCCCGGCATCCGCCGGTTCAGAAACGGCCACGGGCTCGGCTGTTCCTATGAGGACCCTTTGCTGACCGACGCGTTCCGCCAGCATTTCGACCCGACCGCCGCGCCGGTGGCCGCGCCCGGTCTCACC
The DNA here is from genome assembly GCA_002304505.1 of Rhizobiales bacterium 32-66-11. Taxonomy (GTDB): domain Bacteria; phylum Pseudomonadota; class Alphaproteobacteria; order Rhizobiales; family Xanthobacteraceae; genus NCEH01. The sequence goes on along the minus strand of NCEH01000038.1, from coordinate 64,943 downwards.
TTGTCGCCGGGCATGCTGTTTGAACTGCATCCCAATCTTTTCGTCGCTGGCCTCGGCGGGGCCGCGCTGGGCGAAATGGTGCTGCTGTCGCCGCATGGCGCTGACGTCTTGCTGCGCTTTCCGCGCGCCTGCGTGCGATGGAGCTGAATGGACTCGCCATACCCATCAATAAAACCAAGATCAGACCCCAGACCAACCAGAGGATCTAAAATGAAACACCTGACCTTAGCCGCCGCTGCCCTGTTCGCCGCGACGCTCTCCGCGGGCGCGCAGGAATTGCCCAAGACCAACCTCAAGGTCGTGGGCGGCCTGAGCAATCTCACCGCCTATCAGGATTATGAAAAGCCGTTCTGGACCAAGACCATCCCCGAGAAGTCCAACGGCCAGGTGACGGCCGAGATCAAGGGCTTCAACGAAATGGGCCTGAAGGGTCCGGAACTGCTGCGCCTGATGTCCCAGGGCGTGGTGGAATTCGGCACCGCGACTTTGTCCTATTTCGCCTCGGACAATCCGATCAACGAAGCCATCGACCTCGCCGGCCTTGCCCCGGACGTGCAGACCGCCCGCAAGGTGACCGATGCGTTCGAGCCGGTGCTCGCCAAGCTGTACGGCGATGGTTCGAACGTGCGGCTGCTCGGCATTTCCACCTATCCGGCGCAGGTCCTGTTCTGCAATGCCGAGATCAAGAGCCTGGCGGACCTGAAGGGCAAGAAGGTGCGCACCTCCTCGCGCACCCAGGCCGAGTTCGTGGAAGCCTTCGGCGGCTCCAGCGTGACCATGGCGTTCGGCGAAGTGGTGCCGGCGCTGCAGAACAAGGTGGTGGATTGCGCCATCACCGGCTCGCTCTCGGGCTATTCGGCCAAGTGGTATGAAGTCTCCACCCATCTCGTGGCGCTGCCCATCAACTGGAACCAGCAGATCCACGCCGTGAATGAAAAGGCCTGGCAGAAGCTGGACCCGAAGGTGCAGGCGTTCTTGCAGACCAATATCAAGGGCATGGTCAACGACATCTGGACCGCCGCCGCCAAGCAGACCCAGCAGGGCTATGATTGCAACACCGGCGCCGCTGCCTGCCCGTTCGAAGTGAAGGGCAAGATGGTGCTGGTGACCCCGAGCGAGGCCGACAAGGCACTGCTGCGCAAGGTCCTGCAGGACCAGATCCTGCCCAAGTGGGCGGCCCGCTGCTCGGCCGATTGCGTCGCCAGCTTCAATGCCACCATCGGCAAGGAACTCGGACTCGCCGTCAACAAGTGACGGTGCCGGCGCGGGGGGGCCGGCTATCTGGTCCTCCCGCCCGTCGCATCCGTGGAGCTTCTGCCATGAACAGCCCGACAACCCTTCCAGCGCTTGCCAAGGTGCTCAGCTTCGCCGAAACCCTGTCGCGGGGCGCGGTATGGTTCGGCGGGGCGCTCACCATCGCCAGCGTGCTGCTGATTTCCTTCGACGTTCTGTGCCGCAAGTTCATCGGCTGGACCACCGGCGGCGCGGACGAGCTTTCAAGCTATGCGTTCGCCATCAGCACCTCCTGGTCGCTCGCCTTCGCGACGCTGCAGCGGGCCAATGTGCGGGTGGACGTGCTCTATCAATACCTGCCGGTGCGCGTCGCCGCCGTGCTCGACTGGCTGTCGCTGGTCGCGCTCGGCACGTTCATGGGCGTGCTGACTTATTATGCCTACGATGTGGTGGGCGCCTCCATCGCCCAAAACTCGCACGCCAATACCCCGCTCGCTACCCCGCTGTTCATTCCCCAGGGGCTCTGGTTCCTCGGGCTGGTGTTCATGTGCGTGATCCTCGCCATGATGCTGCTGCGCGCCTCCGTGGCCTTGGTCACGGGCGACATCGAGACGGTGAAGGCCATCGCCGGCGTGCGCTCCACCCAGGAGGAAGCTGAGGAAGAAGCCGCCGCAGGCGAGCGCATGGTGAAGGGAGACGCGGCATGATCGCGACGACGCTGGTCCTGCTGCTGGTCCTCATCGGCCTGTCGATTCCGGTCGGTGCCGCGCTCGGCATCCTCGGCCTCATCCTCGATCCGCTCTATTCCATGCTTCCGCTCTCGCGGGCCATGGGCGAACTGGCCTGGAGCACCAATAACGAGTTCCTGCTGGTCGCCATTCCGCTGTTCATCCTGCTGGGTGAAGTGCTGCTGCGGGCGGGCTTCGCCGAGCGCATGTACAGCGCCATGAGCCTCTGGCTCTCCTGGCTTCCGGGCGGGCTGATGCATGCCAATATCGGCGCCTCGGCGCTGTTCGCGGCGACCTCCGGCTCCAGCGTCGCCACGGCGGCGACGGTGGGCACGGTCTCGATCCCGCAGATCAAGCGCTATGGCTATAACGAGCCGCTGTTCCTCGGCTCGCTGGCGGCCGGCGGCACGCTGGGGATCCTCATCCCGCCGTCGATCAATCTCGTCATCTACGGCGTGCTCACCAATTCGTCGGTGCCGAAGCTGTATCTCGGCGGGATCATCCCCGGCCTGTTGCTGGCGGGCCTGTTCATGCTCACGGTGATCGTCGCCTGCATCGCCAAGCCGGCGTGGGGCGGGCAGAAGGTGCGGGCGACTTGGGGCGAACGCCTGCGCAGCCTGGTGCATCTCGCCCCGCCGCTGGGCATCTTCCTGCTGGTGGTCGGCTCGATCTATGCCGGGCTCGCCACACCCACCGAGGCGGCGGCGCTGGGCGTGCTCGGTGCGCTGATCCTTGCCGCCTGGTTCGGCCGCCTTTCTCTTTCGATGCTGCGCGAGGCGGTGGAAGGCACCATGAAGGCGACGGCGATGATCATGCTGATCATAATCGCCGCCAGCTTCCTCAACTTCGTCATGTCGGCCACGGGGATCACCGACGCCATCACCAATTCCATCTCCGGCCTCGGGCTGTCCGCGGTGCAGATGCTGTTCGTGATCATCGTTTTCTACCTGATCCTCGGCTGCTTCATGGAGACCCTCTCCATGATGATCACCACCATTCCCATCGTGGCGCCGATCATGCTGCAGCTCGGCTACGATCCGATCTGGCTCGGCATCCTCATCATCATCCTGGTGGAGGCGGCGCTCATCACCCCGCCGGTGGGGCTCAACCTGTTCGTGGTGCAGAGCCTGCGCAAGAGCGGCTCCATGGGGGCGGTGATCGTCGGCTCCATCCCGTTCGTGCTCGCCATGGCGGTGCTGCTGGTGCTGATCGCCGTCTTCCCCGATCTCGTCCTGTTCCTGCCGCGCGTCTTTTCCTGAGGCGCGGCAGCCTTTCTCCGATCCTTCTTCGCAGGTAATCATGGAACTGAATTTCACCGTCGAGGCCGAAGGCGCCGCGCGCGCGCTTAAAGTGACCCTCACCGATCTCGTCGTCGCCGGCTGGGCCGGGCGCGACATGGCCGCCATCGAGCACCATATCGAGGAGCTGTATGCCATCGGCGTGCCGCGCCCGAGCACCGTGCCGCTTTATTATCGCGCCGCCGAGAACCTCATGACCCAGGCCGACCGCATCCAGGTGCTGGGCGCGGCGACCTCGGGCGAGGTGGAGACCTTCGTGTTCTCCGCCGAGGGCGAGATGTATGTCAGCCTGTCCTCGGACCATACCGACCGCAAGCTCGAGACGCAGGGGGTCGCGCTCTCCAAGCAGATCTGCGCCAAGCCCATCGCCCGCACCGCCTGGCGGTTCGCGGACGTTGCCGGCCACTGGGACGAAATGATCATCCGCGCCTTCATCGAGGAAGGCGGCACGCGCGTGCTGTATCAGGAAGGCCCGCTCTCCACGTTGCGTCCGCCGCTGGAGCTGATCGAAGGCTTCACCGGGGGCGCCAAGGCCCTTCCGGCGGGCGTCGGCATGATCTGCGGCACGGTGGGCGCCATCGGCGGCATCCGCCCGGCGCCGGCCTTCACCATGGAGCTGTTCGACCCGGTAAAGGGCCGCACGATCCGCCACAGCTACACCATCGACATCCTGCCGGAAGTGGCCTGACCATGATGCGCTCCCTCACCGATCTGCGCGCCGATCTCGACGCCGGCCGCACCAGCGCCGCCGCCCTCGCTGACGCGGCACTCGAGCACGCGCGCGATCCGGCCGGCGAGGGGGCGCGGGTGTTCACGACGCTCTATGGAACGCGCGCCGGAGAACTGGCGCGCGCCAGCGATGCCGTGCGCCGCGCCGGCGTTTCCCGCTCGCCCATCGAGGGCCTGCCGATCTCCATCAAGGACCTGTTCGACGTGGCCGGCGAGACCACGCGGGCCGGCTCCGTGGCGCTCGACGGCGCGCCGCCCGCCGCCGCGCATTCCCCGGTCGTGGCGCGCCTGCTCGCCGCCGGGGCGGTGCTGACCGGGCGCACCAATATGACCGAGTTCGCCTTTTCCGGCCTCGGCCTCAATCCCCATTACGGCACGCCGCTCAATCCGTTCGACCGGGCCACGGGGCGCATTCCCGGCGGCTCCTCCTCGGGCGCCGCGGTTTCGGTGAGCGACGGCATGGCGGCGGCCGCCATCGGCACCGACACCGGCGGCTCGGTGCGCATTCCCGCCGCTTTGTGCGGCCTCACCGGCTTCAAGCCGACGCCACGCCGGGTGCCGCGCGCCGGCGTGCTGCCGCTGTCCACCAGCCTGGATTCCATCGGGCCCATCGCGCCGACGGTTGCGTGTTGCGCGATCCTCGATTCCATTCTCTCCGGCAGCGGGGCGGATGTGGTGGCCCCCGCCGCGCTTGAAGGCTTGCGGCTCGCCGTGCCGACCACCCTGGCCCTCGACGGCATGGACGGCGCGGTCTCCGCCGCCTTTTCCCAGGCGCTCTCGATCCTTTCGGCGGCGGGCGCGCAGGTTCGCGAGATCGCCGTTCCCGAATTCGCACAGCTTCCCGCCATCAATGCCAAGGGCGGCCTGATCGCCGCGGAGGCCTGGCACTGGCATCGCGCGCTGATCGAGCGCGCCGGGCCGCGCTATGATCCGCGCGTCCTGGTGCGGCTCATGCGCGGCAAGGACATGTCGGCGGCGGATTATATCGACGTGCTGGAGGCCCGCGCCGCCTGGATCGCCGCGCTCGAAGCGCGCATCGCGCCGTTCGATGCCCTGATCCTGCCGACCGTGCCCGTCATCGCCCCCGCCCTTGCCGCGCTGGAGGCGGACGATGCCGCTTATGGCGCCGCCAATATCTCGATGCTGCGCAATCCCACCTTCATCAATTTCCTCGACGGCTGCGCCCTTTCGATTCCCTGCCACTGGCCCGGAACGGCCCCGGTCGGCCTGATGATCGCCGGGGCGGCGGGCCGCGATCCCGCGATCCTAGCCATCGGACAAGCGGTGGAGGCGGCCCTTGACGCCGCCCTGCGCCGCTGACCCGCACGGAGGCTCCCCCATGTCCCGTACCCCTTCTCCCATCCTTCCCGCGATGCCGCATGAGGCCCGCCTCGCCGCCCGTTCCGGCGCGTTGAGCGGGCCGACGGCCAACGTCGCCCCCGGTTTCGTCCAGGCCAATCTCGCCATCCTGCCGCGTGAGCTGGCGTATGATTTTCTGCTGTTCTGCCAGCGCAATCCGAAGCCTTGCCCGCTGGTTGGGGTGTCGGAAGTGGGAGATCCGTTTCTCCCGGTGCTCGGCCGCGACCTCGACATCCGCACCGACATTCCGCGCTATCGGGTGTGGCGCGCGGGCGAGCTGGTGAGCGAACCCACGGACATCACCGATCTGTGGCGGGACGATCTGGTCGCCTTCCTGATCGGCTGTTCGTTTTCGTTTGAAGAAGCCATGCTCGCGGCGGGGTTGCCGGTGCGCCATATCGAGCAGGGCAGCAACGTGCCCATGTACCGCACCTCCATCGAGACGCAGCCGGCGGGCCGGTTCAGCGGGCCGCTCGTGGTCTCCATGCGGCCGCTCTCGCCGGCCGATGCCGTGCGCGCGGTGCAGGTGACCGCGCGCTTTCCGTCCGTGCACGGCGCGCCGGTTCATATCGGCGATCCGGCGGCCATCGGCATCACGGACATCGGCGCACCGGATTATGGCGACCCGGTCGAGATCCGGCCCGACGAAGTGCCGGTGTTCTGGGCCTGCGGCGTCACTCCGCAGGCGGTGATCGCCAGTGTGCGGCCGGAATTCTGCATCACCCACGCGCCCGGCCATATGCTGGTGTGCGACATCGCGAACGGCGCGCTGGCCTCCATGTGAGGTGCGGGTGTGAGGCGGGCGCGGCCGGTCAGGGCGAGGACCGCTCCGGCTTTCCCACGCACGCCGGGTCGATGGCCTCGCGCGCGATCTGCCGGAAGCGCGCAAAGGGGCACAGGCCATCCGCGCCGGTTTCACAGGCGGGAAGTGGCAGCAGCGCCATGGCTGGCGGGGCGGCGTCGGAGAGCACCGCGTCCACGTGCATCTGCGTGATGGTCTGGGCGAAATAGACCAGGCGCACCATGCTTTCGCCCTCTGCGCTGCGCCACAGCTCGAAGGCGATGGCGCCGCCCGGCGGCACCTGCTCGGGCTGATAGCTTTCAAGCTGCCAGCGCAGATCGAGCATGCCCGCGACATTCAAGATCAGATCGTCGTGGCTGGCGAAGACCTGGAGCGCAGGACCTTCGCCCGCCGTCGCCTCCAGCGCCTCCAGAACCCGGGCAAGCACCGGCGATCCCTTCTTCACGGCCTGGTATTTCGGCATGTGCGCGGCGCGGTCGTAGAAGGCATGGATGGTGCTGACGAACGTGAGCGCCTCCGGCAGCGGACGGCCGCTCGCCGCCTCCAGCCGGCCCCACGCCACCTGATCGGGCGGGTGGCCGGCGGCATATTGCATCAGGAATTGCTCGGACGGCGCGGTGGCGAGGGCGATCGGCCCCGGCGCATCTGCGGAAACCGGCACGCTTGCGAGCGCGCACGGGGCGGCGGCGCCGTGGGCCGCGCAGCCGGCAGCGGAAAACGGGCCGAGCGCCGCATCCATGGCGGCAAGGGGCGCGCGCAGCTCTCCCGCCGCCGCCATCGCCCAGGAGCCGCCCGCCATCGCCTGCGCGGCCCGTGCCGCCAGCGCGGGATCGAAGCCGCAGGACGGCCCCTTATAGACATCGGCGCTGACCGACCAGCGGGGGATCGCGCAGCCGGGGAACATGGCGTCCATCAGCGCGCCCGCCGTGACGATGGTGCGCTCGGAGCGATCGGCGGTGAAGGCGGCGGCGTCGGGCGGGGGGCAGGCGCCGCCGGGCAAGAGGCCGAGCGCGGCATAATGGGTGCGATAAAATCGGCCGAGCCGGGCGACGCGGCCATAGCCTTCCTGCAGCAGGTGTCCGGCTGCGACATCCGCCGGCCAGGGTCGGCTCGCGAGCGCGTCGAAGCAGGCGCCCGACGTCGCTGGCGCGCAGCGGGTGGCCTTTGTGGGGCCGCGCAGGCCATGGCGGCTCAAAAGCACCACGCCCTGGAGGCGCGCGCCCGCCGGCGGGGAGAGCCCGGCCGGCGCCTGTGCCTGTGCCACGCCGGCATCGGCCAGCGCCAGGGCGCAGAGGGCGGAAAAGATCAGGAAAACGGCTCGCAGGACGAAAATATACGGCACGTCACACCCCGGCAGATTCGCGCCTTCCGACGCATTTCGGATGGTGTTCCACATGGCACGCGGCGGTTCACGCGGATTCGGCGGTGAACGGCACGCGGGCGGAGGGTATCGAGCCGCAACACCGCGCCCGCGTGTCACAATCTGCGACAGTTTCGCGCGTTCCTGGCAAAATTCTGCGATCAGCGCGGGCGATGGCGCCGGGCGCCATGCCGATCTGAAATTGTATCAATTCTTATGCGCGGTCGGTTCTGCGACAGCTTGCGACAAACCCCGCCCCGCCGGGCAAGGTTCTGCGACAGCTCCCGCCTAGGCTTCAACTGGATTCAACCGGCGCGTCCCCCGGCACCTGCAGGGCAGGCTCCTGCGCCGTGACGCGCGGGCGCGCCGAAAGCCTCGACCTAAAAGCCTCGTCCTTCAGGAGATCAACATGGCTCGATTGACCATCAATGGCCAGATTCGGGACGTCGAAGTCGATCCCGATACTCCGCTGCTCTGGGTGATCCGAGAACAGGTGGGCCTCACCGGCACCAAGTTCGGCTGCGGCATCGCCCAATGCGGCGCCTGCACCGTGCATATCGACGGCGTCGCCACGCGCTCCTGCGCGCTGCCGGTCAGCGCGGTCGGGGATGACCAGAAGATCGTCACCATCGAGGGGCTCTCGCCCGATGGCAGCCATCCGGTGCAGAGGGCCTGGCTGGCGCTCGACGTTCCGCAATGCGGCTATTGTCAGTCCGGCATGATCATGGCCTCGGCGGCGCTGCTGCAACAAAATCCCAAGCCGAGCGACGACGATATCTCCGCCGAGATCACTAACATCTGCCGCTGCGGCACCTATCCCAAGGTGCGCGCGGCGATCCACATGGCCGCCGAGGGCGGCGCCACCAAGCAGGCCGGGTGAGGGAGGGTGACATGACCTATCAGCCGAACGTATCGCGCCGCGCCTTCATCGCCGGCTCCGCCGCCGCCATCGGCGGCTTCACCTTGGGCTTCCATGTGCCGTTCGCCGACGCGGCGATGGCGCAGGGGGCTTCGGCTCTTCCGCCGGAGGTGAATGCGTGGGTGGTGGTTAAGCCCGACGAAACCGTCATCATCCGCATCGCCCGCTCGGAGATGGGGCAGGGCACGCTGACCGGCCTTGCCCAATTGGTGGCCGAGGAGCTGGAGTGCGACTGGTCCAAGGTGACGACGGAATATCCGACGCCGGGTGAAAATCTCGCCCGCAACCGGGTGTGGGGCAGCTATTCCACCGGCGGCAGCCGGGGCATCCGGGATTCGGAAAGCTATGTGCGCCAGGGTGGTGCCGCCGCCCGCGAAATGCTGATCGCCGCCGCCGCCGCGCAATGGAAGGTTCCGGCCGGCGACTGCAAGGCCGCGAAGGGGGTGATCACCCACACGGCGAGCGGCCGCACCACCACTTTTGGCAAGGTGGCCGATGCCGCCGCAGCCCAGACGCCGCCGATCAATATCAAGCTCAAGGATCCCAAGGACTGGACCATCGCCGGCAAGCCCTTGCCGCGGCTCGATACGGCGGACAAGTTGACCGGAAAGCAGATCTACGGGGCGGACCTGCGCCTGCCGGGCATGCTGGTCGCGACCATCAAGGCCTGTCCGGTGTTCGGCGGGAAGGTGGCAAGTTTCGATGCGGCTGCGGTCGCCGGCAAGCCCGGCGTGCGCAAGGTGGTGCAGGTGGACGACAATGCGGTGGCGGTGGTCGCCGACACCTGGTGGCAGGCCAAGACCGCGCTCGACGCTTTGCCCATCACCTGGGACGAGGGCCCGAACAAAAACCTCTCCAGCGCCGACATCGCCGGCACCCTGGCCGCCGGCCTCGATGCGCCGGACGCCTTCGTGGGCAACAAGCAGGGAGACGCGAAGGCCGCGCTGGCCGGTGCCGCCAAGACCGTCACCGCGACCTATTCCTTCCCCTATCTCAACCACGCAACCATGGAGCCGATGAACGCGACGGCGCTCTATACGGCGGATAAATGCGAGGTGTGGGTACCGACCCAGAACGGCGAAGCCAGCCTTGCCGTCGCGGCGGAGGCGGCCGGACTGCCGGTGCAGAAGTGCGACGTGCACAAGCTGCTGCTGGGCGGCGGATTCGGCCGGCGCGGCAATTTCCAGGATTATGTTCGCCAGGCGGTGCTGATCGCCAAGCAGATGCCCGGCACGCCGGTGAAGCTGCTGTGGTCGCGCGAGGAGGACATGCTCCATGGCGCCTACCATCCGATCACCCAGGCCAAGCTGACCGGCGGGTTCGATGCGCAGGGCAATCTGACCGTCTTCCACATGCGCATTTCCGGCCAGTCGATCCTCGCGGCGGTGCGGCCGGAAGGCATGCAGGGCGGCATGGACCCGGTGGTGTTTCAGGGCCTGACGGCGAACAGCCCGGAAGGCCATATGGGCTATACCATCCCCAATGTGCTGGTGGACCACGCCATGCGCAATCCGCCGATCCCGCCGGGCTTCTGGCGCGGGGTGAACCTCAACCAGAACACGCTCTACATGGAATGCTTCATGGACGAGCTGGCGCACGCGGCGGGTGTTGATCCGCTCGCGTTCCGGCGCAAGCTCATGGCAAACCATCCCAAGCATCGCGGGGTGCTGGAGGCGGTGGCCGCGCGCATCGACTGGGACAAGCCGGCGCCGGCCGGGGTTCATCGCGGCATCGCCCACACCATGGGCTTCGGCAGCTATGTCGCCGCCGCCGCCGAGGTGTCGGTGGACAAGGGGCAGTTGAAGATCCATCGGATCGTCGCCGCCACCGATGCCGGGCATGCCGTGAACCCGGCGCAGATCGAGCGCCAGGTGGAGGGCTCCTTCGTCTATGGACTGTCGGCGTGCCTTTATGGCGAGTGCACTGTGAAGGGCGGCCGCATGGAGCAGGAGAATTTCGACACCTATGAGGTGCTACGCCTCGCGGAAATGCCGGCGGTGGAAACCATCGTCATGCCCTCCGGCGGCTTCTGGGGCGGGGTGGGGGAGCCGACCATCGCGGTGGCCGCGCCGGCGGTGTTGAACGCCTTGTTCGCGGCGACCGGAAAGCGCATCCGCACCCTGCCGCTGAAGAACCATCCGCTCGCATGAGCGGGGCGGCCGCGCCGGGCAGGACCGCCCGGCCCCGTCGCCTGGGCGCGGCGATTCCGGTCGCCGCGCTCGGCGCCCTGTTGTGGGCGCCTGCCGCCCACGCCGCACCGCCGCCCGGCGCTTCGTCCTGCTCAGGCTGTCACGGTGTGGCGGGAGGCGCGGTTCCAGCGCTCGCCGGGCGCCCGGCGGGCGAGATCGTCGCGGACATGCAAGCGTTCCGCACCGGCGCGCGTCCCGCCACCGTCATGGATCGCATCGCCAAGGGCTTCACCGATGAGGAAACACGCGCCATCGCCGACTGGATCGCCGCCGGCAGCCGGGCCAACGCCCAGCCGTAGGCGCGTGCTCGCCGGCCTTGCCGGTGGCGCGGCGCTGGCGCTCGGCGCGCCGGCCGTGCTGGCGCAGGCGCGCGCACCGGTGATCGTGGTGGGCGGCGGCTTTGCCGGCGCGACCTGCGCGCGGGAACTGAAGCGCGCCGATCCGACATTGGGCGTGACGCTGGTCGAGCCCAACGCGGATTACCTCGCGTGCCCGTTCAGCAATGGCGTCATCGCCGGCCTGCGGGATATGGCGGCGCAACGCTTCGATTATTCAGCGCTCGACCGCGACGGCATCACGCGCGTGCGCCGACGCGCCGTGGCGGTCGATCCGCAGGCGCGCCGGGTCACCCTGGAGGACGGCGCGCTGCTCGATTACCGGCGCCTGGTCCTGGCGCCGGGCATCGACATGGATTTCACCGCAGTGCCCGGTTATGACGCCGCGGCGGCCAAGCTCCTGCCCCATGCCTGGAAGGCCGGCCCGCAGACGCTGCTGCTGCGAAGCCAGCTCGAAGCGATGGAGGATGGCGGCGTCGTGCTCATCAGCGCGCCCGCCAATCCGTTCCGCTGCCCGCCGGGGCCATACGAGCGGGCAAGCCTGATCGCTTATTACCTCAAGACCCACAAGCCGCGTTCCAAGCTCGTGATCCTCGATGCCAAGGATGCGTTTTCCAAGCAGCGGCTGTTCCAGGCGGCGTGGGCGGATCTCTATCCCGGCCTCATCGAATGGGTGGGCCTCTCGCAGGGCGGGCGCGTCACCGAGGTGGATGTCGCGGGCAAGAGGCTGGTCACCGAATTCGGCGATCACACGGGCCATGTGATCAATGTCATCCCGCCCCAGCGCGCCGGCGCCATCGCCCAGGCGGCAGGGGTGGCGGACCGCACCGGCTGGTGTCCGGTGGATCCGGTGACGTTCGAATCCCGCCTCCAGGCCGGCATCCATGTGATCGGCGATGCGGCGATCGGCGGGGCGATGCCGAAATCCGCCTTCACCGCCAATGCCCAGGGCAAGGTCTGCGCCGCCGCCGTCGCGACCCTCCTGCACGAACGCGCGCCGCAGGCGCCGAAGCTGATCAACACCTGCTACAGCCTCGTTGCGCCGGACTATGGCATCTCCATTGCCGGCGTCTATCATCCGAGCGCCGGCCTGCTGACCGAGGTGGCAGGCGCCGGCGGCGTCAGCCCGCTCGGCGCGCCGCATGAGGTGCGTGCTCTGGAGGCGAGCTATGCGGGCGCCTGGTTTGACACCATCACGCAGGAAGTTTTCGCGTGACGGCGAGCCCCGCGGACACCTCCTCCAGCCTCGCGTCCGTCCTGGCCGCCGGGCTCGCCATTTTCGCCGCGCCGCCGCTTTACGCGCAGGAAGCGCCATTGGCCTATGCGGTCGCGGGCGATGCCATCGAGCGTCCGCTCGCCGGGCAGGCGGGCGATGCGGCCCGTGGGGCAGCGCTCATGGGGGATCGCCACAAAAGCCTGTGCGTGCTGTGCCATTCCGGGCCGTTCGGGCCGGTGCAACTGCAAGGCACGCTCGCCCCCGATCTGACGGGGATCGGCGATCGCCTGTCGCCGGGGCAAATCCGCCTGCGGATCGTCGACATGAAAGCGCTGCAACCCGAAAGCCTCATGCCGGCCTATTATCGCATCGCCGATGCCCCGCGCGTCGCCGCCGCGTGGCGGGAAAAGCCGCTGCTGACGGCGGGCGAGATCGAGGATCTCGTCGCCTATCTTTCGACCTTGAAGGAGTGAGCCATGGTGGACGCACCCGCCTCATGTGACGTGCCGACCGCGTCCGGCCTTCCCCGGCGCGCCTTCCTCGCGGCGGGGGCGGGCGCGCTGACGGTGTGCATGCTGCCCCTGGAGGCGCTGGCGCGGCCGACGCTGGACGAGGCGATCCTGACCTTCACCGGCGGCGCGCCGCTTCACGACGGGCGGGTGCGGCTCGACCTGCCGCCGCTGGTGGAAAACGGCAATGCGGTGGGGGTCGTGATCGATGTCGACAGCCCCATGAGCGAAGCCGACCATGTGCGCCGCATCGCGCTGTTCAACGAGAAAAATCCCGAGGCCGAGATCATCCAGTTCCAGCTCGGCCCCCGCGCCGGGCGCGCGCGGGTGGCGACGCGCATCCGCCTCGCCACCTCCCAGACCGTGGTCGCGGTGGCGCAGATGAGCGACGGCACCTTCTGGGTGAGCCGCGCCGGCGTCATCGTCACGCTCGCCGCCTGCATCGAGGATTTGTCATGACGCGCGCTTTGGTGAATGTGCCGAAAACCGCGCGGGCGGGGGACATCGTCGAGATCCGGGCCATGATCGCCCATCCCATGGAAACCGGCTATCGCCAGGGCCCGAACGGCGCGATGATCCCGCGCAACATCATCCGAAGGTTCGTCTGCACCTATGACGGCGCGGAGGTGTTCGCGGCCGATTTTCATCCCGCCGTTTCGGCCAATCCCTATCTCGCCTTTTCCACCCGCGCGACCACGAGCGGCACGCTGACCTTCGCCTGGACCGACGATGCCGGCCTCACGCATACGGCCAGCGCCGAGATCGTCGTGACGTGATGCGGCGCTTAAGGTTCAGCGTGGCGGGGGGCCTGCTCGCGGCGGTGGCGTGCGGCATGGCGGGCGCGGCGGAGATCGCCCCGCAGGATCGCAGGTCCGGCGCCGATTTCATGTCGGCGGAAAGCCGGGCCATGCAGGCCGAGGACGCGGCCAATCCCGGCATGCTCTGGGTTCTGGATGGGGAGCGGCTGTGGCAGGCGCCGGCCGGCGCGGCGGCAAAATCCTGCGCGGATTGCCATGGCGCGGCGCAGACCAGCATGCGCGGGGTCGCGACGCGCTATCCCGCCTTCGATGCGCGGGCGAACCGCCCGGTGGATCTCGCCGGACGCATCAATCTATGCCGCACCGGGCAGCAGAACGCGACCGCCCTGGCCCTCGACGGACAGGATCTGCTCGCGCTCACCGCCTATGTGGCGCACCCCTCGCGCGGCCTGCCGGTGACGCCGGAGGCCGATGCGCGGCTTGTGCCGTTCCGGGAGAATGGCCGGCGCCTGTTCGAACGCCGCATGGGCCAGCTCGATCTCGCCTGCGCCTCTTGCCATGACGACAATTGGCGCGGGCGGCTCGGCGGCAGTCCCATCACCCAGGGGCAACCCAATGGGTATCCCCTCTATCGCCTGGAATGGCAGGCGCTGGGCTCGCTGCAACGGCGGATGCGCAATTGCATGGTGGGGGTGCGGGCCGAACCCTATGAGCTCGGCGCCCCGGAATATATCGACCTGGAACTCTATCTCATGTCGCGCGCCGCCGGCCTGCCCCTGGAGACACCCGCCGTGCGGCCCTGACGCATTCAGATGCGCGCGCCGCCGGCTAGATGCGTAAAAGGATGACCGCGCAAGGGCGGCCGGCATTGCCGACCGCCCTCTGGCCCGATTTCAGCGGGGCGCGATCAGCCGTTGCCGATGCCGCGGTCGCCGAGCTTCAGGAACAGGCGGTCCTGCTCGGAGATGACGGGCGTGTGGTCGCGCTGGTCGGGCGTGGTGGTGGTGGTGGTCAGCTCCTGGGTGTGCGGCGCCTGCCGCTGCTCCAGATGGGTTTCGCGCGCGGAAGCGGCGGTTGCGAACAGAGAAGCGGAAACCAGCGCAAGAATAGCGTAACGCATTTTCGTATATCCGTCTGTTTAACGCAGATGTGATCTGCGTATTCGTGTTGTTGCCGAAGCATGCGTAAGCTAGATCGGAGTTGTCGCAGAATTATCGCGCTGCACCATGGAAATTGTCGCGAAATGTCGTGTGTACCGGCATGCGGGCATTCTGATACGAGCTCGCCGATCCGTGATGAGAACGCCGCTAAATCTCCGCCGAAAGGAGAACGGCCGGGCAGCGGCCGCACGCGCGTCCGAACCGGCATTCCACCGGCCTGCGGCCGCGGCCGATGGCAGGCGGGGCAAGTTTTTGATCGCAGTGTGTCGCACGGGCGCAGCGCGATACATTCTGATACATAATCCCGGTGGGCGCGGTGGCGGGCGTGCGTATGTTCCGGGAGGAGCATCGAAATGAACTCGGCACATCACATCGCCGTCGTGGACGACCATCGCGACATCCGGGACCTGGTCGGCAAATACCTGACGCAGCACGGCTACCGCATCAGCCTCGCGGAGAATGCGCTGGCCTTGCGCCGCCTGCTGGAGCGCAATGCGCCCGATCTCGTGGTGCTGGACGTGATGATGCCGGGGGAGGATGGGCTTTCCCTATGCCGGCATTTGCGCAGCACCACGGACCTGCCGGTCATCCTGCTCACCGCCATGGCCGAGGAGACCGACCGCATCGTCGGCCTCGAGGTGGGCGCCGACGATTATCTCACCAAGCCCTTCAACCCGCGTGAGCTGCTGGCCCGCATCAAGGCGGTGCTGCGTCGGGTTCACAGCCTGCCGCCGCAGAAGGGCCAGCTGGCCGCCAAGGTGGTGCGCTTCGACCGCTGGACGCTGGATGCCGGGCGGCGCGAGCTTCTGGGGCCGGACGGCATCGCGGTCGCGCTCAGCACCGCCGAATTCCGCCTGCTGTGCGCGTTCCTCGACCATCCCGGCCTTGTGCTCAGCCGCGATCAATTGCTCGATCTCACGGTGGGCCGGGCGGCCGACCCGTTCGACCGCTCCATCGACAATCAGGTCAGCCGCCTGCGCAAGAAGATCGAGGCCGATCCCAAGAGCCCGGCATTGATCAAGACCCATTGGGGCGGCGGCTACAGCCTCGTGGCGGAGGTTGCTTCGTGATGATGCGCCTGTGGACGCGTAGCCTCGCCGCGCGCTTCATCTGCTTCACTTTTCTGTCGCTGATGCTGTCGCAGGCCGTGGTATTTTTCATTTCCTGGGACGAGCACGGGCAGGTGATGCGCAAGGCCGCCAAGGCCGAGACGCTCAGCCGCTGCGCCTCGCTCGCGCGCGTGCTGGAGGCGACGCCGGCCGCGCTCCACAAGGACATCCTCGCCGCCAGCAGCACCAGCACCACGCGCTATTGGATCTCGCCCGATCGGCCGAAGAATTCCACGGCGTGGCGCCAGCAGGCGTGGTCCTATCTCGGCCAACCGCTGCCGCCGCTCGCCCCGCCGGGCAATGAGGCGAACACGGCCGTGCCGGCGGAAGCGGGCGTCGGCGCGGCGCCGCGCGTCGATGTCCTCAATTCATCCTGGATTGATCTTCCGCCTCATGCGTGGCCGCTCTCGCGGCCGGCAAAGTTCGTTTATCTGGACGATGACGGCGCGATGGGCATCACGGTGCAACTCGCCGACGGATCGTGGCTGAACTCGGCCTTCGCCAAGCGCGCGCAGGAGAATTTCTGGACCTCGCAATCCACGGTCTCGCTCGCCCTGTCGGTTCTGGTGCTGTCGGTCATCGCGGTGATAACGGCGCGCGGCATCGCACAGCCCATGCGCCGCCTCGTGGCGGCGGCCGAGGCGCTGGGCCGGGGCGAAAAGATCGCGCCGCTGCCGGAAACCGGGCCGGACGATATCCGCCGCACCGCCGAAGCCTTCAACCGCATGCAAAGCCGGCTGGTGCGCTTCATCGATGATCGTACCCGCATGCTCGCCGCCATCGGCCATGATCTGCGCACGCCGCTGACCTCGCTGCGGCTGCGGGCGGAATTCGTCTCGGACGACGAATTGCGCGAAAAGATGCTCAGCACCATCGCCGAAATCCAATCCATGACCGAGGCGACCTTGACCTTCGTGCGCGAGGAAGCCACGGCGGAAACCACCCGCACGGTCGATCTGCCGGCGCTGGTGGAGAGCATGTGCGACGATCTCGCCGAACTCGGCTACGCCGTCACCTTCACCGAAGGGGGGAAGATCAGCTATCGCTGCCGGCCCGAAGCGCTGCGCCGCGCCTGCCGCAACCTGGTGGAGAATGCGGTTCGCTATGGCGAGCGCGCGCGGGTGAGCGTGACGCAAGGTTCCGAGAACATCGAAATCGTGGTCGAGGACGACGGACCGGGCATTCCCGATGGGGCCCGCGAGCAAGTGTTCGCGCCCTTCTTCCGCATGGAGCATTCGCGCAACCGCGAGACCGGCGGCCTCGGCCTCGGCCTGTCCATCGCGCGCACCATCGTCCGGCGGCACGGCGGTGATATCATCCTGTTCAACCAGCCCGGCGGCCTGCGCGCCTCCATCAGCCTGCCGAAGTCGGCGGGCGAGCTTCCCTCGCACGAAGCGGCGCTGCTGGCGGGCGAAGCCCATGACGCCCGCCTCGGTGCGCCGTCGCACGGCCTGCCGATCTGAGGGGTCGGCCCGAGGGCCGCACTTTTGCGCGGCCGGCATGGATCAGGAGGCGACGCGCACCGCGCTCGCCTCGGCGGGATGGTCGGTGGCGATGCGATAGCGCCCCTGCGCGAACAGCAGCGTGCTGCGCTCGAAATGCACCGCGCGCCGCACCCGGCCGATGAGGATGAGGTGATCCCCGCCGCGATGCTCGGATTCCCGGCTGCATTCGAAGAAGGCGGCGACATTGTCGAGGATCGGCGCCCCGGTTTCTCCGGCGCTCCAGCCGATGTCCACGAACTTGTCCGGCCCCGAGCGGCCGAAATGGCGCGAGAGGGCGATCTGGTCATGGGCCAGCACGTTGATGGTGAAGTGTTCCGCGATGCTGAACTTGGGGTAGCTCTTGGACGCCTGATCGATCGACCACAGGATCAGCGGCGGATCCAGCGAGACCGAGGCAAAGGAATTCACCGTCAGCCCCACCAGCTCGCCGCCCACATTGGCCGTCACCACCGTGACGCCGGTGGCGAACTGGCCGAGGCAACGGCGGAATTCCTGGGGCTCGCGGGCGGGATCGCATTCAAAGGCCGCATGCACGCTCATGTCTTCTTCCTCCCTTGGGGCGCCGCCGGGCGAACGGCGGCGCCGGCGTCGATGCGCCTCAGCCCGCCTTCGCGTACATGCTTGCCGGACGGCGCAGGCCGAGATTTTCCCGCAGCGTGCTGCCGGTATATTCGGTGCGGAACAGGCCCCGGTTCTGCAATTCCGGGATGATGCGCGCGCAGAATTCGTCGAGCCCCGAGGGCAGGATCGGCGGCTGGATGAGGAAGCCGTCGACGCCCCGGTTCACGAACCAATTCTCCATCTGGTCGACGATGCTCGAAGGCGTGCCCTTCACCGTGCGCTGGCCGCGCCCGGTGCCGAACTGCTCGTACATCTGGCGCAATGTGGGATTGCCCTTGAGCATGTAGGAGACGCGCGAATTGGAGCGGCCAAGCTCCTCGGCGACGAGATGGGCGGGCAGGGGTTCGTCCACGTCGCACGCGCTGAGATCGATGCCGCCCAGCGCGGCGGAGAGCAGTTCCTTGCCGACATCGGGGTGGATCAGGCTCTGGAGATAGCGGATCTTCTCGTCCGCCTCCTTCTCGGTCGCGGCGACTACCACGTTGAGGCCGGGCATGACGACAATCTCGTCCGCGCCGCGGCCGTATTTGGCCGCGTGATCCTTCAGCTCGCGATAGAATTTCTGCGCCTGCTCCAGATCGTGGAGCGGGGTGAAGATGACTTCCGCGATCTGCGCCGCCAGCTCCTTGCCGGTGTCGGAGGCGCTGGCCTGGAAGATCACCGGATAGCCCTGCGGGGGCCGGGCGACATTCAGCGGCCCGCGCACCGTGAAGTGCTTGTCCTTGTGGTTGAGGTAATGGAGCTTGTCGGGGTCGAAATAGCGGGCGCTGGCGCGGTCGCGCAGGAACGCGTCATCTTCCCAGCTGTCCCACAAGCCCTTCACGACCTTGACGAATTCCTCCGCCCGCTCATAGCGCTCATTATGGCCGTAATGGGCATCGCGGCCGAAATTATAGGCCTCCGACGGATTGGAGGAGGTCACCACGTTCCAGCCCGCGCGGCCGTGGCTGATATGGTCCAGCGAGGCGTATTTGCGGGCGAGGCTGTAGGGCTCTGCGGCCAGCGGGACAGGGCCTGAAGGTTGCCGTCGCGGGTGGCGATGGCATCCGCGAGGAAGATCAGGTCGAACTTGGCCTTCTCCGCGGTTTGCGCGAGCCGCACATAATGTTCGAAATTGGTGCCGGCGTCGATCTGGGCGCCGGGATCGAGCCAGGCGGCCACGTGATTGCCCGTGGGATGGAAGAAGCCACCCAGCCTCATCTGATCTTTGCGTCGTTCGGTCATTTCTTGTTCTCCTTGTGCAACGCCGAAGCGCGGCACGGCTTTTCTTGTTCCAGGATGGGTGAAACGGGCAGATCACGTGGCGCCCTAGGATACTGGCGCCCTAGGATAACTGGCGCCTTAGCTCAGCGCGTCCTCACCATGCGGAGGCCTTGGCCATCGCCTCGATTTTCTTTGCGTCGAAATCGTTGATCTTTGAGATGAACTGGTTGGTGTAGGCGGCGGTGACGTCGAAATCCTTGGGGATCAGCCCCTCCTCGATGGAAATGTCGGCCATGCGCTTCCATTGGGCGGGCACGTTCTCGCCCCACTTCACGCCCGGCTCCAGCTTGGTGAGATTGAAGCGGGAATCGAAGATCCGGCGGGCCTGCTTGAAGGTGTCGTCATTCACCGTCTGCGGCTTGGTCTCGGGATACATCTTCCAATGGTTGCGCAACGCCGCATCTGGATTGGTGAGACCATAGACCGAGGCTTCGGCGATGCCGCGTGCGACTTTCACCACCAGCTCGGGCTTCTTCTCGATGGTTTCCTCGCGGGCGATGATTACGTTGCCGACCACTTCGTCGATCCACGGCGGGTCGATATAGCGGAACTTGAAGCCGTTGTTCTCCAGCCCCGCGATCACCGTGTCCCAGGAGGCCCAGGCGTCGATCACGTTCTGGCGGAAGGCGTTCGCGGCCTGTCCACCGATGCCGACCGAGAGCCATTTCACGTCGCTCTGCGGGTTCACGCCGGCGGAGGAGAGCACAGCGCGGGAGAATGGCACCGAGCCGGCGGACATGTCGGGCACGCCGATGGTTTTGCCCTTGAGGTCGGCGACGCTCTTGATCGGGCTGTCCTCAGGGACGACGATGCGATAGATCGACTTGCGGGCGTAAGTATAGACGGCCTTCACCTTGATGCCCTTGGACCTTGCAATCAGCAGCGCGTCGCCGCCCACGGTGGCGAAATCCACCTGGCCGCTGGCCACCTGCTGTACGCCGGCGGTGGCGCCGGACAGGCCGATCACCTCGACATCCAGGCCTTCCTGTTTCCAGAAATCCGCCGCGAGCGGGATGGAGGATTGGGCCGCATGGCCGACCGAGATGTTGGAGGTCGTGACCGCATAGACCACCTTCTCCGCCGCGCCGGCGCTGCCGGCAGCACCGGTGAGGGCGAATGCCGCCGCCAGCGTATATAAGGACAAACGAATGCTTCGCATAATCAAACTCCGCCTCTGGTTGTTTTAGGTTTTATTTGGGTCGCCTTCAGCTGAGCGACTTGTTCCAAAACAGGAAATGGCTCTGGGCCATGCGCATGATCAGGCTGAGCACGACGCCGAACACGCCGAGCACCACCAGCACCGCGAAGATGCGCGCCACGTCGAACTGGAAGTTCGCTTCCAGGATAAGATTGCCGAGCCCGGCCTTCGAGCCCACGAACTCGCCCACGATCGACCCCAGGATCGCGAGCACGATGGCGACGTTCAGCCCGGCGAAGATGAAGGGCAGCGCGTTCGGCAGGCGCACGGTGCGGAAGGTTTCCCAGCGCCCGGCGCCGAGCGAGCGCATGAGGTCGAGCTTGCCCTGGTCGCAGGATTTCAGCCCCATGATGGTGTTCACCAGCACCGGGAAGATCGCCACCAGCGCGACGATGATCACCTTGGAGCCGATGCCGTAGCCGGCCCAGATGATGATCAGCGGCGCGATCGCGATCTTCGGCAAGGTCTGCAACGCCACCAGCCAGGGATAGACGATGCGCTCGACGATGCGAAACTGCGCCACCACCGCGCCGATGGCGGTTCCGATGACCGCCGCCAGCAGGAAACCGGCAATGGTCTGGAAGGCGGTGACGAAGAAATTATAGACGAACAGGCCGGAGGCAAAGCCGTTGTAAAGTGAAACCGCGATGGCCGAGGGCGCAGGCAGGATAAAGTCAGGGACCTTGAAGAGATCCACCGCCACTTCCCACACCAGCGCCAGCATCACGAAGCCGCCGAGGGAGATCAGGGAATCCACGCTGGAGACGGAGAGCCAGCGCAGGCGCTCGCGCTTGCGGGAAGCGAGGATTTCGGCCGCAGCCGTAGCGTCGAGGGACATGGCGATTTCTCACAGGTTCAGGTGGCGCGAAGACGCGCGGAACAAAGCGATGCGGTGGGACGCGGTTTAATCGGTGCCCACGTCCAGCAGGCGGCGCAGCTTTCCGGTATAGGCGCCGAACTTTTCCTCGCTCAGCATGGAGATGTGCCGGGGCCGCGGCAGGGCGATATCCACTTCCGCGATCACCCGGCCGGGGCGCGGCGACATGACAATCACCCGATCGCTCATGAAGACCGCTTCGGTGATCGAATGGGTGATCATGAAGACCGTCTTCTTGGTGGCGTCCCAGATCTTCAGCACTTCTGCGTTCATGGTTTCCCGCGTCAGCGCATCGAGCGCGCCGAACGGCTCGTCCATGAGCAGCACCGAGGGGTTGTGAACCAGGGCGCGGGCGATCGAGACGCGCTGGCGCATGCCGCCCGAAAGCTCGAATGGATACTTGTCCTCGAACCCCTTGAGGCCGACCAGTTCGATCAGTTCGTGGGCGCGGGCGAGCGAAGCCTGCTTGTCCAGGCGCAGCACCTGCGCCGGGAGAAGCACGTTCTGCAGAATGCTGCGCCAGGGCAGCAGGTTCGCGTCCTGGAACACGATGCCGACATCGCGGCTCGGCCCGCCGCCCTTGCGACCCGACAGGACAAGCTCGCCGCCGAACCCGTCCTCGAGCCCGCCGATGATGCGCAGCAAGGTGGTCTTGCCGCAGCCGGACGCCCCGATGACGGAGACGAATTCCGCGCCGTGGATGGCAAGGTTGATCTTGCTCAGCGCATGCACCGTGCCGCCGGATGCCGTTTCATAGACCTTCGTCACGTCATTGAGCGTGACGACGGGCGCAGAAACCGGCTTTTGCGCATGCGTATTGACAATGAAGGGTGTCGCACCCGCCATGGCTGCCATAATGATCATGTTCTCCTCTGGAGGTCCGGTCGCGCTTTTTGCGCAATTCTCGGACCAACTTTGAAACGACTTAAGAAACGCGCTCCTGGCCGGGGATGCGGGTGAGGGTGACGAAGGCGGGCGCCGTCAGGGCGTCCGCTGCTGAAGAATGGCGATCTCCTCGAGCCGCTCGCAGAAGGCGGCGGCACTCTTCACATGGTCGCGCATGGCCTTGGCGGCGCAGTCGGCGTCGCGCCGTTCGAGGGCCGCAAGGATGCCTTCGAGTTCCGCGAAGCCGTCCTGTACGCGCTCCTGGGAGACCGCGCACACGCGGCGGATCCATTGCACCTTGTCGCGCAGGTCCAGCAGAGTCTGCCGCACCAGGGAGTTGTCGGCAGCGTCGTAAATCGCGGCGTGCAGGCGATTATCGAGGGCGATGAAGGCATCGGCGTCGCCCTTGGCGATGCGCGGCGCCTTGGCGCGGAAGTCGGCCCGCAGGGTCTTGAGCATGGGCGCCGATATGCGGGTCGCGGCCGCGCCGGCGGCGTGCATCTCCAGCAGCATGCGCAGTTCCGTCACCTCGCGGATTTCGCGCGGGGTGAGGGCCTTGATATAGGTGCCGCTCTGCGGGGAGATGGCGATCCACCCCTCCGATTTCAGACGTGACAAAGCGGTGCGGATGGGCGAGCGGCCCACCCCCAGGTCTTCCGCCAGGCGCGCCTCGGACAGTCGCTCGCCAACCCCGTAATACAGATCCACGATGCGCCTCTTGATCTCGCGATAGGTCACGAAAGCGGCATTCGCCTCGTCGATATTGAGCATTTTCTACTCGCTTCTTGTTCTCGCCCGATCGAGCGCGGTCCCCGCGCCTGACACCGGCCGCCGCCGCTTCCTCCAGCTCTGGCACCGTCACGCCGGCCTGTGTGCCGTTTTGCGGCAATGGCTGTCCCATGACAGCGGGCGTAACCCGCTTAAATGCCTGCGATTTCCCTGAGTGCGTAGCGTGCTAGTCGACTAGCGAAGTGGTCAACTAATTTGGAACATGATGTCGCAGGCGAGTCAAGCGCATCTGGTGGGCAGTCGGGATGACTGCGCGCGGCATCGGGCGTCTCGCATCTGGAAGAGCAAGGTTCGTGCCGGCGAACCGATCTGCTGGCAGAGCGGATGATGGGATCACCAGCCCTTGGCGCGACGCGGGCATGCACGGCGAGAGGCATGCGCGCGGATCGCAAAATACCTTGCGCCGCAGTCGTTCCGCTTGACGAAGCCCACGGGCCGCGCCGTGTGCGAGGCGCGTGACGTTTTTCGGAGACGGCCCCTCGCAAACGGCGCGGCGCCGGAGGTGGCCTTCGGGAAAGGTATCGGAAAGCAAGAAAATGGGGCACACCCTTTCCGTTAGGTGGGATGGGAAAAGGGGTGCTGGAATGATCGACTTCTCATTGTCCGCAAAACTGTTCGCGGCCCTGTTCGCCATCATGGGTCCGCTCAGCATCGCGCCGATTTTCCTGGCGCTGACGGCCGATGCCACGCCCGCCACGCGGCGCAGCACCTTGATCGCCATGATCGCGACCGTGAGCATCGGCGCGCTGGTCTGCGCGCTCGCCGGGCATGCTCTGCTGACGGTGTTCGGCATCAACGTCGCGCACTTCCGCCTGGCCGGCGGGTTGATCGTGCTGTTGATCGCGCTCTCGATGCTCAGCGGCGACGATCATCCCTCGCATCATGGGGCCGCTGCGGAACAGGAGCAGTTCAAGTCGGTTGAAAATGCCGGCGTCTATCCGCTCGGCCTGCCGATTGCGCTCGGGCCGGGGGCCATGGCGACGATCATCATCTTCGCCCAGTCCGCGCATGGGCCGAGCGATATTGCCGCCTTCTATATCGGCCTGATCGGCTATCTGATCTTCTTCGCCGGCGCGATGGCGCTCACGCCGTGGCTCGGCGCGCGGCTCACGCCGACCGCGCTCTCCATCTCCAAGCGCTTGATGGGCATAATCCTCGCCGCCATCGCCATGGAAATGATCGCGGGCGGGCTGGGCGCGATATTTCCCGGCTGGATGAAATGATACGCGGCGCTTCGCGCCAAAAAAAGCATCGCCGGAATCGCGCGCGCGGGTCCGGCGCGCCCATGGGCTCTTGGTGCGCTGCACGCGGCATCCTAGGCTGAGGCTCGTCTTGCTTACGGATTCCCCATGACCGACCGCCCCCGTCACCTTCCGCTGAGCGGAAACGACATGCCGCGCTTCGGCGGCATCGCCACCATGATGCGCCTGCCGCACATCGCCGATCCCGCGCAGCTCGATGCCGGCTTCATCGGCGTGCCGCTGGACGTGGGCACCTCGAACCGCGCCGGCACCCGCTTCGGGCCGCGCCAGATCCGCACCGAATCCGTGTTCGTGCGCCCGTACAACGTGGCCACGCGCGCCGCGCCGTTCGACAGCCTCGCGATCGCGGATCTCGGCGACGTCGCCACCAACCCCTACAGCCTGGAACGCTCGGTGGATCTCATCGCATGTGGATGCCCATGCGGATGTGAACGACACCATGTTCGGCGAGCGCATCGCCCACGGCACCACCATGGGGCGGGCGCTGGAGGAAGGGCTGGTCGATCCGCGCTTCATGGTCCAGGTGGGGCTGCGCGGCTCGGGCTATGCGGCTGACGATTTCGACTGGCAGCGCGGTCTTGGCGTGTGGGTGGTGCCGGCGGAACGCTGCTGGCACCGCTCGCTCGCCGATCTGGCGCGCGAGATCCGCACCCGCTTCATGGGCCGGCCCACCTATATCTCGTTCGATATCGACAGCCTCGACCCCTCGATCGCGCCGGGCACGGGAACCATCGAGCCGGCCGGCCTCACCTTGCCCCAGGCGCTGGAACTCATCCGGGGCCTGCACGGGCTCGACATCGTGGGGTTCGACCTGGTGGAGGTGTCGCCGCCGTACGACACCACGGGCAACACGGCACTGATCGGGGCGAACCTGCTGTTCGAGATGCTGTGCATCCTGCCGGGCGTCACTTATCGCGATGCCCCGCATCCGCTCTCCTTCCGCCCCGACCTGCCGCCGGACTGGGTGTAGCCGCGCGCCGGGCGCCCTACGCGCCCAGCATGTCGCGCAGGGTGCCGCCGGGATAGTCGCGCCGCAGGGCGCCGCGGGCCTGCAAGAGCGGGACGACTTCGTCGACGAAATCATCGAACGTATCCGGTAGGAAGGCGGGCGAAATCACGAAGCCGTCGGCAAGCCCGGCATCGACGATGCTCGCCAGCTCGTCCGCCACATCCTGCGCCGTGCCGACGATGCGCGGGCACATGACGCCGCGTCCATAGACGCGCCCCGCCTCGGCGATGGTCATGGACCCGTCGGGGGCGATGCTACGCAGCGCGGCGAAATTGCCCTGGCTGCCGGAGACCGCGATCTCGTCCACCCGCGCATCCAGCGGCAGGCTGGAGAAATCCGCGTTGGCATGGGCGGCGAGCGTGGAGAGGCCGACGCGCGGATCGACCAGGGAATCGTGCAGGTCGCGCTTTTCCTCTGCCTCGGCCCGGGTGCGGCCGATGAAGGGCATCACTGCCATCAGCACCTTGCTGGCGTCCGCCGCGCGTCCGGCCGCCTCCAGCGCGGCGCGCACATCGCGCGTGAACACGCCCATGCGCTCCCGGTTCGGTTGGAGGGCAAAAATCACCTCCGACCAGCGCGCCGCAAATGCCTTCCCCCGGCCCGACGAGCCGGCCTGGATGATCACCGGCCGGCCCTGCGGGCTGCGGGGAATGTTCAGCGGTCCGCGCGACTGGAACCATTTCCCCTGATGGTTCACGTAATGGACCTTGTCGGGGTCGGCATAAATGCCGTTGGCGCGGTCGAGCACCAGCGCGCCTTCTTCCCAGCTGTCCCAGAGCTTGAAGGCGACCTCCATGAATTCGTCCGCGCGGTCGTAGCGCTCGTCATGGCCGAGGTGCGGCACCGAGCCGAAGTTCAGCGCTTCGCCATCGTTCATGGAGGTGACGACGTTCCAGGCCACCCGCCCGCCGGAGAGGTGATCCAGCGTCGCGAATTCGCGGGCGATGTTATAGGGCGCGTCATAGGTGGTGGAACGCGTGGCGCCGAGGCCGATATGGTGCGTCACAGCCGCCATGGCGCCGAGCACCGGCAGCGGATCCATGCGGGTCGCATCCTGGTCGCCGAGCCGGATTCCGGTTTCCAGGCTCTCGCCATAGCGATCGGCGACGGCGAGGCGGTCGGCGAAGAACAGGAAGTCGAACTTCCCGCGCTCCAGGGTGCGGGCGATATGGGCATAATGCTCGAGGCTGAGGAAGGCGGTCTCGTGCGCCGGATTGCGCCAGATGGCGTGGCTGTGCACCACCGGGCCGGCGATGAGGAAGCCGCACAGATGCATGGGCTTGGGGTGTGTCATGATGCGTCTCCGAGCGGCCTTGAAGGCGCGCGTTCTCATTGCGCGCGGAGGCTCTCCGCGCGCTGCTGGTGTTCGGGCTTGAAAAAATGCTAGCGGATCAGGAGATCACGCCGACGACGGTGTTCTTGCCGCCCTTGACGACCTGAACCAGGAACGAGCGGTTGATCTGATCGCCCCGGGCGTCGAAATCGCAGCTCGCCCCGGCGCCGACGAACTTGATCTTCTTGCCGGCGCGGATCAGCTCCAGCCCCTTGACCACATCGTCCACTTCCTCGCCGGGCGGGTTGCAGACCTCGGGGATGGACTTGGCCCACACCAGCGCATCGGAGGATTTCGCATGTTCCATGGCGAGCGCGGTGACGCAGATCTGGTCGTGGGCATTGCCAGCGAACAGGAACACGGTGCCGGCTGGGGCGCCCATCTCCTTCACGAACTTCTTGTAGGACGGGGTATCGAGCGGCGGGGCGGGCTGGAGATGATAAATCCCCTCGGCCACTTCCGGGCCGACGGCCTGGAGGAACTTGCCTTCCGCATCGGCGCCGATGGACAGCGCCACGATCTTGGACTTGAAGCCGCCGCGATAGACTTCCTTCGCGATCGAGGTGAAATCGGTCAGCAGGGAGAGGCAGAACACGCCGTCAGGATCGCCGCCGAACGCCTTTTCCACTTCGGCGCGATAGGAGGGCTGGTCGGGATTGTACATCACCACGTCCAGCACCGTGCCGCCGAGCTTGGCCATCTCCGCCTTGAAGGGCTCGATCATCGCCACTACGAACGGATTCTGCTGCGCCAGCACCACCACTTTCTTGGCGCCGATCGAATTCATCACCTTGGCGCCGGCCGGGCCCCACGACGTGCTCTTGGCCTGGAAGCGCCACACGAGGCCCTTGGTGTCGCCGTCGGTCACCGCATTGGCCGAGCAGGAGACCATCTGAACCTTGTTGGCGGCCAGGATGATGGGCTTGGCGGCAAGCGCGATCGGGCTGCCCCAGAACCCGCCCACCAGTTCCACTTTGTTGACTTCCAGCAGCTTCTTGGTGGCGGTGACGCCGACGGTGGGATTGGTCTCGGAATCCTCGATGAACAGCTTGAGCTTGCGCCCGCTGAGGATGCCGCCGGCCTCATTGACCTGCCCGAGGACCAGTTCGGCCGCTTTCTTCATGTCCGGCCCATAGGGGCCGGTGGCGCCCGAGAACGGCAGCACCATGCCGAGCGGAACTTCGGCGGCCTGGGCGAAGGCGGGCCGGATCGCGCCGGCGAAAGGAAGGGCGCCGAGGCCGGCAACGACCTGGCGGCGGGTAAGACGCGGCGACTGGCTCATGGCTGTTCTCCTGAGGTGGCTGGTTCTTCTTTTGGGTGAAGGTGAAGCGCGGCCTCGGCCACGCCATCGTCGATCTGCAACGCGTCGTTGAACCGGTTGAAGAAGCCGCAGAGCGCGATGCGGAACGTCAGCTCGACGACCTGCGCTTCGGAAAAATGCGCGCGCAATTGGGTGAAGACGCCGGAGCGGATGCCCCAGGCGCGTTGCGTCACCAGCCGCGCATAGTCGATGACCAGGCGATCGACCTCGTCGAAGGCCTCATGCTCGGAATCGGGAAGCCCCTCGATTGCATCGGCGGGAATGCCCTCCACAGCGAGCAGCGGGGCGTGATGCGAGACGCAATAGGGGCAGGCATTCAGCTTGGAGACCACCACCACCGCCAGCTCGATATAGCGCCACGGCACGCCCTCGCGGGTGCGCAGCTCCATGAGCATGCGGTAGATGTGATCGAGCGCCGGCGGCACGTGGGCGAGCACCGCCGCCTGATCGGCGAAATCGGCATAGCCGCCAGCGAATTGCTCGTACACCTGCGCGATTTCGGGCGGCAGGGCCGTGGGGGGCAGCGGGGTTACGCGAGGCATCAGCCTTCTCCCTTCGCATTGGGAAAGAATTCGGTCGCGCGCCGGCGCGGTTCCGCCACGAGGCCCTGCGGGCGCAGGATCAGCAGCAGCACGATGCCGATGCCGATCATGCCGAGCCGCAGCGCCGACAATTGCGCGCCGTCGATGGACGGCACGAGATCCTTGAGAAAGCGCGTCGCTTCCAGCAGCGCCATGATCGAGCCGGCGCCAAGCAGCAGCCCGAGATTGGAGCCGCGGCCGCCGGCGATCACCGCCATGAAGGCATAGGCGGTGATGATGGGGGTGAACTGGCTCGGGTCGATATAGGTGAGGTAGAAGGCGTGCAGCGCGCCGGCGAGGCCCATCACCGCGCCGCCCACGGCAAATGCCCGCACCCGCAGCGCCAGCACCGGCTTGCCCAGGGCGGACGCCACCGTGGCGTCGTCCCGCACCGCCCGCAGCACCCGGCCGAAGGGCGAGCGCACCAGCAGTTCCAGCAGCACGAACACCAATGCGACGAGCGCGATGGCGAACGCGAGGATCACCCCGTCCCCTCCGCCCGGCGGCGTGATGGCGGCGAACGGGCGCGGGATATCGGCGATGCCGAGCGCGCCGCCGGTGAGCCAGCCTTCGTTCAGCAGCAGGATGCGCACGATCTCGCCGAAGCCGATCGTGACGATGGCGAGGTAATTTTCCTCCAGCCGGATCGAGAGCAAGGCCAGAGCCATGCTGATGGCGGCGCAGAGCAGGGCGGAAAAGATCATCGCCGGCAGCCAGCCGATATGCGGCGCGGTAATCGCCACCCCATAGGCGCCGAGCGCCACGAAGCCGGAGACGCCGAAATTCACCAGGCCCGCAAGGCCCCATTGCAGGTTCAGGGCGAGCCCGACCAGCGCCGCGACGCTGACCAGGATGACGAGGGTGACGAGATAGGCGCTCATTTGCGCACCGCCTTTGCACCGAACAGGCCGTTGGTGCGGAACAGGAGCAGGAGCAGGATGACGCAGAAGCTCACCACCTGCCGGTAATTGGTGGGCAGGATCAGCGCCGACATTTCCTCGGCGAGGCCGATCATCAGCGCGCCGGCGACCGCGCCGAGCGGGCTGCCGAGGCCACCCAGGATGGCGGCGGCGAAGATCGGGATCTGATAGTTCCAGCCCATCAGCGGATCAATGGCGCGATCGAGCCCGGCCAACACTCCGGCGATGCCGAGCAGTGCGCCCGTCAGCGCCCAGGCAATGCGGGCGACGGTGCGCCGCTCCACCCCGCGCACCGCGGCGAGCGAGGGATTGTCCGCCACCGCCCGCATGGCCCGGCCGAGCGGCGAGGCGGTCAGCAGCAGGTGCACCAGGATCAGCGCGACGATCACCACGCTCGCGGTCACGATCTGCTCATGGTTGATGCGCACGCCCTGCCAGCGGATCGGCCGGGCGAGCGTCACATCGAAGCTGCGGGCGGCATTGCCGAAGAAGAAGCGGCAGATGTTCTCCACCACCAGCGACACACCCATGGAGGCGACCAGCAAAGTGATGGAGCCGCGCTCGCGCAGCCGCTCGAAGACGAGCGCATCCGCGATAATCGAGGCCAGCGCCACGCACAAAGCGGCAAAGGCTGCGGCGAGCGGCAGCGGCCAGCCGAATTGCACATTGGCGACGAAGCCGGCATAGGCCCCGAAGGTGAGCAGGGCGCCCACCGCGAAATTCGCGAACTTCAGGATGCCGAACACCAGCGTCAGCGCCAGGGCGGGCAGGGCGAGCAGCAGGCCCGTCACCAGGCCGTTCAGGAAAAGCTGTGCCATGTCAGGCCGCCTTTCCGAAGAACAGGCTGGCAAGATCATGTGGCTTCACGTCTTTCGCCGGCGCGCGCAGGCTGAGGCGCCCGGCCACCAGCACCACCACTTCGTCGGCGATCTTCAGGGCGGCGGAGACATTCTGCTCCACCAATAGGATGGTGACGCCGGATTCGCGCACGCGGGTGATGGCCTCCATGGTCTGGCTCACGATCTTCGGCGACAGTCCGGCGGAGGGTTCATCCAGCAGCAGCACTTCCGGATTGGCGAGCAGGGCGCAGGCGAAGGCCAGCATCTGCCGCTGGCCGCCGGAGAGGTTGCCGGCGAGCGTGCGGGGCCGGGCGGCGATCTCGGGGAACAGGCTCAGCACCCGCTCCTCCTGCTCGCGCCCGATGCCGGGGCGGCCGCGCAGGAATTCCGTGGCGAGCTTGAGATTCTCGCGGATGGTGAGGCTGCGGAAGACATTGGCCTCCTGGGGCACATAGGCGAGGCCGGCGAAGACGCGGCGTGCCGGGGAGAGGGCGGTGACATCGCTTCCGGTCACCGAAATGGATCCTGCGCGGGCCGGCAACAGGCCGGCGATGGTCTTGATGAAGCTGGATTTTCCCGATCCGTTGGGGCCGATCACGGCGATGATGGATTCCGCCCGCTGCGCGAAATCGATGCCGCACACGATATCACCGCCGCGCCCGTAGCCGGCGCGCAGCCCCTGCACCCGCAGGGCGTCGGTTTCGCGGTTTTCGATCATGCCGCGAGCCCCAGATAGGCTTCCACCACGCGGGGATCGGACGTGGCCTCGGCGAAGGAGCCGGAGACCAAGGTTCGCCCCTCGGCCAGAACGTGGACGTGGTCGCAGACTTCGCCGACGAGGTGCATGTCGTGCTCGACGATGCCGAACGAGAGGCCCTCCGCCTTCAGTTCGCGCACCAGGCGGATGATCTCCTCGCGCAGCGGCGGGGACACGCCGGCGCCGGGCTCGTCCAGCAGGAGAAGGCGGGGTTCCAGCAGCAGCGCGCGGGCGACCTCCAGCAGCTTCTTCTGGCCGCCGGAAAGGGCGGCGGAGGATTGATCCGCCAGCTTCCACAGGCCGACACGCTCCAGCAGGGTGCGGGCCTTGGCGGCGTTCACATGCTCCTGCGCCCACCATTTGCGGCGCGAGATCACGGCGCCCAAAAGCCGCTCGCCGATCTGGTGGGGCGGGGCGAGCAGCAGGTTTTCAAACACGGTGAGGCTGGAGAGCTCGCGCACGATCTGGAAGCTGCGCACGACGCCGAGCGCCGCCATGCGATGGGCGGGCAGGCCGGTGACATCGGCGCCCATGAAGCTGACCGTGCCGGCCTCGGGCTTCGCGAGCCCGGTGAGCGCATTGAGCAAGGTCGTCTTGCCCGCGCCGTTGGGTCCGATCAGGCCGGTGACCTCGCCCTTGCGAAGCGACAGGCTGCACCCGTCCAGGGCCGCCACGCCGCCATAATGCTTCACCAGCCCGGAGACCTCCAGGAACGCACCAGACATTTAATATCCCCTATATCCATGGATTTTATTAATTATTATCTCGCCGCTTGTCGACTGCCTTTTTCGGTTGCACATCCGCGTTTGATTCAGATCAAATTTTGCGCAGTTGCCTATGGGGTAATCAATATTGGCTAAGTCCTCCTAAATTAGACCTCAGTTAAATCAAGTAATCAAATTTATATTGCTTTGCGAAAAGCAAAATAATATTTATCAGGAGAAATGAGCCGTCCTCTCGAAATCACCCTCTTGCGCACCTTCGTGATGCTCGTTCAGGAGCAGAGCGTGACCCGTGTCGCGCGAAAGCTGAACCGCACCCAGCCCGCCATCAGCCTGCAGGTGAAGCGGCTCGAGGAGGCGGCGGGCCGCGCCTTGTTCGAGCCGGATTTGCGGCACCTGCGGTTGTCGCGCCATGGCGAGATGCTGCTGCCCTATGCGCGCACCGTGCTGCGCATGCATGAGGAAGCGTGCCTGCGCCTCGCGGCCGAGGAGATCGAGGGGCGGGTCACGCTCGGCTGTCCCGATCTCTATGCCGCCTTCCTCCTGCCCGAGACCCTGGCGAGCTTCCGCGCCAGCTATCCGGGCGTGGAGGTGACGGTACGCTGCGCGCTGTCGCGGCAATTGGCGCAGGACATGACCGACGGGCTGATCGATATCGCCATCGCCACCCGGATGCCCGGCGTAGCGCCGAAGGTGGGGCGTGGCACGGTTCTGCGGGCGGAGCCGCTGGTCTGGCTCGGCGCCGCCGACGGGACAGCTCATCTGGATGATCCGCTGCCGCTCGCCATGTTGCCGGACGGCAATCTCTATCGCGATTATGCCCTGGCGGGACTGAACGAGCAGGGACGCCCCTGGCGCATCGCCTGCGTCTCGGAAAGCATTGCCGGCCTCCAGGCCATGGCGCTGGCGGATGCCGCCATCATCGTGCTCGCCGATTCGGTGCGGTCCACCGGGCTGGTCCGCCTGGGCGCGGCGGACGGGCTGCCGACGCTGCCCTCGGTGGATCTGATCCTCTGGGAGCGCCAGCCCGGCCTGTTGCAGGCCGCGGATTATCTCGCCGCCCACATCGCGCGCAACGTCAGCGCCGAGCGCTCGCGCAAGCGCGCCTAGAGCGTTTTCAGCAAAAGTGGATTCCGCTCGCCCTTGCGCCAGACTGCGACATTGGCCCTCATTGCCCGACTAAATTGAATGTATATTATATGCAGTCAAATAATGCACGTGACTGGATATCATCATGGCCACTCCCTCCTGGCCCGCCTTGTCCCCCCTGGAAACCGGCTTGCGCGGCCGCTGTCCGCGCTGCGGGCAAGGGCATCTGTTCAACGGGTTCCTCACGCTCGCGCCCAAGTGCGAGGTGTGCGGCCTCGATTATTCCTTCGCTGATCCGGCGGACGGCCCTGCCTTCTTCGTCATCTGCTTCGGCTGCCTGCCCTCGACCCTGTTCGCCATCTGGCTCGAAATGGCGCATGAGGCGCCGTACTGGGTGCATCTGGTGACGACGCTTCCCCTGCTTCTGCTCACCTGCATTCCGCCGTTGCGGCCGCTCAAGGGATGGCTGGTGGCGAGCCAATATTTCTACAAGGCGGAAGAGGGAAAGCTCATCCCTCTCCCGAAGATTGCGCCAAAATGAATGGATATTGCAGGAATAATGACTGCATTATTCCGGCGGCAATAGGGTGATGCCATAGCGCCCCGCCACCTCGATCAGCTTCGGGATATCCGGCGCTTGGGGCGGTGGAAAGGCGAGGGGGCCGGCGGCCGGCTCGCCGGCCGCGAGAAAGAATTGCTCGTGCAGGCCGCCGGGCACGTTAATCACCAGCATGCGCGCCGTTTCCGGACCGGCATTGCGGAAGCCGTGGGCGGTGCCGCGGGGCATGTAGACGAAAGCGCCCGGCCCATGCCGGCTGATCTCGCCATCGCGGAACACCTCATATTCCCCTTCAAGGACATAGAAGGCTTCCGCATCCGCGCTATGGACGTGGGGCGGCGTGAAGGCGCCGGGCGCGGTCGCCGCTTCCACCAGCGAATAATGGCCCTCCGTCTGCGCGGCGATGCCTCGGAACGTGACGATCGTGCCCAGCAGATGGATCGAAGATCCGACTTCAGGCGGCGTCGCCTCAGCCAGGGCGGCGGGTGAAAGAAGTGTCACGGCTTGTGCCCTTTCCTGAATTTTGATACACAAATCTCATAACGAGACATTTGTCTCATAAGAGGTTTGCGTTGGATCGTCAATCGTCGGGTGAACGGGTCGCACAGAAGCAGCGCACGCGCGCTGCCCTCCTCGCCGCCGCGCGCCGCTTCCTCGCGGAAGGCCGCACGCCCACCGTCGGCGAGGCGGCCGACGCTGCCGCCATCTCGCGAGCCACGGCCTATCGCTATTTCTCGACCCCTGAGGCCCTGGCCCAGGAAGCGCTGCTGGACGCCATCGCCGAGGAGGTGGACGGGGTGATGCTGGATGCAGGGCTGCGCGCGCTTCCCCCGGCCCGGCAGGCGGAGGAGGTGGTGGCGAGCGTGCTGGCCATGGTGCTGCGCCACGAGGCACTGTTCCGCACCTATCTCGCCCTCGCCGCCTCCGGCCAGGGCACCAGCCGGGGCGGCCGGCGGGTGCGGTGGATCTCCGACGCGCTGGGCGGCATCGCCGCCACCATGCCGCCCGAGGCCTTCGCGCGCCTCGTCAATGCCCTGTCCCTGCTGGCAGGAATCGAGACCCTGGTGGTGCTGAAGGACATCTGCGGGCTCGACACGGCGCAGGTCGAGGACACGGTGCGCTGGATCGCGCGCACCCTGGTCGCCGGCTCCCTCGGCGCTGCGACGGCTTGACGCAACGCTCGGGCGCGGCCGCTCTCAGCAGGTCGAGGTGGGCGAGACGCGGCCGTCGAGCCGCAGGCGGTTCACATGGCCCATCTTGCGGCCGGCGCGGGCCTCGTCCTTGCCGTAGAGGTGCAGATGGGCGCCGGGCTCGGCCAGGATTTTCGCCCAATCGTGCGCATCTGCCCCGATGAGATTGATCATCTGCACCGCGCCGAGGCGAGACGCATCGCCGAGCGGCCAGCCAGCAATGGCGCGAACATGCTGCTCGAACTGGCTGGTGACGGCGCCGTCCTGCGTCCAATGCCCGGAATTATGTACGCGCGGGGCGATCTCGTTGACGATCACCTGTTCGCCCGAGGCGGCGGAGGTGATGAACAATTCCACCGCGAACACGCCCACATAGGAGAGCGCGCCGGCGATCTTGCAGGCGATGGCATGCGCGCGGTCCGAGGCCTGCCGAGACACGGCGGCCGGCACGGTGGAGGTGTGCAGGATATGGTCGCGGTGCACGTTCTCGGTCACGTCATAGGCCGCGAACGCATCGTCCATGCATCGCGCCGCGATCACCGAAACCTCGCGCTCGAATGTCACGAAGCCTTCCAGAATCGCGCTCTGCGCCCCGATGGCGTGCCACGCGGCGTGGAGGTCGTCGCCGGGGCGGAGCGTCACCTGCCCCTTGCCGTCATAGCCGAAGCGGCGGGTCTTCAGCACCGCCGGCAGGCCGATGCTGGCCACCGCGGCTTCCAGGCCGGCGAAATCGTCCACCGGGGCGAACGGCGCGGTTTCGATCCCGAGGTCGCGCACGAAGCTCTTTTCCAACAGGCGGTCCTGGGTGATCGCCAGCGCCTTCGCCCCCGGCCGCACGGGCACGTGGCGTTCCAGAAATTGCGCCGTGGCCAGAGGCACATTCTCGAATTCATACGTCACGACATCGCTCACCCGCGCCAGCTCGGCGAGGGCGGCTTCGTCGTCATAGGCGGCGCAGATATGGCCAGCGGCCACCTGGAAGGCGGGGCTGTCCGCGTCCGGACACAGAATATGGGTCTTCAGGCCGAGCTGGGCCGCCGAAAGGGCGATCATGCGGCCGAGCTGGCCCCCGCCGAGGATGCCGATGGTGGAACCGGGCTTCAGCATGGATCAGACCGGCCGTTCCGTGACTGCTGCCGTGCGTTCGGCGCGATAGGCCTCGAGCCGCGCGGCCAGCGCCTCGTCGCCGAGCGCCAGCACGGCGGCGGCGAGCAAGGCGGCGTTGGTGGCCCCGGCCTTGCCGATGGCGAGCGTGCCCACGGGGACGCCCGCCGGCATCTGGACGATGGAATAGAGGCTGTCCAGGCCGGACATGGCTTTCGATTCCACCGGCACGCCGAACACCGGCAGCGTCGTCAGGGCCGCCACCATGCCCGGCAGATGGGCCGCGCCGCCGGCGCCCGCGATGATCACCTTGAAGCCTTCCGCTTTCGCCCCCTTGGCGAAGGCGAACATGCGCTCAGGCGTGCGATGGGCGGAGACGATGCGCACATCGTTGCCGATCTCGAGTGCTGCGAGCGTTTCCGCAGCGTGCCGCATGGTCTCCCAGTCCGACTGGCTGCCCATGATGACGGCCACCGGCCGCGAACCCATATCGTTCATCCCCGAAAAAAGGAAAGCGCGGCTTTATAGGATAAGGGGTCGGGGGGCAAGCGTGGGATTTTGCCGGAAGCGTTTCGCCCGGTCATTATCGCCAGCGGCGATGCAGCCAGAGCCATTGGCCGGGATATTCGCGGACCCAATCCTCGATCACCGCCGTCACCGCCTGCATGGCACCCTGCACGTCGATGCGGCCGTCCGCATCGCGCGGCAGGGCGATTTCTTCCGTGACCTCGATGCGGAACCGCCCCTTCGGCAGGCGGATCACCCGCATGCCGTGCACCGGGCATTCGAACTGCCGGGCGAGCCGCGCCAAGGTGGGATTGGTGGGGCAGGGGCGGCCGAAGAAATCCACCACCACGCCCTGGCCCCAATATTGATCCACCAGCATGCCGATATGCTGGCCCTCTTCCAGCATCCGCGCCATTTGGCGGCCGGCATTGCGGTTGGCGCGGATGAGGCCGGGCATGGTCTCCGCCCGCATGTCCTCGATCAGCTTGGCGGCCTTCTGGATGTTGGGCGCGCGATAGAGCACGCCGCCCTTCACGCCCAGCTTGCCGCCGGTGATGGCGTTCAATTCCCAATTGCCGGTGTGGGAGGTGAAGAACAGCGCCGGCTTGCCGTCGTCGCGCAGGCGAGCCATCACCTCGGTGCCGACGATCTCGATGCGCCCGTTGCCGGGATGCACCGGGTCATAATCCCAGATCCGATCGAGATGGGCGAATTCCGCGGACATGCGGCCGAGATTGTCCCACACCCCATCTAGAATACGCCGAATCTCGGCGTCGCTCTTTTCCGGGAAGGCGCGGCGCAGGTTTTGCCGCGCGACGCGGCTCACCAGGAAGAACGGGCCCAGCAGGCGCGCGAGCGTGCTCACCACCGCCGAGGACCAGGAGATGGGAAAGAGCCGCGACCACCACACCAGCACCCGCACGAAGCCGACGATGATGCTCTCGGCGATGGGGGCAAGCGCGCGGCGGATGCGCCGCATGAAACGGCCCCACAGGATCTTCAGCGGCGACACGGCCGGTTTCCTCGCAAGGGTCTTTAGAAGCGCACGATGATCTTGCCGAACACCTTGCGGCTCTCCAGGCGCTCCAGCCCCTC
The DNA here is from genome assembly GCA_002304505.1 of Rhizobiales bacterium 32-66-11. Classification (GTDB taxonomy): domain Bacteria; phylum Pseudomonadota; class Alphaproteobacteria; order Rhizobiales; family Xanthobacteraceae; genus NCEH01. The sequence continues at coordinate 27,813 of NCEH01000038.1, read as the reverse complement.
GTTGAACCGCTCCAGCGGCACGACGGTATCGATCACCGGCTTCACGCCCCGGCCCATCTTTTCCAGCCCGTCCGCCACATTGCGGATGGTGGCGCCGAACGAGCCGAAGATCTTGTACTGGCGCTGGAACAGCTGCATCAGGTTCATCTGCACGCTCACGCCGGAGGTGGAGCCGCAGGTGACGAGCCGCGCGCCCGGCTTCATGGAGAGCAGCGACGCGTTCCAGGTGTCGGCGCCCACATGCTCGAACACCACGTCCACGCCCACCTTCTTGGTGATCTTGCGGACCTCGTGCTCGAACCGGTCGACCCGGTAATTGATCACATGGTCGGCGCCCAGCGCCTTCGCCTTCTCCATCTTCTCATCGTCGCCGACCGTAGTAATGACGGTGGCGCCGATATCCTTGGCGAGGCGGATGGCGGCGGAGCCGATGCCCGAGCCGCCGGCATGGACCAGCACGGTCTCGCCCGCTTCCAGCTTGGCGTTATCGAACAGCATGTGCTCGACGGTGGAGAAGGTAATGCCGGCGCAGCCCGCCTCCTCGAAGGAGACGCCCTCGGGGGCGGGAATCACCAGCCGCTCGGGCATGTTGATGACGTCGCGGGCAAAGCCGTCGATGTGGAAGCCCAGCACGCCGCCGACGCTTTCGCACAGATTGTCCCGGCCCTTGAGGCATTGCTTGCAATGGCCGCAGGTCATGGCGCCGTACATGGCGACCGTCTGTCCCACCTTCAGCCCGCGCACGTCGGCGCCCAGCGCCACCACTTCACCGGCGGCTTCCGCGCCCACCACCAGCGGCATCTTGCGCTTGGCGAATGCCATGCCGCGCCAGCCCCACACATCGATATGGTTGAGGGCGAGCGCCTTGACGCGGATCTGCACCTCTCCCGCGCCGGGGGCGTCGGGCTCGGGCATGTCGACGATCTGGAGATTGCGGTCGGAGACGAGCTGAAGGGCGCGCATTTTGGTCCTGAAGGTCAGCGATGGACGGCAAGCTGGGCCGAGAGGCCCCCATCCACCGGGATCACGGCCCCGGTGATATAGCTTGCTCCCGGCGAGAAGAGAAACCCGACCAGCGCGGCGACCTCATCCACCTGTGCGAAACGCCCGGCGGGGATCTGGGCCGCCATGCGGTCGCGATAATCGGCGAACTTGGCGAGCATGGCCGTGTCGATGAAGCCGGGGGCGACATAATTGACCGTGACGCCGCGCTTGGCGCTCTCCACGGCCAGGCCCTTCACATGGGCCAGCAGGGCGGCCTTGGAGGCGGCGTAGGCGACATTGCCCTGGTTGGCCTGCAATGCCGCCACCGAGCCGATGGCGACGATCCTGCCCACCCGTGCGCGGATCATGGGGCGCACCAGGGCGCGTGCGAGGCGCACGAAGGCATGGTGATTGACCTGCATCACCTGCTCGGCCTTGTCCTGGTCCACCATGGCCGCGAGCGTGTCGTAGGACGCCCCCGCATTATGGCAGAAGCCGTAATAGGCCGCGTCCGCCTCGATCTCCTGCGCCAGGGCCTCGACGGCGGCGCGGTCTGCGAGGTCCACCGGCTTGGCGCCGATCGCGGCCTGCGGATAGGCGGCGCGGATCTCCGCAAGCAGCGTCTCGGCCTCGGGGCCGGCGCTGCGATAGGTGAAGGTCACGTCATAGCCGGCCGCCGCCAGCGCGCGCACGATCGCCGCGCCGAGGCCGCGCCCGCCGCCGGTGACGAGAACCCGCTTGTTTTCGGGCGTGGTCATGGATGTCCGCGCCCTGCAACGCCCATCCGCGCCTGCCAGCGGCTGAAGCCGTGCCTCACGCCGGCTCCCCCGTCAGCACCAGGCACACATTCTGCCCGCCGAAGCCGAAGGAATTGGAGATGACGCGGTTCACGCGCGCGTCACGGGCGACATTGGGCACCACGTCCAGCGGGATCGCCGGGTCGGGGATGTTGTAATTGATGGTCGGCGGAATGCGGCCGTTGGCGATGGTCAGCAGCGAGACCGCAGCTTCAATGGCGCCGGCGGCGGTAAGCGTGTGGCCGATCATGGATTTGTTGGACGAGATGGGGATGCCCGCCAGGGCCTCCTCGCCGAACACGGCTTTCATGCCGACATATTCCATGCGGTCGTTTTCGGGCGTCGAGGTGCCGTGGGCGTTGATGTAATCCACGTCGCCGGGGGTGATGCCGGCATCCTTCAGCGCATTCATCATGCAGCCGATGATGGGCTTGCCGTCCGGGCTGGAGCGGGTGCGGTGGAAATTGTCGGACATCTCCCCGCAGCCTTCCAGCACCCCGAGAATCTTGGCGCCACGGGCGGTGGCATGCTCCAGGCTTTCCAGCACCAAAGCGGCGGCGCCTTCCGCCATCACGAAGCCGTCGCGATTCTTGGCGAACGGGCGCGCCGCCTCGCCCGGCTTGTCGTTGGCGGTGGTCAGCGCCGAGAGCAGGGAGAAGCGGATCAGCGCCTCGGGATGGACCGAACCGTCTGTGCCGAGCGAAAGCGCGACATCGCATTCCCCGCGCCGGATCGCCTCGACGCCGAGCTGGATCGCCGTGCCGCCGGAGGCGCAGGCGGTGGAGAGGGAAATCGGCTGGCCCTGGGTGCCGAAATGATCGGCGAGCCGGTCCGCCACCGAGCCGAACAGGAAGCGCTCGTGCCAGGCGGAGAATTTGCCCGTCTCCGCCGCATCCAGAAGATCGTGATAGACCAGGGGCTTATGGGGCACGACTTCCGCCAGCGCGCGCTTTTCCGGCCATTCCAGCTCCACCGGCGGCACGGCGGCGAACAGCGGGCCGGGGAAATTGCCCTTGGTGCCGATGCCGGCCTCCGCGATGGCTTCTTCCGCCGCGAGGGTGGCGAGGCGCTGGGAGAGGTCGGGCGCGGGCACGCGGCCGTCGAACAGGAAGTCCACGGTGCCGGCGATGGTGGTGCGCATGCCCTCAAGGGGAAAGCGGGTGATGGTGTGGATGCCGGACTCGCCCGCCGTGAGCCGACGCCAATTGTCCGCCTTGCCCTGGCCCAGCGAGGTCACGATGCCGATGCCGGTCACCACCACGATGGGGCGGCCGAACTTGTCCGTATATGCCTGCGCCACGGGCGCCTCCTTCCAAGGACGTCACTACCGGAGTGAACGTCCGCACGTCCTGGGGCCGCGTCCATGACGGACGGCGGCGGGGCGGCGAGGGAGGGGGACGTCGCACCTCCACCCGCATGGACGGACGTCATGGTGCCTTCCAGCGCGCCCCTCGCCAGCCCCGATGTCCGCCCGCTTTATGCGTGAGATATAAGGCTCAATCCACCCGTTCCACCAGCCCCGCGCCTTCGCCGCGCCAATGGCCGACGGCGGTGACGATCACGCGGGAAACGGCGCCGTTGCCATTCTCCAGCGTATCGCCGGGCAAAGCGGGAAACAGCGTGCCCTCACTCACCGCCAGCGCCGCGAGGGCAAGGCCGGCGGCGAACTGCGCCTCGAAGCCATGGCCGATGCGATTGGCGATCGAACGGACCGGCAGAGCGCTTGCGCGCAGGGCTTCCGCTTCCGCCTCGGTGGCGCCGCGCCCGCCGGTGGCGCCGGAGAATACGGCGGTGCCCGGTGTCGTGCCGGCTTTGGCGAGCAGCGCCGTCACCTTTTCGGCGACGCTGCCGTCGACGTTGCGCTGCGCCCGTTCCGACCAGACGCCGGAGAGCTTCGCCAGCGGCTTGGCGCCGCGCGCGGTGGCGTGCTCGGGCGATTCCAGCACCAAAAACGCGCCCATGGAGCCGGAGGGAATGCCCGGCGCGCCATCGGTGCCGAAGATCGGCCGGAAGCCGTTCTTCATGCAGAAATCGTTCAGCGCGTAGAGGAGAAGCATGTCCTCGCGCTCGGCATTATAGGCCCCGCCGACCAGCGCGATCTCGCTCTGGCGGGCGGCGATGCGCGAAAACGCGATGCGCGTTGCATCCACGCCCGCGCTTTCCTCGCCCATGAAGGTGCGCGAGGAGCCGGTGACGCCGTGCACGATGGAGATGTTGCCCGCCAGCAAATTGGACAATTGGGCCAGCGACAGGGTCGGCCGCAGGTCCGACAGCAGGCGCTCGTTCAGCAGGCGGCCGGTATCGTTGGACACCAGCATGTCATTGAGGATGGCGGCATCCACCTGGAAGTCGCGCTCGCCCCCGCCGGCGGCGACAATCATGTCGGTCTCGCCGAGGATGTCCGCATTCTTGGCGATGCCGGCGCTGTCAAGCGCCAGCCCGGCGGCATAGGTGCCGATGCGCTGCCAGGGCTCCATCTGCCGCTGATCGCCCTTCTTGGGGATCTGGCTGTCGTAATTCACCTTGACCAGCGGATGCACCACATAAGGCGCGAAGCGCTCGGCATCGGTGACCGGCGCGGTGCCGGCGGCGAGCGCCTGCCAATGGGCCTGCGGCCCTTCGCCCAGCGAGGAGACAAGGCCAATGCCGGTGATCCAGACGTCGCGCTTGGTGCTCGGGCTCTGCTCAGGCATCGACATAGTCCGCGACCGGGAATTCCACCCGCTCGGCCACTTTGAGCACCACGTCCTTCATCCGGCCCTCGGGCCAGGGAAGGACGCGAAACACCAGCTCGGCGTTGCAGATCGGCTTGCCCTCGCAGGTGCAGCGGGTTTGCGCCACCACGAAGCCGGAGCCCTCGTGCAGGATCTTGGAATAGAGGTCCAGATTCTGCCCGGGCACGACGAAGGTGCGCAGCTTGGCTTCCTTGACGGTGGCCAGGAACGGCATCTTCTCGAATCGGTTGCGCGCGAGCACCAGCCAGCCGGTGGTCTGGGCCATGGCCTCGATCAGCAGGACGCCGGGCATGAGGGGATGGCCAGGAAAATGCCCCTCGAAGATGGAGCTTTCTTCCGGCACAAGGCCTTCGCAATGAATGGTCTCAAGGCCCGGATCGATCGCGACGACCCGGTCCACCATCTTGAAAACTTCAGGACGCATTCGCTCCGTCCGACCTCAGGCGGTCTTCGCCGCGACCAGATCGTCGATGCGAGCGCACAGGTTCTTGAGCACGAAATATTGCTCGGTGGTAGCCTTGCCGTCGTTCACTTCCTGCGTCCACTGTTCCAGCGGAAGCTTGATGCCGAACGCCTTGTCGATGGCGAAGGCGATGTCGAGGAAGTCCAGGCTGTCGATACCCAGATCGTCGATGGCATGGCTTTCCGGCGTGATGGTGTCGCGCGGAATGTCGCACGTCTCGGCGATGATATTGGCGACGGTATCGAACGTCGAAGACATGAGTTCGCCTCTGTTATGGCTCGGCCGCTCGGGGCACGACCTGCTCGCTGCGGGCGAGACAAAGCGGCCACGGCCGAGGCTTGGCCTCTGCGGCCTCTCGGATAGTCGAAGTGCCCTATAGCGAAGGCGGCCTGAGGTTTCAATGGGAACCGCGCTCAGGTGGCGGCGCGATACCGTTTCCTCTCACGGTTCGGTTAAGGCGCGATCGAGCAGCCGGGCGGCTCGGCGCCTCAGCGCGGCGGGATGTGGCGGTGCATCTCAGCGCCTTCGGCTGGACACGCCCTTTGCGCGCTCTAAGCTGCCGGCCCATGCCTCTGTTCGCAACCATTTGGCCCTGGATCGGCCTCGGCGCTGCCGGGGCCTTGCTGATTCTGCTCGTCGCCACGGACGCTCTTCAGGCCGACCGGCGGATCGCGCGCTGGTATGATCTGCAATGGCTCACCTGGCTCGCGGTGACGGCCTATCTGCTGCACCAGTTCGAGGAACACGGCGTCAGCTTGCTGGGCGCGACGCTGGGCTATGGCGATGCCATCTCCTGCCCGGTGCCGCTGGCCTTCATCACCGCGGTGAATGTCTCGGCGGTCTGGGTCGCAGGCTTTGCCAGCGCTCTGGCGGCACGGCGCTTTCCCTTGATCGCGCTCAGCTTTTTCGCGGTGCCGCTGGTGAATGCCTTTGCCCATATCGTCCCGGCCATTCTGGAGCGCCGCTATAATCCGGGGCTGTTCAGCGCGGTCGTGCTGTTCCTGCCTTTGGGCCTGTGGGCGCTCGCGGTGGCGGTGCGGCGCCATGGGGCGGGGATGAAGGCGATCGGCGTGGTTGTTCTCGCCGGCGTGCTGGTGCATGCGGTGCTGATGGGGTCGCTGCTGGCCTATCTGCGGGATTTCATAGGGTTGGCGCCGCTGGTGGCGATCCAGGTTCTGAACGCCGCGCTCCCCGCCGCGCTCATGGTGGCGGCGTTTCGCGGGCGCGTCGCCGTGCCGCGACCTGCTCCGGCCGCGCCGGTCCGGGCGCCCCGCAAACCCCGCCGCCCACCCGCTGCAGCGGCCTGACGGCACAAAATGTTTCACGTGAAACAATGGCTTAGCGCGGACGAATAGGGGTGAGAAGGCGCCTCTCCGTGCCTCTCGGGCCGACCAAACCGGCATTTCGGCCGAAGTTCCACGCCGAACTTCGGCGCGGGGGAATTTGCCGGCGCGGTATCAGGTGCGGTCGGGCGTCGATCCCGTGCGGGACCCGTCACGGACGGGGATGGTGTTAAGGTAGTGCTACCCCGAAGAGGCGCAGGCGCGCGCCTGCGCGCTTTTGGTCCCTGGATACCGGTCCCGCTCCCGCACTCTGCTCGCGCCCCTACACGCTCGCGCCTTTGGCCTTGTCGCGCCGCAGGTGCTCGTCCAGCCGGGGCAGGATCTCGACGAAATTGCAGGGGCGATAGCGCACGTCCAGCTGGTTGACGAGGATTTCGTCCCAGCCATCCTTGCAGGCGCCGGGGGAGCCGGGCAGGCAGAAGATATAGGTGGAGCGCGCGACCCCGGCCGTGGCGCGGCTTTGCAGGGTCGAGGTGCCGATCTTCGCGAACGAGATCATGTGGAACACGGTGGAGAAGCCCGAGATCATGTGGAACACGGTGGAGAAGCCTTCCATGCGCTTCTCGAACAGGGGTTCCACCGCCTCCGGGGTCACGTCGCGGCCGGTGAAGCCGGTGCCGCCGGTGGTGATCACCGCGTCGATGGCGGGATCGTCGATCCAGCCCTGGACCATTGCGCGGATCTCCGCCACATCGTCGGGCACGATCTTGCGGTCCGCCAGCACATGGCCGGCGGCTTCGATGCGCTCGGCCAGCACCGTGCCGGATTTGTCGTCGGCCAGGACACGGGTATCGGAAACGGTCAGCACGGCGATCTTCAGCGCGACGAAGGTGCGCGCGGCATCGATGCCCGGCATCAGATGGCTCCCTGCAAGGTGTTGCATTGCTGCATGGAGCCGCTCTTAAGCCCGCGCGTGAACCACGTCACGCGTTGCTGCGAGGAGCCGTGGGTGAAGCTGTCCGGCACCACCACGCCCTGCGACTGGCGTTGCAGGCGATCATCGCCGATGGCGGTGGCGGCGGCGAGCGCCTCTTCCACATCGCCCGGTTCCAGGATGCGGAAGCGTTCGTTGGCGTGATAGGCCCACACCCCGGCGAGGCAATCGGCCATCAGTTCGGCGCGTACGGACAGCGCATTGGCGGCCCGCTTGGTGCCCGCATCACGTTGCGCCGCCTGGATCTTCGGCAGGATGCCGGTGAGATTTTGCACATGATGGCCGATTTCATGGGCGATCACATAAGCGGCGGCGAAATCGCCCGGCGCCTTGAACCGCGTCTTCAGCTCCTGAAAGAAGGAGAGGTCGAGATAGACCTTCTGGTCGGTCGGGCAATAGAACGGCCCCATCTCGGCCGAGGCGCCGCCGCAGGCCGAGCGGGTCTGGCCGGAGAACAGCACCATCTTCGGGTCCACATAGGTGCGGCCCTGGGCGCGGAACAATTCGGTCCACACATCCTCGGTCTGCGCCAGCACGGCGGCGGCGAAGCGGCCGAGTTCATCGGTCGGCGGGCCCTGGCGCGTCGCTTGCGAGGGGGTGCTCTGCTGGGAGGGGCTTCCGCCGCCCTGGATCGCGTCGAGCCCGCTGAGCAGCACCAGCGGATTGATGCCCAGCGCCCAGCCCACAATCCCCACGATGATGATGGTGCCAATGCCCATCCCGCCGCGCCCGCCCGGCATCTGGAACCCGCCGCCGCCTCCGCCGCGCCGGTCCTCCACATTGCCGCTGGACCGGAAGTCGTCCCACCGCATGCTCAAAGCCTCCTGCCCACCGGCGCGCCACCATGCTCCGCGCCGTCACCGCTACCGCCGTCTTCGCGACCGCATTCTTGGCCGCGAAGACAACGCTTGAGCGGGCCTGTGGTTCGATCCCATTCCCTTAAAGCACAGCTTTGCGGCGAAATCCTCGTCTGCGCGGCGGCTGCCTTCGGCCCACGCGCCGCGACACTGCGCCTCGGCCGGCGTTAAATTTTCCTTGGGGAAAGCTTTTTGGCGCGACGGCCGGAAGCCCCTAACCCCCCTCTCCCCGGTGGGGAGAGGGCTGGGGTGAGGGGTGGATCGAAACGCCGCGCGGGGCGCCCCCTCACCCGTCCGCTGCGCGGCCGACCTCTCCCCGGCGGGGAGAGGTGAATCCAGGCGGAACGTGCACGCTTGCGGCCCCATAAGCCTCTCGCCGCCCACACGCCCCCTCTCCCCACGGGGAGAGGGCTGGGGTGAGGGGGAGGCGCCTGCCCAACCGCGCCCCCTCACCCGTCCGCTACGCGGCCGACCTCTCCCCGGCGGGGAGAGGTGGAGTGATGGCCTAACCCGCTCTCTCCGGCGGAGAGAGGTGGAGTGAGGGGCCTAACCCCCTCTCCCCGGCGGGGAGAGGGCTGGGGTGAGGGGTGGTGGATCGAAACAGCGGGGAGAGGAGTGTTGCGAGGGCCGCCCGCGACGGGCGCTCGGGGGCGGCGCCTCCCGCGCGCGGGACGGGCTTGCCTTCGGCCGGCGGGGAAGACACCCTTGCCGAACATCGGTGCAGCCGAATCGCACGCTTCGGGGAGAGAGTTCACACCATGGCCGCCATCGAGGGCCGCCCCGCGAAAGCCAAGCTCGGCCTCAATTTCAAGCGCGAGCGCGCCGCCTATAAGGCCGGCGCCCGGCCGGTGGCCGGAGCGGACGAGGCCGGGCGCGGCCCGCTCGCCGGGCCGGTGGTGGCCGCCGCCGTGGTGCTGGATCCCAAGCGGATCCCCGTGGGGCTGAACGATTCCAAGAAGCTGACGCGCGAGGTGCGCGAGCGCCTGTTCGCCGAAATCTGCGCCACCGCCGAGGTCTCGGTCTGCCTCGCGCCGCCCGCGCGCATCGACCGCGACAATATCCGCCAGGCGACCTTATGGGCGCTCGCCCATGCCGTGCGCGGCCTGCCGTGCGCGCCGGCGCTGGTCTTTGTCGATGGAAACGATCGCCCGCCCTTATCCTGCACGGTGGAAATGATCATCGGCGGCGACGGGCTCATCGCCTCCATCGCCGCCGCCTCCATCGTCGCCAAGGTCACGCGCGACCGGCTGATGTGCGGCCTCGGCGCGCAATTTCCGGCCTATGGGTTCGAGCGCCACATGGGCTATGGCACCCGCGAGCATGGGGATGCCCTGCGCGCCCACGGGCCGTGCCGGCATCACCGCCAATCCTTCACCCCGGTGCGCGAGCAGCAATTGTTGCTGTTCGGCGCGCTGGTGCCTGACGTGAAAGCCGAGGGGCTGGTCGCGGCGGAATAGCGGGTTCGCGCGTCAGGCGGCTTGCCCCGCGACGCCGCGTACCTTCTCCACATTGTGGCGGTGCACGGCTTCATAGGGCTCGAAATAGCTCACCGCACCGGTCGCCAGCGCCTCGGCGGCGAAGGTGGAGAGGTCCTGCGCGGCCAGCGCGGGCTCGTGTTCCAGCCGCAGCAGCTTTTCCACATAGAGGCGGGTCGCCGCGATGAAGGCCGGCGGATAGCCGCCCGCGAGGATCTGCTCCTTCGATCCATGATTGGGCAGGATGGTGGTGATCTCCCATTGCGCCATGCGGTCGAGATCGCGCAGATGGATCGCGAGCCGGTCGGCCTCGTCCACATAGGTGATCGGGTCTTCCAGCGTATCCCCCGCCAGCAGCACGCCGCCGGGCAAAAGCGCCACGGTGCCGTCGCGGCTGTGGATGTCGAGCTGGCGCAATTGCACCGGGATCTGCCCGACCATGAGGTCCAGCGTGCCGGAAAACAGGGCGTTGGGGAGGATCAGCGGCGTGATGGGCGGATCGCCGCTTTCCAACCGGTCCTTGTGGGCCGCGAGCAGTTCGGCGGTGTCCTCATTGGCGATGATCGCGCAATCGGCGAACACCTCGGTGCCGGCCACATGGTCGTCGTGCCAATGGGAGAGCACGAGGCGCAGGTGCTTTACGCCCAAATCCTCCAGCGTGCGGCGGATGATGCGGGCGTGCGGCAAAGAGATGTGCGGGTCGTAGACCAGCGCCTCCGCGCCATCCACCACCGCATAGGTGCAGATGCCCAGCGCGAAGGCGCCGTCGTCCAGCCAGTTCGGCTTTTCGGAATAAAGCCGCACGCCGGGAATGCGGCCGTCATAGAAGCCGAGCAGATGGGGTGCGAGGCGCAGCACCTCCAGCGTCGAACCATAGTCCGGCATCGCGCGATCCTCGATGAGGGGAAAGCGGCGGGCTATTCGGCCGCCGCCTTGGAATGGCCGAGCCGCTGGGACAGCGTCACCAACAGGTCGCGCGCGGCGTCCGCGATCACGGTGCCGGGCGGGAAGATGGCTTCCGCGCCGGCCGCGCGCAGGGCCTCATAATCCTGCGGCGGCACCACGCCGCCCACGACCACCATGATGTCGCCGCGCCCTTCCGCCTCCAGCGCCTGCTTCAGCGCGGGCACGAGCGTGAGATGTCCGGCGGCGAGCGAGGAGATGCCCACCACATGGACGTCATTCTCCACCGCTTGCCGGGCCGCCTCTTCCGGGGTGGCGAACAGGGGGCCGATATCCACGTCGAAGCCGAGGTCGGCGAAGGCGGAGGCGATCACCTTCTGGCCGCGATCGTGCCCGTCCTGGTCATGGCGCCGGCCTCCCGCTTGTAGACGCCGGAAATGGCGCGGATCTCGGCGCGATGGCGGCCGAACACCTTCTCCAGCGCATCGGAGATTTCGCCGACGGTTGCCTTGGCGCGGGCGGCATTGACGGCGAGTTCCAGCAGGTTCGCGCCCTGGCTCGCACCATTGGTGAGGGCGGTGAGCGCGCTTTCCACCTCGGCATCGCTGCGCTCGGCGCGCAGGCGCTTGAGCTTTTCGATCTGCGCGGCGCGCACGGCGGAATTGTCCACCTTCAGCACGTCGATCTGCGCCTCGGTCAGCGGCTTGTACTTGTTGACGCCCACCACGGTCTGCGCCCCGCCGTCGATGCGGGCCTGGGTGGTGGCGGCGGCCTCCTCGATGCGCAGCTTGGGAATGCCGGCCTCGATCGCTTTCGCCATGCCGCCGAGCGCTTCCACTTCCTGGATATGGGCCCAGGCCTTGGCGGCAAGATCGGCGGTGAGGCGCTCGACGAAGAAGGAGCCGCCCCAGGGGTCGATCTGGCGGGTGGTGCCGCTTTCCTGCTGCAACAGGATCTGGGTGTTGCGGGCGATGCGGGCGGAAAAGTCGGTGGGCAGGGCCAGCGCCTCGTCCAGCGCATTGGTGTGGAGCGACTGGGTGTGGCCCTGGGTCGCCGCCATGGCTTCGACGGCGGTGCGCATGACGTTGTTGAACACGTCCTGCGCGGTGAGGCTCCAGCCCGAGGTCTGGGAATGGGTGCGCAGCGGCAGGGACTTGGGGTTCTTCGCCCCAAGATCGGTCATCAGGCGGGTCCACAGGAGGCGGGCGGCGCGGAGCTTCGCCACCTCCATGAAGAAATTCATGCCGATGGCCCAGAAGAAGCTGAGGCGCGGCGCGAACACGTCGATGGGCAAGCCGGCGGCCGCACCGGCGCGGCCGTATTCGACCCCGTCCGCCAGCGTATAGGCGAGTTCCAGATCCTGCGTCGCCCCGGCTTCCTGCATGTGATAGCCGGAAATGGAGATCGAGTTGAAGCGCGGCATCTCCTTGGAGGTGTAGGAGAAAATGTCCGAGATGATGCGCATGCTGGGTGCGGGCGGATAGATATAGGTGTTCCGCACCATGAATTCTTTGAGGATGTCGTTCTGGATGGTGCCGGAAAGCTTGGCGTGGGGCACGCCCTGCTCCTCGCCCGCCACGATGAACAGCGCCAGGATCGGCAACACCGCGCCGTTCATGGTCATGGACACGCTCATCTGGTCCAGCGGGATGCCGGAAAACAGCGTGCGCATGTCGTAAATGCTGTCGATCGCCACCCCGGCCATGCCCACGTCGCCGGCGACGCGCGGATGGTCGCTGTCATAGCCGCGATGGGTGGCGAGATCGAAGGCGACCGAAAGCCCCTTCTGCCCGGCCGCGAGGTTGCGGCGGTAGAAGGCGTTGGAATCCTCCGCCGTGGAGAAGCCGGCATATTGCCGGATGGTCCAGGGCTGGTTCGCATACATGGTGGGGTAGGGGCCGCGCAGGAACGGCGCGATGCCGGGATAGGTGTCGATGAAATCGAGCCCTGCCACGTCCGCCGGGCCGTACAGCGGCTTCACCGCGATCCCCTCGGGCGTCACCCAGGGTGCGAACTTGGCCGACGGGGGCGCCAGGTCCGGCGCGCGCCAATCGATATCGGCGAAGGCGGGCAAGCGGCTCATGGTTTCATCCTAACTCAGTTCGGCGCACCGCGCGAGCAAGCGCTGGGGCACGCAAGTCCAGTTCAGGCACTCAAGTCCCGTTCACGCACTCAATTGCTGCTGGGCGGTGCCGAGCACATCCAGCACGTCGCAGCCGGCGAACAGGAAACCGTCCACGCCGGCGGCGCGCCAGGCCGCCTCCTGTTCGCCCGGCCGTCCGGCGAGCCACACGGCTTTCGCGCCGGCGGCCTTCAGCGCGCGGGCGGCGGCGTCCGCCTGCTCGGCATAAATCTCGTCCGACGCGCACAGGCAGGCGATGCGCGCGCCCGAGACCGCGAACGCGGCGGTGAGATCCTCCAGCGTGGCGAACCCTTCCGGTACGGGGGCGGCGATGCCGCCGGCCTCGAACAGATTGCGGGCATAGGTCGCGCGGGCCGTGAAGGCGGCGACGGGGCCAAGGGTCGCGAGGAAGGCGGTGGGCGCCTCCGCCTCGGCGGCATCGCGCAGGGCTTCGAACGGTTCGGCGAGGCGGTGGGGCGCGAGCGCACCGGCGACCGGCACCGGCTGTGCGGGACTTTGCGCAAGCACCGCCGGCATGGCTTGGCCCAGCAGCGGGAATTCGGAGGTGCCGGTGATGGGCTCCTTGCGGGTCGCCACATCCTTGGCGCGGCGGGCGCGCACCTCGGCCACCTGCTGCTGCCACCAGCCGGTGGTCAGCGCCTGCGCCATGCCGCCCTTGCCCTCGATGGTGCGGAAGATCTGCCAGGCGGCGGCGGCGAGGCCTTCGGTCTGGGTCTCCATGGCGCCGGCGCCGGCGGAGGGATCGGCGACACGGTGGAGATTGGATTCCTCCAGCAGCACCAATTGCGTGTTGCGGGCGAGGCGGCGCGCGAACGCATCCGGCAGGCCGAGCGCCTGGGTGAAGGGCAGCACGGTCACGCTGTCCGCTCCCCCGACGCCGGCGGCGAAGGTGGCCACCGTGGCGCGCAGCAGGTTCACATAGGGGTCGCGGCGTGTGAGCGAGCGCCAGGCGGTGGTGGCATGCACATGGGCGGGCCGAGCGGCAACGCCGCACTCGCGCTGCACGGCGGCCCAGAGCAGGCGGAGCGCCCGGAACTTGGCGATGGTGGCGATCTGGTTCACGTCGGCGGTCAGCGCCAGTTCGATCTGGCCGAAGGCAGCCTCCAGCGGCACGCCCGCCGCTTCCAGAGCCCGCAGATAGGCGACGCCGGTGGCGATCACCGCCGCCAGCTCCTGCGCATCCGAGGCGCCGGCGGCGTGATGGACCGCCCCGTCGGCGCGCGCGAAGCGGGCCTTGAAGCCCTTGCCGGCGAGAATGCCGGCGGTCTCGGAAAAGCGCTGGGCAAGATTGGCCCAGGGCAGGGGCGCGGACCCCGCCGCCGCGAGATCGCCGATGGGATCGAGGCCGAACGAGACCGAGAGATCCGCCGGGCTGTGGCCGCGATCCTGCACCAGCTTGGCCAAGGCGAGCGCATTCTCGCGGCCCTTGAAGCCGCCGCTTTCCAGGCGGGTGTCGATGAGGTCGAGCATCACCTCGTCCAGCACCCGGTCCAGCACCTCGCCGTCCGGCAGGCCGAACCCGTGGGCATGGGGCGAGGAGGCATAGACGAGCGTGAGGCCGGAAGCGCCGCCGTCGAGGTCTTCCAGCGCCTGCGTGTTGGCGCCGTCCTTGTCCGCCTGGTCGATGCGCGCGCTGATGATCCAGGGCGCGCCGGCCGGGCGCCCGGCGATGGGGGCGGCATCGCGCTTGCGCGGCGGCAGGGGATCGAGCGAGAGCCCCTCATAGGTGCGCGTCACCAGCTTCTTGTCATAGGGCGCGCCCTTGAGCACGCCTTCCACCAGCTTCAGCCAGTCCTCGCGCGTCACGGGAGGCAGGTCGGTCGTGAACGGCAAGGGGCCGGTTTCCTCTGTCATCGCGCACTCTCCTCGCTGGACGGGGCGGGCGGCAGGCGCAAATCCTGCGCGGCCAGGGCCTCTTCCCCCGTGAACATGTAATCGCGCCGCACCGGCACGTCGTCGCGCCGCTCGGCGAGCAGCAGCTGGAACACCATGTTGGAACCGTGCAGGAAGCCCAGCTCCACCGCCGCGAGATAGAATTCCCACATGCGGGTGAAGCGGGCGCCCATCATCGCCTCCACCTCGCCATGGCGCGCCTCGAACCGGTGGCGCCACGCGCGGATGGTCCAATAATAATGCAGCCGCAGCACCTCCATGTCCGCGACCCACAGATGGGTGCGCTCGGTGGAGGCGAACACTTCCGACAGCGCCGGCACATAGCCGCCGGGGAAGATGTATTTGCGGATGAAGGGGGCGGTCGTGCCCGGGGGCGACATGCGGCCGATGGCATGCACCAGAGCGAACCCGCCAGGACCCAGCAAATCGCGGATGGTGGAAAAATAGGCGTCGAAATGATGGACGCCCACATGCTCCATCATGCCGATGGAGACCACGCGGTCGAACGGGCCCTTCAGGTCGCGATAATCCATCTCGCGGAAGTCGATCTGGTCGGCGACACCCGCCGCCTCGGCGAGCCGACGGGATTCCGCCAATTGCTCGGGCGAGACATTGATGGCGGTGACATGCACGCCGCACGTCTTGGCGAGATAGATGGAGAGCCCGCCCCAGCCGGAGCCGATCTCCGCCACCCGCATGCCGGGATTGAGCTTCAGCTTCGCCGCCACATGGCGGAACTTGTTGCGCTGGGCGTCCGCCAGCGGCTCGTCCGGCTCGGAGAAATAGGCGCAGCTATAGGCCATGGTCTCGTCGAGCCACAGCCGGTAGAATTCGGCCGGGTGGTCGTAATGGCTGGAGGCGTTCTCCTTAGCCTTGCTTATCGGGTTCGCCTGGTGGAACCGGCGCAGCGCGCGCCAGCCCTTGCGCAGCGCCTGCTGCACCGGGTGGGCGCCGAGCCCCTTGCGGTTCACCGAGAACAGATTGAGCAGGTCGAACACCGCCCCGTCCTCGAAGGTGAGGCGGCC
This sequence comes from Rhizobiales bacterium 32-66-11, assembly GCA_002304505.1. Taxonomy (GTDB): domain Bacteria; phylum Pseudomonadota; class Alphaproteobacteria; order Rhizobiales; family Xanthobacteraceae; genus NCEH01. Next base: position 12,261 of record NCEH01000038.1, on the reverse strand, counting down.
GTCCATATAAGCTTCGGCGGAGACCAGTTCCGGATTGAAGAACAGGTCGCGCTCCAGCTTCTTGTCGTGCAGGCGCACGGTGACGCTCGGCCCATCCACGCCGCTGCCGAACACGTGCCGCACGCCGTCCACGGTGATGACCGTGAGCTGGCCCTTTTCCACGAAACGCTTCAGCAGGTGCGAGAGCAGGCGCATTCAGGCGGTCTCCGGATCCGCGGGGCCGTTTGTGGTGCGAGCCCCCTCCCAGCCCTCCCCCGCACGGGGGGTGGGCCTGAACGGTGCGCCGCGCACACCGCAGGAGCAAGCAGCCCGCCACGCCATCACGCGAATTCCAGGATCACCGCGTCCACCGCCAGGCTCTCGCCCGGCTTGGCGTGGACCACCTTGATGATGCCGTCGCGTTCGGCGCGGAGCACGTTTTCCATCTTCATGGCCTCGACCACGGCCAGCGCCTCGCCGGCCTTCACGTCCTGGCCCGGCACCACGGCGATGGAGACCACGAGGCCCGGCATGGGGCAGAGCAATTCCTTGCCGCCGCCGGCCGCGGTTTTTTCCGGCATCAGCAAAGCGAGAGCGGCTTCCCGCTCGGTATACACCCGCGCCTGCACCGCGACGCCGCGATGGGTGAGGGCAACGCCATTGGGAATGGCGCGGACCTGCACGCTGACCGTGTCATCGAAGATGGTGCCGTTCCACACCAGATCGCCCGGCTTCCAGTCGGTGAGGAGGGTGTAGGTGTTGGTGACCTTCCCGCCCCAGGTCAGCAATTCCACCTGGAAGCCGCCTTCGATGGTGTCGATCTCGGCGGATTGGAACTGCGTGCCGCCCTCGCCCACAAGCTGCACCACCCGCCGCCGGTCGAAGGTCACGGGCGTGCCGGTGATCTGGCCGGAAATCTGGCGTTTGCGCGCGTTCTGCACATGGTCGATGGTCGCCGCCACGGCGCAGAGCGTATGCGCGGTCTCACCTTCAGCGGCGCGGGCGTGGAAGCCGTCGGGATATTCCTCGGCGATGAAGCCGGTGGAGAGGCGCCCTTCCTTCCAGCGATCATGGGCCATGAGCGCGGAGAGGAAGGGGATGTTGTGGCCGATGCCGTCGATGGTGAAGGCGTCCAGGGCATCGCCCTGGGCCAGGATGGCCTCCATCCGGGTCGGCGCATGGGTCACGAGCTTGGCGATCATGGGATCGTAGAACAGCGAGATTTCCCCGCCTTCATAGACGCCCGTGTCGTTGCGCAGGGTGATGCCGTTGTGCACGCCTTCCGCCGGCGGGCGATAGCGCACCAGGCGGCCGGTGGAGGGCAGGAAGGAGCGGTAGGGATCTTCCGCATAGATGCGGCTTTCCACCGCCCAGCCGTTCAGCTTCACGTCGGCCTGGGAGAAGGCGAGGGGCTCGCCGGCGGCGACGCGGATCATCTGTTCCACGAGGTCGATGCCGGTGATCAGCTCGGTGACCGGGTGTTCCACCTGGAGGCGGGTGTTCATCTCCAGGAAGTAGAAGCTCTTGTCCTGGCCGGCGACGAACTCCACCGTGCCGGCGCTGTCGTAGCCCACCGCCTTGGCGAGCGCGACCGCCTGCTCGCCCATCTTCTTGCGGGTTTCCTCGTCCAGCAGCGGGGAGGGGGCCTCTTCCACCACTTTCTGATTGCGGCGCTGGATCGAGCATTCGCGCTCGCCGAGATAGACCACGTTGCCGTGCTTGTCGCCCAGCACCTGGATCTCGATATGGCGCGGATCGACGATGAACTTTTCCACGAACACGCGGTCGTCGCCGAACGAGGACTTGGCCTCGCTCTTGGCGCGGTCGAAGCCGTCCTGCACTTCCGCACGGGAATAGGCGATGCGCATGCCCTTGCCGCCGCCGCCGGCGGAGGCCTTGATCATCACCGGATAGCCGATCTCGTCGGCGATCTTCGCGGCCTGGGTGCCGTCCTCCAGCACGCCGAGATAGCCCGGCACGGTGGAGACATTGGCCGCCGCCGCCGCCTTCTTGGATTCGATCTTGTCGCCCATGGCGTCGATCGCATGCGGATTGGGGCCGATGAAGACGATGCCGGCCTCGGCGAGCGCGCGCGGGAAGGCGGCGCGCTCGGAGAGGAAGCCGTAGCCGGGATGCACCGCCTCGGCGCCGGTCTGCTTACAGGCGTCGATGATCTTTTCGATCACCAGATAGGATTGGGCGGCCTGGGGCGGGCCGATATGCACCGCCTCGTCCGCCATCTCGACGTGCAGGGCGTCCTTGTCGGCGTCGGAATAGACGGCCACGGTCTTGATGCCCATCTTGCGCGCCGTCTTGATGACGCGGCAGGCGATCTCACCCCGGTTTGCGATCAGGATTTTCGAGAACATTGCGTCCGGTCCCCTCGGCGCTTGGCGCCCGTGTTCGTTCGATTGCACCTCTCCCCGAGGGGGAGAGGTCGGCGCCGCAGGCGACGGGTGAGGGGGCTCCACCCTCAGCGGTGAGGGTCGTCCCCTCACCCCAACCCTCTCCCCCTCGGGGAGAAGGGGCCTTCCCTCGGTCCTTAAAGCGGCAGATTGTCGTGCTTCTTCGCCGGCTGCTCCACGGTCTTGGAGCGCAGCATGGCGAGCGCGCGGGCGATGCGCCGGCGGGTCGAATGCGGCATGATGACTTCGTCGATATAGCCGCGCTCCGCCGCCACGAACGGCGAAAGGAAGCGCTGCTCGTAATTCTTGGTCTGGGCCGCGATCTTGTCCGGGTCGCCCATGTCGGCGCGGAAGATGATTTCCACCGCCCCCTTGGCGCCCATCACCGCGATCTGCGCGGTCGGCCAGGCATAGTTCACGTCGCCGCCCACATGCTTGGAGGCCATCACGTCATAGGCGCCGCCGAACGCCTTGCGGGTGATGAGCGTGACCAGCGGCACGGTGGCCTGGGAATAGGCGAACAGCAGCTTGGCGCCATGCTTGATGAGGCCGCCATATTCCTGCGCGGTGCCCGGCAAAAATCCCGGCACATCCACGAAAGTGACGATGGGGATTTCGAACGCATCGCAGAAGCGCACGAAGCGCGCCGCCTTGCGGGAGGCGTCGGCATCGAGCACGCCGGCCAGCACCATGGGCTGGTTGGCGACGAAGCCCACCGTGCGCCCCTCGATGCGGCCGAAGCCGGTGACGATGTTTTTCGCATACGCCGCCTGGATCTCGAAGAAGTCCGCCTCGTCGACGGTCTTCAGGATCAGTTCCTTGATGTCGTAGGGCTTGTTGGGATTGTCCGGGATCAGCGTGTCGAGGCTCTCGTCGATCCGCAGCGGATCGTCGAACGAGGGCCATTCCGGCACGCCGGCTGAATTGTTGGCGGGCAGGAAGTCGATGAGGCGACGGGTCTGGAGCAGCATTTCCACGTCGTTCTCATAGGCGCCGTCGGCGACCGAGGACTTGGAGGTGTGCACCTTGGCGCCGCCCAGTTCCTCGGCGGTCACGGTCTCGTTGGTGACGGTCTTCACCACGTCCGGGCCGGTGACGAACATATAGCTCGTGTCGCGCACCATGAAGATGAAGTCGGTCATGGCCGGGGAATTTCCTGGATGCGCGCGCCGCCGGCATCGAACAGGCCGATGATGGGCGCGCGGGTCTTCAGCGCCATGTCCTGGATCTTGGTGATCTTGCGGGCATGCTCTTCCGACAAGGAGCCGCCGAACACGGTGAAGTCCTTGGCGAACACGAACACCTTGCGGCCGTTCACCGTGCCCCAGCCGGTGACCACGCCGTCGCCGGGGATCTTCTGGGTTTCCATGCCGAAATCGATGCAGCGATGCTGCACGAAGGTGTCGAACTCCTCGAACGAGCCGCGGTCCAGCAGAAGCTCGATGCGCTCGCGGGCGGTCAGCTTGCCGCGGGCGTGCTGCGCCTCGATGCGCTTTTGCCCACCCCCCAAGCGTGCAACGCCGCGCCGGCTCTCAAGCTCTTCCAGAATTTCCTTCATGCGCCCAAGTCCCCTGCCGGATTGCCCAGTCTCGTCCCGGTTTCTTGCAACCAGTCTAATGGTGCCGAACGCCCGAGGGAAAGGGTTCACATCCCCCTGCGCCGGGCGAAATGCGGCACCAAGGCTGTTGCGCTAGCAAATGCGGTGAGAAAGTTGAATATGTAAAAAATTCATGTTGTAATGTGTAAAGAATTTACAATTTGAGGCGGCCATGCGCCAAAAGGTTTTCGCCGGCCATGCGGTGCGCCGCCTGCGCGAGAAGCTCGGGCTCAAGCAGAGCGAGCTTGCCCACCGGCTCGCCGTCTCGCCCTCCTATGTGAACCAGATCGAGAGCAACCAGCGCCCGCTCACCGCCTCGGTCCTGATCGCCATTTCCCGCACCTTTTCCGTCGATATCACCGCGTTCGGCGCGGAGGATCTGGACCGCCTGGTGGCGGACTTGCGCGAGGCCGCCGCCGACCCGCTGTTCCGCGATCTCGATCTTGGGCTTCAGGACATGAAGGCGGTGGCCAATCTCTCGCCCGCCTTCGCCCATGCCTTCCTGCGCACCAATGCCGCCCTGCGCCGCACGGCGGAATGGCGCGCCTCCATGGACGACATGCTGACCGCCGGCATCGGCGACGAGGCCAAGCTCATCCCCTATGAGGAGGTGCGCGACTATTTCCATTATATCGACAATTACGTCGATGCCCTCGACCGGGCGGCGGAAGGGTGCGCCGAGCGGCTCGGCCTGCTGGCCGGGGCCGAGCCCATTTCCGCCCTCATGTCCTATCTCGCCGACCGCTTCAACGTGCGCACCGAGCTCGGCCCGCCGGATCCCGCTTTGCCGCTGTCGCGCTACGACACGCGCAACCGCCTGCTCACCCTCTCCGGGGTGCTCTCGCCCTCCAGCCGGGCGTTCCGCCTCGGTGTCACCATCGCCCAGCTGGAGCACGGCCCGCTGATGGATCGCCTGGTGGCGGACGCCGGCTTCCGCAGCCAGACGGCGGGGGAAATCTGCCGCCTCGCGCTCAATAATTATTTTGCCGGTGCCCTGGTGCTGCCCTATGGCCGCTTTCTCGATCTCGCCCGCGCGCGCCGGCACGATCTCGACCGGCTGGTGCTGGAGACCGGCGCGAGCCTGGAGCAGGTGTGCCATCGCCTCTCCACGCTCCAGCGGCCGGGCGCGAAGGGCGTGCCGTTCTATTTCGCCAAGGTGGACCGGGCGGGCAACATCACCAAGCGGCACAGCGCGACCCGCTTCCAGTTCGCCCGCCACGGCGGCGCCTGCGCGGTGTGGAATGTCCACGAGGCGTTCGAGGCGCAGGGCCGCACCTTGGTGCAGCTCGGCGAGATGCCGGACGGCGTGCGCTACATCTGCCTTGCCCGCTCGATCCAGGCGCCGAGCCTGCGCCACGGCCAGCCGCACCGCGCCTATGCGCTCGGGCTCGGCTGCGAGGTCTCGTTCGCCGACGACATGGTCTATGCGGACGGGATGGACCTCAAAGCGGCGCCGGTGGCGCGGCTCGGCGTGTCGTGCCGCATCTGCCCCCGCCGCGACTGCGATCTGCGCGCCTTCCCGCCGCTCGACCGCGAGATCCGCACCGATCCGAACATCCGCGAGGTGGTGCCTTTTGCCATCTCATGATTAAGCCCGCGCGGTGTCGCAATGCCGCCGCGGTCACGTACCGGAAACGCCATGGAAACAGATCACGACTCCCGTTACCGGTGGCGTCACCGGGTGAAACGAGGGTGCGGATGATTGGGGCAATGAGGATCGCGGGCTGGGCTCTGGCCTTTGCCTGCATTGCGGGTGCGGCGCAGGCCTCGCCCGGCTTCACCACGGCGGACGTCAATATGCGCGCCGGTCCCGACACCCAATATCCCCGCGTCACGGTGCTGCCGGAAGGCGCGCCGGTGGAGATTTTCGGCTGCCTCTCCAACCAATCCTGGTGCGATGTGGCCTGGGGTCCCAATCGCGGCTGGGTTTATGGGGAATATCTCGCCTTCGACTATCGCGGCGAGCGGGTCCTGGTGCCGGAATATGCGCCGGTGATCGGCATTCCGGTGATCGGGTTCAATTTCGGCAATTATTGGGGCAATTATTATCGCGGCGCGCCGTGGTGGAACCAGCGCGCCCGCTGGCAGGGCTATGCGCCGCGGCCACGTCCGGGCTGGGGCGCCCCCCCGCCGGGCTTCGGCCCGCGCCCGCCCGGCTGGTGGAATCATCCCGGCCGCCCCGGCTATCCGGTCGGCGGTCCCGGCCGCCCCGGCTATCCCGGAGGGCCCGGTTATCCTGGCGGACCCGGCGGGCCCGGCTATCATCCGCCGGGGGCCTATCCCGGCCGTCCGCCGGGCGGCTATCCCGGCAATCCCGGTGGCCCACCTCCGGGCGTCTATCCCGGTCGCCCGCCGCACGGCAATCCCGGTGGTCCGCCTCCCGGCGCGTATCCCGGTCGTCCGCCGCAGGGCAATCCGGGTGGCCCGCCTCCGGGCGCCTATCCGGGTCGTCCGCCGCACGGCAATCCGGGTGGCCCGCCTCCGGGCGCCTATCCCGGTCGTCCGCCGCAGGGCAATCCGGGCGGTCCGCCTCCGGGCGCGTATCCCGGCCGTCCGCCACAGGGCAATCCGGGCGGTCCGCCTCCGGGCGCCAATCCCGGGCGCCCGCCGCAGGGCAATCCCGGTGGTCCCCCTCCGGGGCAGCAGGGCGCGCCGCCGCAATGAGCCGAACCGGCCATCGGCCATCGTGATGTGCGGGCGGGGACCATATCCCGCCCGCGTTCGCGTCCCGGCCGCTTTGGTTCCGCGCCGCCGATACCGGCCCCGTCTGAGGCCGGCGTATCCTCGCCCCTGTGCATCTGGGCATCGACGCGCGGGCCGCCGCGCGCTATGGGCTTGGCCATGTCGGCATCATCTTCTTCCGCTTCGGCGTTCCTCGGACCTGCGCCGGTCCTGCGCTTCGCGCCCTCGCCCACCGGCCTGATCCATGTGGGAAACGCCCGCACCGCCTTGCTGAACGCGCTGCTTGCGCGGCGCGGCGGCGGCACCTTCATCCTGCGCTATGACGATACGGACGCGGCGCGCTCGCGCACCGAATTCGCCGAGGCCATCGCCGAGGATCTCGACTGGCTGGGCATTCCGCCCGACCGCGTGGCGCGCCAGTCCGACCGGCTCGCCCTTTATGATGCGGCCGCTGAGGCCTTGAAGGCCGCCGGGCGCCTCTATCCCGCCTATGAGACCGAGGCCGAGCTGGACCTGAAACGCGGCCTTCAGCGCGCGCGCGGCCTGCCGCCGGTGTATGATCGCGCCGCCCTCGCCCTGACGGCGGACGAGCGCGCCAAACTGGAAGCCGAAGGCCGCGCGCCCCATTGGCGCTTCCGCCTGGACCGCCGCACGGTGACCTGGGACGATGGCGTGCGCGGGCCGCAGCATGTGGACACCGCCACCCTGTCCGATCCCGTCCTGGTGCGGGCGGACGGCACCTATCTCTATACGTTCACCTCGGTCGTGGACGATCTCGACATGGGCATCACCTGCGTGGTGCGCGGCGAGGATCACGTGACCAATACCGCCGTGCAGATCGAAGTGTTCGAGGCCCTCGGCGGCGTCGCGCCGCGCTTCGCGCACCATAATCTGCTGACCTTGCCGAGCGGCGAGGGCCTCTCCAAGCGGCTCGGGCATCTCTCGCTGCGGGCGCTGCGCGAAGAAGGGCAGGAAGCGCTGGCGGTGGCCGCCGCCGCCGTGCTGGTCGGCACCTCCGATGCGCTGGCGCCGGTGGAGAGCATGGACGCGCTCGCCGCCAAGGTGGATCTCTCCCACATCTCCCGCGCGCCGGCGCGGTTCGATCCGGCGGACCTCGCCATGCTGAGCGCGCGCACGCTGCATCATCTGCCCTTTGAGGCGGTGGCGGAGCGGCTCGCCGCGGCGGGGATCACCGGCGGCGCGGATTTCTGGCTGGCGGTGCGCGGCAATCTCGCAATTTTCGCCGATGCCGCCCATTGGTGGCAGGTGTGTTCGGATGCCGGGCAGGGGATCGTGGCCGAGGAGGACCGCGCCTTTCTCGCCGCCGCCGGTGCCCTCCTGCCGTCGGAGCCGTGGGACGCGGGCACCTATGCCCCCTGGATCGCCGCCGTGAAGGCCGGCAGCGGCCGGAGCGGCAAGGCGCTGTTCCGGCCGCTGCGCCTCGCCCTGACCGGCCAGGAGACCGGCCCGGAACTCGCCGCGCTTCTGCCTTTGCTGGGCCGGGCCCGGGTTCTGGCGCGGCTTGGTGTCATAAACCCGTGAGCCGCGGCAAGTAACTACAAGCATACCGCAGCTTAGCGCCGCGGCATTCGGGGGGCGGGGTGCGATGCGGGCGAAGCGACTGGCGCTGATGATTTTTCCCGTGGCGCTGGCCCTCAACGGCTGCGCCACCTTGTCCAAGGAAGAGTGCCAGGGCGGCAATTGGCAGGAAATCGGCCAGGCTGACGGCTTCAACGGCGAGCCGGAAAGCCGCCTGCAGGAGCATGCCAAGGCCTGCAGCAGCTATGGCGTCGCGCCGAACGTGCAGGCCTATATGGCGGGCCGCGAAGTGGGCCTTGCCTCTTATTGCACGCCGGCTTCGGGCTTTGCCCACGGGCGCGCCGGCGATGATTATGCCGGCGTCTGCCCGCCCGCCACGGCGGCCGCCTTCTCGTCCGGCTATATGGTCGGCCGCAAATTGTGGGACGCGCAGCAGACCGTGCGGCGCTATGAATCGCGGGTGCTGGACCTGGAAAACCAGTTGCGCCGCGCCGAGGACGATCTTTCCAAGCCGTGCGTGAACGATCCCAATTGCTACTTCACGAAACAGAACCAGCAGCGCAACCGCAACACCATCCGCAACGACCTCGACCGCGAGCGGTGGAACCTCTCGGACGCGCGCAATCGCTATAATATTCTGGAGGCGAGCGTGATGAGCCAGTTCCGCGTCGCCGCTCCGGGCGGCCTGCCGCCGGGCTGAATCGCTGCCGGGCGCGGGGTTCGCGTGCCGGAAGGGGACGTTGATTTTGCGCGTCGCATGGGCATCGTGGGCAAATCCGCCGCGCGACTCGCGCGGCTGGGATAGGGTCGCGGCGCAGGACGTAAGATCGGGAGGCGCGGATGGGTGAAGCTCGCGGAGCGGTGTGTGGGTCCCTTCGAGCCAGCGCCCGGCGCCGCGCGGCCTTGGTCGGCTGCCTGATGCTGGCGGCGGCGCTGCCGGCGCGCGCGGCGGAGCCGAATGCCTGGTATTCCGGCGAATACAAAAGCTGCGACCAGGACACGACGCCGGAAATCGTGCGCTGCATCACCAAGCTCACGGAAGGATGGGAGGCCCGGCTTGAAACCGCCCTCAAGGCGCTTTCCGCCCAGCAGACCACCTCGCAGCAAGAGCGGCTGAAGGCGGCGCAGAAGGCCTGGACCGCCTTCCGCGATGCGGACTGCGCCTTCTACGTCAATGGCGAGGGCACCATCGCCCGGGTGGAGGGTGCCGAATGCCGGCGCGTGCTGACCCAGCAGAGGGCCCAGGAACTGGAGCAGGCGGGGCGGCCCTGATCCGCGCGGATCCGTCCGATCCCGCGCCGGGGCCACCTTTTCTCCGGCGCCGATGCACCCCATATTGGCGCCATGGCCAAAGCATCCCGACCCGGCAAACTTGGTGAGCGCTCGCAGCGTCATTTCGAGCCTGCGCCCTCCCAGCCCCTTGATCCTGAAGTTGCGAAGTCGCTCGGCCTCGCACCGGGGGACATGAGCGGGGATTTCGAATCCGCCGGCGCCTCGGCGACGGTCGCGGCGCTCTCGCGGCTGATCGAGGAGGGGCGCCCCGAGGTCACCGGCCAGACCTGGACCCCCCATCGCCCGCCCCGCCCGGATAAGAGCGAGGGCGGCGTTCCCCTGGTGATCAAGAGCGAATTCGAGCCCGCCGGCGACCAGCCGGCGGCCATCGCCGAACTGGTGGCGCAGGCCCGCGCCCATGAGCGCGACCAGGTCCTGCTCGGGGTGACGGGTTCCGGCAAGACCTTCACCATGGCCAAGGTGATCGAGGAGCTTCAGCGCCCCGCCATCATCCTGGCGCCGAACAAGACGCTCGCGGCCCAGCTCTACGGCGAGTTCAAGAGCTTCTTCCCCGACAATTCGGTGGAATATTTCGTTTCCTATTACGATTATTACCAGCCCGAAGCCTACGTCCCGCGCACCGATACGTACATCGAGAAGGAATCCTCGGTGAACGAGCAGATCGACCGCATGCGCCACTCGGCCACGCGCGCGCTGCTGGAGCGGGACGACGTGATCATCGTCGCCTCGGTCTCCTGCATCTACGGTATCGGCTCGGTGGAGACCTATTCCTCCATGACCTTCAAGCTGGAGGTGGGGGAGCGCATCAACCAGCGCCAGCTGATCGCCGATCTTGTCGCCCTGCAATACAAGCGCATCCAGTCGGATTTCGCGCGCGGCACGTTCCGGGTGCGCGGCGACAATATCGAGATCTTCCCCGCCCATTATGAGGATCGCGCCTGGCGGGTCTCGCTGTTCGGCGACGAGGTGGAGAGCATCGCCGAGTTCGACCCGCTCACCGGCCACAAGACCGGCGACATGAAGTCGATCAAGGTCTACGCCTCCTCCCATTACGTCACCCCGCGCCCGACGCTGATCCAGGCCATCTCCGGCATCAAGGCGGAGCTGAAGACCCGGCTCGACGAATTGTACAAGATGGGCCGCCTGCTGGAGGCCCAGCGGCTGGAGCAGCGTACGCGCTACGACCTGGAGATGATGGAGGCCACCGGCGCCTGCGCGGGCATCGAGAATTATTCCCGCTGGCTCACCGGCCGCAAGCCCGGCGAGCCGCCGCCGACCCTGTTCGAATATGTGCCCGACAATGCCCTCGTCTTCATCGACGAGAGCCACGTGACCATTCCGCAGATCGGCGCCATGTATCGCGGCGACTTTCGCCGCAAGGCGACGTTGGCGGAATATGGCTTCCGCCTGCCGAGCTGCATGGACAACCGGCCGCTGCGGTTCGAGGAATGGGAGGCCATGCGCCCGCAGACGGTGCATGTCTCCGCCACCCCCGGCCCGTGGGAGATGGACCGCACCGGCGGCGTGTTCGTGGAGCAGGTGATCCGCCCCACCGGGCTGATCGACCCACCGGTGGAAATCCGCCCGGCGCGCACCCAGGTGGACGATCTCCTCGGCGAGGTGCGGGCCGTGGCGGCGCAGGGCTATCGCAGCCTCGTCACCGTGCTCACCAAGCGCATGGCCGAGGACCTCACCGAATATCTGCACGAAAACGGCATCCGCGTGCGCTACATGCATTCGGACATCGACACCATCGAGCGCATCGAGATCATCCGCGACCTGCGGCTCGGCGCGTTCGACGTGCTGATCGGCATCAATCTCCTGCGCGAAGGCTTGGATATTCCCGAGTGCGGGCTTGTCGCCATCCTCGATGCCGACAAGGAAGGGTTTCTGCGCTCGGAAACCTCCCTGGTGCAGACCATCGGCCGCGCCGCCCGCAATGTGGATGGCCGCGTCATCCTCTATGCAGATCACGAAACCGGCTCCATGCAGCGCGCCATGGCGGAAACCACGCGCCGGCGCGAGAAGCAGGTGGCCTATAATACCGAACACGGCATCACGCCCGAGAGCGTGAAGAAGGCCATCGGCGATATCCTCAACTCGGTCTATGAGCGCGACCACGTGCAGGTGGATGCCGGCATGGCGGAGGAGGGGGCGGCCTTCGGGCACAATCTCAAGGCGGTGATGGCGGATCTGGAAAAGCGCATGCGTGCCGCCGCCGCCGACCTCGATTTCGAGACCGCCGCCCGTTTGCGCGACGAGATCAAGCGGCTGCAGGCCACCGAGCTTGCGGTTTCCGACGATCCCATGGCGCGGCAGGAGGCCGTGGACGACAAGACCGGCGGGTTTAGGGGCGAGCGCAAATACGGCCGCGCCGCCAATGAGCCGCCCAAAGCGGCGGGATCTTCTGCGGGCGCGTCTGCGGGTTCACCCGGCCGGGGCAGTCGCAAGATCACGGGGCGGGCGAAATCCGACACCGGCAGCGGCCACGCGCCTGCGCCCGCTGTGTCTGCGCCCATTCTGCCTGCGCCCGAGGCGCCGCCCCCGGCCGCCCCCGGGGGCCGGGTAAAGCCGGCCCCGACCGCGCGCGACCGTTCCCCCGACGAACTCCCCCTCTACGCCCCGCGCGCCGGCTCGAAGGTGGCGAAGCCGACGCTCGACGACATGGGCCCCGGCACCGACCGCGCCGAACCCCTCTCCGCCCTCGACTACAAGCCGGGCCCCCGGCCCGATCCGGGAACGAAGGGGTATCGGAAAGGGGGGCGG
>NCEH01000037.1:26277-28524 GCA_002304505.1 Rhizobiales bacterium 32-66-11 | reverse complement strand
GCACCGCAATGGGCTATTGCTGCATTGCGACATGGCGATTGGCGTCGCTGTGTCGCTGCCCTCCTTGGGCGTTTCCTCCCTAGACTTGGGCCGTTCGCTCTGCGGGCGGCCCCTTTCTTTTTGAGCCGGCTGCATCGAGGCAATCGGTCTCCGAGGGCTATCTCTTTACGAAATCGCCCTGTGCGCAAATTCGTATATCTGCCATTCGAAAAACGCAAGGCACCTTTTTTATGCCTTATTCGGCAGCAGCCGCCCGCGGTCCCATCAGGGCCTCCGCCGTGCGCGCGACAACCCCGGCCATCGCCGCGCAAAGGTCTGCACGCACACGATAAAAATCCGCAGCGCGCTGATAATTCGCCTCGTCCATGTACAGACCGCGATTGATTTCGATCTGCACCGCATGCAGGCCGGCCGCCGGATTTCCGTAATGTTCGGTGATGTAGCCGCCCGCATAGGGCTTGTTGCGCACCACCGCATAGCCGCGCCCGGCCAGTTCCTGCTCCAGCGCATCGGTGATGAAGCCGGCGCAGCTCGTGGCATAGCGGTCGCCCAGCACGATATCGGCGCGCGCGCCCTCCTCCCGGCCGGGACCGGAGGGCATGGAATGGCAATCCACCAGCACCACCGCCCCGAAGCTGCGATGGGTGCGGGTGATGAGGCGCCGCAGGGCCTGATGATAAGGCTTGTAGAAGGTCTCGATGCGCTCCAGCCCCTCGCTCACCGTGAGGCGCCGAAAATAAATATCCTGCGCCTCGCCCACCACGCGCGCGATGGTGCCGAGCCCGCCGGACACCCGCAGCGAGCGCGTGTTGGCGAACGCCGGCAGGCGGCCTTCGAACATGCGCGGGTCGAGCTCGTAGGGCTCGCGGTTGAGGTCCAGGAAGGCGCGCGGGAACAGCGCCCGCATCAGGGGCAGGCCGCGGGACACCACGTCCGCGAACAATTCGTCCACGAAACTGTCTTCCGACCGGCGCAATGTATCGAAATCCAGCCGCGTCTGCTCCATGAAGGCGCGCGGATAGATTCGCCCGCTGTGCGGCGAATTGAACACGAACGGCGCGGCGACCGCCTCGGGAAGCAGGATATCGAAGGCCGGATCGATGGTATCGGCAAGGCAGGCTGTCATCGCGGGCTCAAATGATCGGTTGGTGAGCCGGCGGCCCGCATTATGATGCCCGGCGCGGCGGTGTTTTGGGAAGAGGCGAGAAGGTTCACTTCGAATTTACCCGAATGCGCGAAACAAGCCATGGACGCTGCTGCCAGGACGCCGACGGCGCAGCACATGTAACAAGGGGACGAAGGCGTGTCGAAGATCCTGCTCGCCGAAGACGACAATGATATGCGCCGCTTCCTTGTGAAAGCGCTGCAAAATGCGGGCTACCAGGTGGCCTCTTTCGACAATGGCCGTTCCGCCTATGAGCGCATGCGGGAGGAGCCGTTCGAACTGCTGCTCACCGATATCGTCATGCCGGAGATGGATGGCATCGAGCTTGCTCGGCGCGCCACCGAGCTCGATCCCGATCTGAAGGTCATGTTCATCACCGGCTTCGCCGCCGTGGCGCTGAACGCCGACGTGGAAGCCCCGCGCGAAGCCAAGGTGCTCTCCAAGCCGTTTCATCTGCGCGATCTGGTTTTTGAAGTCGGAAAAATGCTGGCCGCGGCGTGAGCGGGGGATATCCGCCGTCCACGCCTTGCATCGCTTAAAACTTGCCGATATAGAGGCCTCCTTCCAACGGATGGGCGCGTAGCTCAGCGGGAGAGCATCACGTTGACATCGTGAGGGTCACAGGTTCGATCCCTGTCGCGCCCACCATCCGGAAGCCTTTCATTATAGCCATTCTGATTTGCGCGGCGACCGCTGGACACAGGCGCGCGTCGCTGCATTCTCCCCTAGCTTGACGCGTCCGCCGGCGGCGGATCCCGCGCCCTCCGCTCGCCGCATGGCAAGCGGGTGCATGGGCGGACGCGGTGGGATCAGGAGACACGCATGTACATTGCCATGAACCGCTTCAAGGTGAAGCAGGGGTCCGAGGCCGAGTTCGAGCGCGTTTGGCGCGAGCGCGACAGCTATCTCGCCACCGTGCCGGGCTTCGTCGCCTTCAACCTGCTCAAGGGGCCGCAGAAGGAGGAGTACACCCTCTATGCCTCCCACACCCATTGGCAGAGCAAGGAGGATTTCGAGGGCTGGACGCGCTCGGAAGCCTTCCGCGCCGCCCATGCGAGCGCCGGCACCAACAAGGTGAATTA
>NCEH01000037.1:0-26263 GCA_002304505.1 Rhizobiales bacterium 32-66-11 | reverse complement strand
GCGGCTGCGTTTCGCATTGACCTTGCGCCCGCAAAGCCTCATCTCGCCTCGCAAGAGGAGAGACCATGACCCCGTCCCCCGCGCCCGCGCCCGCCCCCTTCGGCGATACCACCCATTTCCCCAAGGACCACCCGCAGGTGTCCCATGGGCGCATCGGCGTGCTGCTGGTCAATCTCGGCACGCCGGAAGCGACCGATTATTGGTCCATGCGCGCCTATCTGAAGGAATTCCTCTGGGACAAGCGCGTCATCGAGGTGAACCGCGCTTTGTGGTGGTTCATCCTCAACGCCATCGTGCTCACCAAGCGGCCCGGTCCCAAGGGCAAGGATTATGAGAGCATCTGGAACAAGGAGCGCAACGAGGGGCCGCTGAAGACCATCACGCGCTCCCAGGCGGAAAAGCTCGCCGCAAGCCTGAAGGATACCGACGGGCGCATCCTGGTGGATTGGGCCATGCGCTATGGCAAGCCACCCATCGGCGAGCGCATCGAGGCGCTGCAGAAGGCCGGCTGCGAGCGCATTCTTCTCGTGCCGCTCTATCCCCAATATGCCGCCGCCACCACCGCCACCGTGTGCGACAAGGCGTTCGACAAGCTCAAGACCATGCGCTGGCAGCCGATCCTGCGCGTCGCCCCGCCCTGGCATGATGATCCGGTCTATATCGAGGCCGCCTGCACCGCCCTGGAAGGGCATCTGGCGCAGCTCGATTTCGAGCCCGAGGTGATCCTGGCTTCGTTCCACGGCGTGCCGAAATCCTATCTGCTGAAGGGCGATCCCTATCATTGCCAGTGCGCGAAGACGGCCCGCCTCATGCGCGAGCGGCTCGGCTTCTCGCAGGAGAAATTCCGCCTCACCTTCCAATCGCGCTTCGGCACCGAGGAATGGCTCCAGCCCTATACGGACAAGACGGTGGAGGCCCTGGCGAAAAGCGGCGTGAAGCGGCTCGCCATCGTCAATCCCGGCTTCACCGCCGATTGCCTGGAGACGCTGGAGGAAATCGGCGTCGAGAATGCCGAGATCTTCACGCACAATGGCGGAGAAAAATTCGCCGCCATCCCGTGCCTGAACGACAGCGCCGAGGGCATGCGGGTGATCGAAGCCGTGGTGCGGCGCGAACTGTCCGGCTGGATCGCGGGCTGAACGCCCGCACCGTCCCGCGCTGGGACGGGACGCGCCCCTATTGCGAACGCGCCGGGAACGAACCGGGCGCGAATCGCTGCCTTCGGGAAAAACGCGCTTCGTTCCCCCTCCCCGCGCCCTGTCCCGTTGCGGGACGGCCGCGCCGGGGGATCCGAACGGCACAGGAACGAACCGCGTCCGAATCGCTGCGCCGGCTCGGATCGTCCTTTGTTCCGCGCAGGGCCACCGGACGCTTGCGGCAGGGCGATGGGCATGCCCATATCCCCCCGCCGCCCGGGAGCGCGGCGCTGCGCGGGAGACACGCCATGCCGTTCGGACTGAATGCGTTCGTGCTGGTTTTTCTGGTGCTGGTCATCGCCGTCGTGTTCGCCGGCGTGAAGACCGTGCCCCAGGGCTATCAATTCACGGTCGAGCGGTTCCGCCGCTATACGCGTACGCTCTATCCCGGCCTCAATCTCATCGTCCCCTTCATCGACCGCATCGGCCAGAAGGTGAACATCATGGAACAGGTCCATGATGTGCCGACCCAGGAAGTCATCACCAAGGACAATGCCACGGTCTCGGTGGACGGCGTGGTGTTCTACCAGGTGTTCGACGCGGCCAAGGCGAGCTATGAAGTCACGTTGCTCGATACGTCCATCATCGCGCTGACCACCACCAATATCCGCACCGTCATGGGGTCCATGGACCTCGACCAATTGCTCTCCCACCGCGACGAGATCAACGAGCGTCTCTTGCGGGTGGTGGATGCGGCGGTGTCGAGCTGGGGCGTGAAGATCAACCGCATCGAAATCAAGGACATCGTCCCCCCCGCCGATCTCGTCGCCGCCATGGGCCGGCAGATGAAGGCGGAGCGCGAGAAGCGCGCCGTGATCCTGGAGGCCGAGGGCCAGCGCCAGTCGGAAATCCTGCGCTCGGAAGGCGAGAAGCAGGGGCAGATCCTGCAAGCGGAAGGCCGGCGCGAGGCCGCCTATCGCGACGCCGAGGCCCGCGAGCGCCTCGCCGAGGCCGATGCCAAGGCAACGCAGATGCTCTCCGCCGCCATCACCGCGGGCGATCCCGCCGCGCTCAATTATTATATCGCCGAGAAATATGTGAAGGCGTTCGAGACCCTCGCGGGCGCGCCGAACCAGAAGGTGGTGCTGATGCCCTATGAAGGCACGGCGCTGCTGTCCTCGCTGGCCGGCATCGGCGAGATCGCGCGCGGCGCATTCGGCGGCGAGGACGGGAAATCCATCCGCCGCGCCGGTCCCACCGGCCCCACCGCCGGCCCGGCGCGGGACGCCTGATCCGCCATGGGCGAACTGCTCGAACAGTCCATCTGGGCCTGGTTCGTCATCGGCGGCCTGCTTCTGCTGGCCGAAGTGTTCCTGCCGGGCGTCTTCCTGCTCTGGCTCGGCCTCGCCGCGCTCGCCACCGGCGGCGTGGCGCTGCTCGTGGCGCTCGCCTGGCAGACGCAGGTGATGGTGTTCGCGGGGCTGGCGCTGGTGGCGGTGCTGATCGCCCGCCAAATCACCCCCAAGCCGGACCAGGCGAGCGACCGCCCGTTCCTCAACCGCCGGGCGGAGGGCTATGTGGGACGCGTCTTCACGCTGGAGCACGCGATTCACGAGGGCACCGGACGGGTGCGCATCGACGACACCATCTGGCGCGTGGAAGGCCCCGATTTGCCCGTGGGCGCGCAGGTGAAGGTGGTGGGCGCGGACGGCCCGGTGCTGCGGGTGGAGCCGGCCTGAGCCGCCGCCACCGGTGCGCGGGAACGTCAGGTCAGGGCTGCGGCTCGTCCACCGGAACGGCCTCGTAGCGCTCCAGGAACGCCTCGATCGAAAGGTTGCGGAAATCCTCCAGCGCCGCGCGCAGGGCCGCGTGGGGCCAGTCCCACCAAGCCAAAGCCTGGAGCCGCGCGGCGATATCCTCGGGAAAACGCCATTTCACGATCCGCGCCGGCACGCCTGCGACGATGGCATAGGGCGGCACATCCTTGCTCACCACGGCGCCCGCCGCGATCACGGCGCCGGTGCCGATGGTCCGGCCCGGCAGGATCACCGCGCCGTGCCCCACCCACACGTCATGCCCCATGTTCAGATGATGGTCGCGGCGCCATTGGAAGAAATCGCCCTCGTCGGCGGCATCCTCGAAATAGGCCGAGGCGCGATAGGTGAAATGCGACTGGCTCGCCCGCCACATGGGATGATTGCCGGGATTGAGCCGCGTCATGGCCGCGATGGAGCAGAATTTGCCGATGCTGGCATAAGCGATGTCGGCATCATTGGCGACGTAGGAATAATCGCCCATGTCCACTTCGAGCAGCTTGGTGCGGGCGCCGACCTCGGTATAGCGCCCGAGCGTGGAGGCTTTCACCTGCGCGCCCTCGTGGATCAGCGGCGCGAGACCGAGCTTCTTGGGAGCTTGCGGGCTCATGCCGGCATCTCCTGCGCGGCGTCCATGCCCCCCAGCGGCGCGCGGTGGAGCGCGCGGAAGCGCTGCCCGGCCGCGGCCTGGCGATAGATCGCGATCTCCGCGACCGGCACCGGAAGATGGGCGCCGCTGGCGGCATAGGCCTCGCACAGGGAATTCAGCGCATGGGCGCAGGTGGGTTCGTCGAGCGCGTCGGTCAGCGTCATGTGGAAGCGGAAATCCTCCAGCACAAAGGGGTATCCGTAGCGGTGCAATTGCTCCAGCTGGCGCGCGCTGAGCCGCTCGGGCCGGCGCCGCGCGACCTCCTCCTCCGTGAGGGGCGCGCGCAGTCCGTCCAGCTCCACCACCGCGCAGCCGGCCAGATCCAGCAGGGCCGGCACCGGCGTCGGCGTCATCAGCGCCACGAACATGCCGAGCTGGTGCACCTCCAGCGGCGGCAGTTCGAACGGGCGATAGCCGGTGGCGAAGGCGGAGACGGCGGCGAACAGATCGGCCTCGTCCAGGCCCTCCGCGAGGCGGAACGGCGCCTTCAGCGTGCCGTGGAACCCGTAGCGGCGCGGCTCCTGCGTCAGGGCATGCCAGGTCTCGGCGTCGAAGCCGGCGAGCGCGGGGGGCGCGAGATCGGCGCCGGTGGCGGCGTCATAGCCGAGCACGGCGGAGCCGAAGGCCCACAGGGCGCTGTCGCCGGGCGGCGCAAGATAGATGGCATAGCGCGGCGACATTCGATCCCCCATGCAAAACCGGCGCGGCGGGCGCGGACGGCGCGCCAAATTAAGGCCCGCCTGCGCGCGCGCAAGACGCGCGCCCGCTTTTTAGAATACCCGCGCGCCTTCCACGAACACTTCGCGCACCACCGGCGTCTCCCCGTCGAGGCGGAAGCGCAGGAGATCGGCGCGCAGGCCCGCGTCCAGGCGGCCGCGATCGTCCAGGCCCGCCATGCGCGCCGGACGCGCGGTGACCAGCGCCATGGCCTGCGGCAGCGCGATGCCCTGACGGGTGAGCGCGAGCGCACCCTGGAGCAGGCTCGCGGGCACATAATCGGAGGCCAGCGCGTCCAGCAGCCCGGCGGCCGCGAGATCCTTCATGGCGACCCCGCCGGAATGGGAGCCGCCGCGCACCACATTGGGGGCGCCGCCGATGGTGGTCAGCCCCGCCGCATGGGCGGCGCGGGCGGCGTCCATCGTGGTGGGAAATTCGGAGATGGTGCAGCCGGCGTCCTGCGCCATCGCCACATGGGCGGGCACGGTGTCGTCATGGCTCGCCAGCACGATGCCGGTGTCGCGCAGCAAGGCCGCGAGACGGGAATGATTCTCCGCCACCGCCGCCCGCCCGCGCTCCGTGCGTTCGAGCACTTCCTGGTCCACCTCCTCGGCGCTCTTGCCGATGCCGGACAGGAAGGTCTTCAGATGCTCCACATTGCGCCATTGGCGGGTGCCGGGCGTGTGGTCCATGAGGGAGGCGAGCGACAGCCGCTCCCGGCCGAGCTGCGGTTCCACCAGCTCCAGCACGGAGGGGTCGGTGAGTTCGCAGCGCAGGTGAATATGGTGGTCGGCGCGGAACAGCGGCGCGCTTTGCTCCACCGCCTCCAGCATCACGGTGAACAATTCGCGGCGCACGGATTTCGCCTGGTCGAACCCACCCGCGCAGATGGCATCGAACACCGTGGTGATGCCCGAGGCGACGGTCTGCCCGTCATGGGCGAGGGCGGCGGCGCGCGGGTCGGGCCAGATCACCTTCGGGCGCGGCACGAAATGACCTTCGAGCGCGTCGGTGTGCAGATCGATCAGGCCGGGGGCGATATAATCGCCGCCGCAATCCTGCGCCGCCGGAAGCTGGGAGCGCCCCTCGCCCACATCATGGATGCGCCCGTCGCGCACCACCAGGGTTCCAGGAGCGATGCGGTCCTCGAACACGAGGCGCGCATGGGTCAGAATGGTCTCCATCACTGCCTTTCGATGGCGCGGCGCGCGGCCCGCCGCGCGGACGGCCGCGCCATGCGCCTGTTGCCGGAATCGTCTGTCATAGATGGATGACGGCGCGGTGACCCGCAATCAGGATTCCGGCTTGGTCTTGATCACCTGGTAGAGCTGGAAGCGATCCCCGCTATAGATCAGCTTCATCTCGTCGGGGTCGGGATTCTTGTCATTGGGCTCGGTGAACAGCAGATAGACATAGTCGAAATGCTTTGGCCACAGGTCCCAATAGCGCGGCCCGTCCACGGTGGGCTCCTCGGAGGAAAGCAGCATCTGTTCGAGGGTCGGCGGGGTGCCGTCCTCGGTGTCCACCCAGTCCTTATAAGGCGGGCGCACGCGCAGGATCTGCTTGCCGGGCACCGTGAAGGCGGTGGTGACGAGCGCCGATTTCTCGATCATGGCGAGGCAGGCGGCATGCACGAGGCCGAGATCGCGCACATCATAGCCGCCCATGGGATCGGCATAGGCGACGAGCACCTTCGAACCGCGCTTGATCTGCTCCACCGAGCCGCGGAACGCGACCGTCCATTGCGACAGGCGGTTCCAGACCAGTTGCACTTCGCCGACGCGCACCGCCAGCAGCAGCAGCAGCACGATGGCGAAACCGCGCCGCGCCAGGCGGTGGCGCAGGTCCACCTGGATGCAGGCGATGACCATGAAGGCGATGGCGATGGGGATGCGCTGGTCCGCCATATAGGTGGCGAAGAAGGTGCGCGGCAGCGCCAGATAGATCACGCCGCTGACGATCAAGAGCGGCGTGATGACCGGGTGCAGGCGGATCAGGCGATGGCGCACCGCCCACAAAGCGGCCAGCAGCACGATGCCGGTGAGGGCGAAAGCGACATAATCGTAATAGACGTTCACCACCATCTCGACGCCGTCGATCTTGCCGCGCGGCTCCCACCAGTCCTGCCCCGCCAGTCGCAGGGTCGGGCTCGCAAGCATCAGCGGAAGGGTAAGGGCGAACGGAAATCCGGCGGTGACGAAGCGCACCAGGCGAATCTTCAGCGGCCCTTCGGCGCGCTGCCACAGGCGGTAGAGCTCATAGGACAGGATGCCGATGCCATAGATGCCGGTCGCCACCAGATGGCAGAAGAACAGCATCAGCACGAACAGGCAGGAGACGAGATAGCGCCAGGGCCACGCCTTGTCGCGCAGCAGGATCCAGCAGGCCAGGGCCGTCAGCGCGAGGCCGATGCCGAAGATGTAGTTCATCACGCCGACCAGGAACACGCTGTTGTAGAGCAGCGGGAAGGCGAGCAGCGCGATCGCCGACCAGGAGCCGAACAAGGCGCGATGCAGCAGCATGGTGCCGAAGGCGATCAGCGCGAAGGTGGCGAGCGTGAACACCTCGCCGGCCGCATACACGTTCATCACCCGCGCGAAGATCGGCACCACCAGATCCACCATCAGATTGGGGATCACGCTCCATTCGATGAAATAAAAGCGCGAGAGGTCGGGATCGCCCGGCACCGAGGCGATCACATGCATGCGGGCGAGATGGTTCACATAATCCGACAGCGGCGGAATCGGATGCGTGAGGATCGGGATCGCCACCATGACAAGGCAGATAACGAAGAGCAGCGCAATGTAGCGGGGCCGCAAATCGAGCGCGCGTCTCGCATGTTGGCGTGAGGTCGGCATCAAAATATCCTAAGGGAAGGCGGGCGGAAGGAAGGCACCGCCCGGCGCGCAGCACGGTTAGGCCGGGAAATGTGTTGGATGCATGACCGGCCAGAGGGCGTTTCCCCGGCTTTCCCTGTAGCGGTTCCAAATCGCCGTTTTGTGACCTGCCAACGCTTTCCCAGCCCTGGCGGCGCGCCGGGGGGCGGCGCGGTTAAAAACCGTTCGACTTTGCCTCCACATGCTCTAGAACGGCGCCGCCCCAAGCCCGATGACGTGAGAGGCCGAGCCGATGAGCGTGCAGGAACCCGCCGAGCTGGCGGAAGGAAGATTGCAAGCCGAGGTGCTCGCCAAGGCCCTCCCCCACATGCAGCGTTATGATGATGCGATCATCGTCGTGAAATACGGCGGCCACGCCATGGGCGACGAGGCCGTGGCGCGCAATTTCGCCGAAGACATCGTGCTGCTGGAGCAGGCCGGCGTGAACCCGGTGGTGGTGCACGGCGGCGGCCCGCAGATCGGCGCCATGCTCACCAAGCTCGGCATCAAGAGCGAATTCGCCGGCGGCCTGCGCATCACCGACAAGGCGACGGTGGAAATCGTCGAGATGGTGCTCGCCGGCTCCATCAACAAGCAGATCGTTGGCTTCATCAACGAAGCCGGCGGCAAGGCCATCGGCCTGTGCGGCAAGGACGGCAACATGGTGCTGGCCAAGAAGGCGAGCCGCGTGGTGGTCGATCCCGGCAGCAATATCGAGAAGGTGGTGGACCTCGGCTTCGTGGGCGAGCCGGACCAGGTGGACACCATGGTGCTCGACCAGATCCTCGGACGCGAGCTGATTCCGGTGCTGGCGCCGGTGGCCGCCGCGCTCGACGGCGGCACCTATAATGTCAACGCCGACACCTTCGCCGGCGCCATCGCCGGCGCGCTCGGCGCCAAGCGGCTGCTGATGCTCACCGACGTGCCCGGCGTGCTCGACAAGGACAAGCAGCTCATTCCCCGCCTCACCATCGCCCAGGCAAAGGCGCTGATCGCCGACGGCACGGTCTCCGGCGGCATGATCCCGAAGGTGGAAACCTGCATCTATGCCCTGGAACAGGGCGTCGAGGGTGTCGTTATCCTGGACGGCAAGGTGCCCCACGCGGTGCTGCTGGAGCTGCTCACCGACCACGGCGCGGGCACTCTCATCACCCGCTGAGTCTGCTTCATCGACCCTGGCCGCCCGGCCGGGGCCGATCTGCGTGAAGAACAAATTAGGTACATTCAGCGGACCCGCAGAGGGAGCGTGCCATGTCGTCAGTAACGCCGTCGCGTTCCTTCGAGGAAGTGGAGACCTGGGTCTTCGATCTCGACAATACGCTCTATCCCGCCCATCTCGACTTGTGGACGCAGCTCGATGCGCGCATGCGCGATTATGTGGCGCGCCTGCTCAACATCAGCCACGAGGAAGCGTTCGTGGTGCAGAAGGATTATTATCGCCGCTACGGCACCTCGCTGCGCGGACTGATGATCGAACATGGGGTGGATGCGGGCGCGTTCCTGGCCCATGTGCACGATCTCGACCTGTCGGAGCTGGAACATTCCCCCCGCCTCGCCGCCGCCATCGAGGCGCTGCCCGGCGTGAAGCTGGTCTATACCAACGGCTCGGAGCAGCACGCCCGCAACGTGCTGGAGAAGCTCGGGCTCGGCGGGCATTTCGCAGCGGTGCACGACATCGTGGCGGCGGAATTCCATCCCAAGCCGACCGAGGAGGCCTATCAGCGCTTCCTGCGCGCCCATGGCGTCGATCCCACCCGCGCCGCCATGTTCGAGGATCTCGCCCGCAACCTGGAGGTGCCGCACCGGATCGGCATGGTGACCACCCTCGTGGTGCCGCCCGGCGAACACATCGCGGCGCGCGAAACCTGGGAATTCGAAGGCCGCGAAGCCGCCTATGTGGACTTCATCACAGAAGACCTTGCCGGCTTCCTGGAGCGCACTGTATCGCCGCTTTCTACAATGAGCGGTTGAAATAGCCTGTCAGGCACTGTACCCACCAACCGCGCGCCTCCAATTGCTGCCAGCCCATGATGCCGATCAACGCCGCCGAGTGGATAGGATTGGTCCATGCGCCTTTGCTGGTGATCGGCGGAGCGCACCGCCGCGTGCAGCACGCCAATGCCGCCGCTGCAGCGCTGCTGGCCTCCGATCCGGCGGGGCAGGCCCTGTCCCAGCTGATCGGCGATTTCGCCGCCGGCCGCCTCGCCGCCATCCTCGACCAGACTTTGCCGGCGGACGAGTTGGTGCTCGACTGTGTGCTGCCCACGGGGACGGCGAAGCTCGGCTTCCGCTTCGCCCGCCCCGCCGGCGCCGATGTCACCGTTCTCACGCTGGCGCAGCACGCCGCCGCCGATACGGGGCCGCACCCGCCGGTGGTGGACTGGTCGCGCCTGCTCCAGACCGTGGTGGAGCGCCTGCCCGTCGGGGTTGAGATTTATGATAGCGGCTTCAATGAGTTATACGCGAACCGGGTGTCCGACGACCTGTTCCTGTATGACGACACGCCGCTTCGTCCCCATCATGATGCCTGGTGGGAGCGGGCTTTTCCCGATCCCGATGTGCGCGGCCGCGCCATCGAGGAATGGCAGCGCCTGATCCAGGTCGCGCGCGCGAACCAGGACGGCGTGCTGCGCACCGAATGGGAAGTGGTGTGCCGGGACGGCGCCAACCGCATCATCCAGTTTCGCCTGCGCATCATCGGCGACACCTATGTGGTGGTGTTCTGGGATGTGACGGACCGTCGCCGCCTGGAAGAGGAATTCCGCCGTCTCGCCGGCACCGACGCGCTGACGGAAACCTTCAATCGCCGCCGCTTCTTCGAAACCGGGCGCTCCGAATTCCACCTCGCCGAACTCTCTGGCCAGCATCTGTGCCTGCTGATGCTGGACATGGACCGCTTCAAGAAGGTCAATGACCAGTTCGGTCACGGCGCGGGCGACACCGTGCTGAAGGAAGTGGCGGCGCGCTGCCGGGCGATCCTGCGGCAGAACGACATCATCGCCCGCATGGGCGGCGAGGAATTCGCCATCCTGCTGCCGGGCGCAGACAAGGACTATGGCGCGCGCATCGCCCAGCGCCTGATGGCCGCGATCCGCTCCGAGCCGATCACCAGCGGCGCCCTCGCCTTCCACGTGCAGGCCAGCATTGGCATCGCGGTGCGCCAGAGCGACGACGCGAACCTCGAAGCCATGCTGGAGCGCGCGGACCGGGCGCTGTACCTCGCCAAGGCAAGGGGGCGCAGCCGCATCGTGATCGGCGATTCCACCTTGCGGTCTTAAAGCAACTCTATTCCGCCGCCTGCGCGGGCCGCACCGGCGGGGCGCGGAAGCGGGCGAGAAGCGCGGCCTCCTCCGCTTTCGCCGCCACAAGATGCCGCGCCTTCACCGGGCCATAGCCGCGGATCTTCTCCGGCACGCTGGCAAGCGCGACGGCATGGGCATGGTTGCCGGCATCGAGCGCGCCGATGATCTCGCCCAGCACGGCCTCGTACTCCACGATCAGCGCCCGCTCGGTGCGCCGCTCGGCGGTGCGGCCGAACGGGTCGAAGGGCGTGCCGCGCAGGCCCTTGAACGTGGCGAGAAGGCCGAACGCCTTCATCATCCAGGGTCCGAACCGCATCTTGCGCGGCTCCCCGTTCGGCCCGTCGGCGCGGGCGAGGAAGGGCGGGGCGAGGTGGAATTCGAATTTCAGATCGCCCTCGAAGGCAGCGTTCACCTGGCGCTGGAACGCGCCGTCCGCGAACAGCCGCGCGACCTCATATTCGTCCTTATAGGCCATGAGCTTGTAGAGATTGCGGGCGACCGCTTCCGCCAATCCGCCGCGCCCCGGCGCACGGGCCGCCTCGGCGGCGCGCACGCGCGCCACGAGGTCCTGATAGCGCCGCGCATAGGCCGCGTTCTGATAGGCCGCCAGCGAAGCCACACGGCGAGCGATGATCTCGTCCAGGCTCTGCGAGAGCTTGCGCGCGTCGGTGGTGGCGGCGGTGGGCCCGAGCAGCGCTTCCACCCGCGCGGGATCGTGCGCGGCGCGGCGGCCCCACAGGAAGGCGGCCTTGTTCATGGCCACCGCCTCGCCGTTCAGCTCCAGCGCCCGCAGGATCGCGTCCTGCGACACCGGCAGCGCGCCGAACTGATAGGCATAGCCCACCATGAAGATGTTCTGCGCCAGCGAATTGCCGAACAGCGCCACCGCCAGCCGGCTCGCCTCGATGAGATGGGTTTTCTCGACGCCCGCGAGACCGGAAATGGTGCGCTTCAGCCGCTCGACGGGCAGGGAATAATCGGCGTCGCGGGTGAAATCGCCGGGCAGCACCTCATGGGTGTTGACGACAACGATGGTGGCGCCGGGCTTCACCGCCGCCAGCACCTTCTTGGTGCCGGCCACCACGAGATCGCCGCCAAGGATCAGGTCGGCCCCGCGCGCGGGAATGCGGATGGCGGTGATATCCTCCGGCCGGTTGGCAAGCCGGATGTGGCTGTAGACCGCCCCACCCTTCTGCGCGAGGCCGGCCATGTCGATCATGCCGCAGGCCTTGCCTTCCAGATGCGCGGCCATGCCAAGGATCGCGCCGATGGTCACGACGCCGGTGCCGCCGACGCCCGTGGCGATGATGCCATAGGTGCCTTGGATCTCAGGATGCGCGGGCTCGGGAAGCTCCGGCCAATCCTGGGCGCCGGAGGCCGCGCCGGCGGACTTCTTCGGCTTGGCCCCGTGCACGGTGACGAACGAGGGGCAGAAGCCGTTGACGCAGGAAAAATCCTTGTTGCAGGAAGATTGGTCGATCTCCCGCTTACGACCCCACTCGGTTTCCAGCGGCTGCACGGACACGCAATTGGATTTCACGCCGCAATCGCCGCAGCCCTCGCACACCCGCTCATTGATGATGACCCGCTTGTCAGGGTCGGGATATTGGCCGCGCTTGCGGCGGCGGCGCTTTTCCGAGGCGCAGGTCTGGTCGTAGATCAGCACCGTGCAGCCGGGCACGGCGGCCAATTCGCGCTGCACGGTTTCCAGTTCGTCGCGGTGATGGATCGTCAGGCCCGCGGGCCACGCTTCCCCGGCGGCATATTTTTCCGGCTCATCGGTGACGACGACGACCCGCTTGGCGCCCTCGGCCGCCACCTGCCGGGCGATCACCGGCACGGTGAGATTGCCTTCGTGATGCTGGCCGCCGGTCATGGCCACCGCATCGTTGAACAGGATCTTGTAGGTGACGTTCACGCCCGAGGCGATGGCGGCGCGCAGCGCCAGATAGCCGGAATGGTTATAGGTGCCGTCCCCGAGATTCTGGAACACATGGCCGCGCTTGGAGAACGGCGCCTCGCCGATCCAGTTCGCCCCCTCCCCGCCCATCTGGGTGAAGCCGGTGGTCTCCCGGTCCATCCATTGCACCATGTAATGGCAGCCGATGCCGGCATAGGCGCGCATGCCGTCCGGCACCACGGTGGAGCTGTTATGCGGGCAGCCGGAGCAGAAATAGGGAATGCGGGTGGCGACGTCGCCGGTCGCGGCGAGCACCCGCTGGGCCTCCTCCAGCTCGGCGAGGCGCGCCGCGATGTCCGGCAGGTCGCCATAGGCCAGCAGGCGCTTGGCGAGCGCGATGGCGATGTCGTTGGGGTCGAGCGCGCCCTTCACCGGGAACAGCCACTGGCCCGCTTCGTCGCGCTTGCCGATGCAGACCGGCTGGTTGGCGGTGCCGTACAGCTCTTCGCGCACCTGCACTTCGATGAGGGAGCGCTTCTCCTCCACCACCATGATGAGGTCGAGGCCGGCGGCGAATTCGCGCAATTGCACCGGCTCCAGCGGCCAGGGACAGGCCACCTTCCAGATGCGCAGGCCGAGATCATTGGCGCGCACCTCATCGATGCCCAGTTCGTCGAGGGCGAGGCGCACGTCCAGATAGCTCTTGCCCACGGTGGCGATGCCGATGCGCGGGCGCGCGCCGCCGGAGGTGATGAAACGATTTAGCCGGTTGGCGCGCAGGAAATGCAGGATCGCGTCGCGCTTATATTCCTGAAGCCGCTCCTCCTGGGCGATCGGCGTATCGCCGAGGCGGATGTTGAGCCCGCCTGGCGGCAGAGCGAAGCCGAGCGCCGGCTCGATGCGCACCCGGTCCACCCGCCCGTCCACGATGCCGGTGGATTCGATGGTGTCCTTCACCGCCTTCAGCCCGACCCATGTGCCGGCGAAGCGCGAGAGCGCCCAGCCATAGAGCCCATAATCCAGGATTTCCTGCACCCCGGCGGGGTTCAGCACCGGGATCATCACATCGACGAAATGAAATTCGCTCTGGTGCGCGGTGGTGGAGCTCTCGCAGGTGTGATCGTCGCCCATGAGCGCCAGCACGCCGCCATGCCGGGAGGTGCCGGCATTATTGGCGTGGCGGAACACGTCGCCGGAGCGGTCCACGCCCGGGCCCTTGCCGTACCAGAGCCCGAAAACCCCGTCATACTTGCCTTCGCCGCGCAATTCCGCCTGCTGGGAGCCCCACAAGGCGGTGGCGGCAAGATCCTCGTTCAGCCCGCTCTGGAACAGGATGTCGTTGGCGGTCAGGATCTTCTGCGCACGGCCGAACTGCTGGTCCAGCCCGCCCAGCGGGGAGCCGCGATAGCCGGTGACATAGCCGCCGGTATTGAGCCCGGCGCGCCGGTCGCGCTCCTTCTGCATCAAGGTCAGGCGGACGAGGGCCTGGGTGCCGGAGACGAACACGTCGTCCTGCGTGAGGTCATATTTGTCGTCGAGCGAGACGGGCTTCATGGCCATGGGCGCCTCCGGTGCGACGCGGCGGCCGCGTGGCCGCTCTCCTTCGTGCGCCCATTGGGACGCCGACGCATCTTTTGATCTGCCTCAAAGCTTACACGCGCCCGCGCCCCCGGCAATTTCGTTGTTTGGAGGGATTGTGAAATGAAGTTGCTGAAAAAGGAGGCGCGGCGAATTTTGGTGCATCGCAGCGAAAACCCTTAGCCGCTGCAAAGTTTTAGCCCGGCAGCAGGCGTTCGCTCACGGCATAGCCGGTCAGCAGGGCGACTCCGAAAACGCA
Source organism: Rhizobiales bacterium 32-66-11 (assembly GCA_002304505.1). Classification (GTDB taxonomy): domain Bacteria; phylum Pseudomonadota; class Alphaproteobacteria; order Rhizobiales; family Xanthobacteraceae; genus NCEH01. The sequence goes on along the minus strand of NCEH01000037.1, from coordinate 12,032 downwards.
GACCAGCATGGCCGCCCCCATCTCGATGGCCAGCAGCAAAGCCGTGCCCCGTCCCGAGGCGACCGTGGCGAGCTTGACCGCCAGCCGCTTGCCATAGACCGCAAGCGCTGCGATGCCCGTGACCGTCAGCGCTGTGCCGAGGCCCATGGCGAAGGTGGCGGCGACGCCGCTCCAGATCACGCCCTGCGACAGCGCGAAGGTCAACACCAGGATCGCGCCCGAACACGGCCGGGCGCCGGCGGAGATCACCGCCACCGCCGCCCGCTTCCAGCCGCCCCGCCCATCCAGCAGATGCGGGTCCGGCGCGTGCTTGTCGCCGCAGCCGCAATCGGGCCCATGCACATGGCCCGCCGGCTGGCCGCGCAGCACCGCGATCAGGCTGACCGCCTTGCGGAAGGCGAGATAGGCGCCGAACACGGCGATGCCGCCATAGGCCGCGATCTCCAGCACATTCATGGCCCCTGCCATGGACGCGGCGGTGCCGCCCAGCAGGATCGCCAGCAGGCCGACGAACAGCACCGCCGCCAGCGCCTGCACCATGCCCGCCGCCAGCGCCAGCAGCGCCCCACGCCGCAGCGTTCCGCCATCCGCCAGCAGATAGGAGGAGATCACCGCCTTGCCATGACCCGGCCCGGCGGCATGGAACACGCCATAGGCAAAGGAGAGGCCGGCCAGCAGGCCGAAGGCATTGCCATCCGCCTTCGCCGCCCGCACCGCATGGATCAGCGCGCGATAGAATTCGCTCTGCTTGGCGATGATAAAGCCGGTGAAGCCGGAAGGTGCCGGCCCTCCGGCGCCGAGCCCGAACGGCGTCGTCTTGGGGCCGAAGGCGCCGGGCGCCGCGTTCAGGGCCTGCGCAAGCGCCGGCTCCGCCACCAGCAGGATCAGGACCGCGACCGCGAGTCCCGCGACCAGGGCCCCGGAAAGGGCAAACGCGTGGCGTCGGGCGCGGGACGGCCGCCAGCAAAGCATCATGGAGGGCTCTTCCGGTAGGTCACATTTGGAACACATGAAACTTCGCCCGAATCCCGCCGAAGGCTCGGCGAGAGGGCGCGTCATGGGCACTTCACCGCGACTTTGTCGGCATATTGGGCGCCGTACGTGCTGGAGGAGGTGAGGTTGGTGAAGAACTCCTCCCCCAGCTGCATGTTCTGCGGCTGCTCCGGCTGCACGGTCTGGAACGTGCATCCCTTCGGCGCCCCGGACAGGGAAACCGGGTCTTTTTCGGCAAATTCGAACGAAACGAAATAGGTCGGATCGTAAATGTCGAAACTCATGCTGCCCTTGGCCGGGATGGGTTTTACCAGCGGCAGGAAGAAATGGAGCGTCAGGGCCTCGTTCTCATAGGTCAAATAATAATCGACCGGATCCTTGAACACGAGCTTCGCCGTCGCGGTCTTTGCCCTGACGAAATAATCATATTCTTTCAGCGAGGTCACATTGACCTCGGCCAGGGGCTTCAGGACGCTGTCGGGATAGGAACCATCCTTGTTCCGCTCCAGGCCCTGGAGGGCGAAGGCGGTGAAGGCGTCGTCAAACGTCCAGTCCTGCTTCAGCCCGGTGATGGTGCCGTCCGGGGCATAGACCACCTGGGTCTTCATGGTCACCCACACGTGGGGATGGGCCATGGCGAGCCCGGTCCCACCCAGCAAGGCCAGGAGGGCCGCAACACACCTGAAGACGAATCGCGCAGTCATGCTTCCCCACATCTCGGCGCAGACTGATCGCCCGCGAGTTCGGCGGAATGGTGGCGGGCCTTTCGCGGGCGCGGCGTGGGGGCGCCGAACAACAGGCCGTCGAGCCGCAACCGCTCCACCGCCAGCGTCGCCGCAAGCCCTAACGCAAAGCCGAATCCCCACAGGGCAAAAAACCCCGGCCACCCCGCCAACCCCGCCTTGGAAACCAGCATCTGCCCCGCTTTCAGAAACAGCGGGCCATGCAGCAGATAGATCCCCATGGTCCGCCGGCCGAGGAAGGCGAAGGTGCGCGCGAGCCGCCCGTCCCCGCTCAGCAGGCCGCGACCCAGTGCCATCAAACCTGCGAGATAGGGGTAGACGATGAACAGGCTCCCAAGGCCGCGCGCTTGCGCAAGCGCCGCCAGCAGCAGGGCGCCGGCACCCACCATCGCCTCCCGCCCCGCAACCAGCGGCGCGAGGCGCGCCAGGACGAGGCCGGACAGAAACAGCGGCAGGCCCCAGAACAGATAGACCACCGGATCCAGCACCGGAGCCGAAAGCAGGGGCGCGAGAAAGGTCGCGCGGGCCGCAAGATTGAGGCCGATGGCCGCCAGCAGCAGCGCGACCCGCATCGCAATTCCGTGCCGCATCAATGGGATCAGCGGCAAAGCGGCGAGCCGCACAAGGAACAGGGCGGGGAGAAAATAGAGGTTTTGCGCATGCGGCGTGCGGTAGAGGGTCACCAGCAGCGCCAGCGGATCATCCACCGGGATCAGGTGCTCGGCCAGCAGGCCCCGGCTTTCGCCGATCCAGCGCAGGCCGGCGTAAAACAACGAGAAGATGAGGAACGGCAGCAGCAATCGCTTCGCCCAGCGCGGAACATCGCGCCATCGCGGCGGACGCCCCTCATCGAGCCTGCGGGAGATCAGGAAGCCGTCCGCCGCGAAGAACAGCGGCACGGTCGCCGCCGACAGCAGGAAGCCGAACCAGCCGCCTAACGCATCCAACGGAATGAAGCTGTAGGCGGCGGCATGGATGCCGACCACGAGGATAATGGCATAGCCGCGAATGGCGTCGAGCCAATCCAGCCGCCCCGCACCGCGCGCGGTCGCGCGTGCCCCATTGTCCGTTCCCGATCCCATCCCGAACCTCCCGCCCCGCAGCAGGTCTAGGGCCGGACGGGCGTCCTCACAAGCGCACGCGGCCGCTTAATCGGCCTCGCCGGCGCCCTGGAAGAAATCCTTCACCTTGGCGAAGAAGCCGTTGGATTCCGGATTGGTCTCGCTGGAGCATTCGCGCTCGAATTCGGAGAGCAATTCCTTTTGGCGCTTGGTGAGGTTCTGCGGCGTTTCCACCACCACCTGCACATACATGTCGCCATGGGCGCGCGAGCGCAGGATCGGCATGCCCTTGCCGGACAGGCGCAGCCGCTTGCCGGATTGCGTGCCCTCGGGAATGCGCACTTTGGTCTTCTCGCCGTCGATGGTGGGCACCTCCACCGATCCGCCGAGCGCCGCCGTGACCATGGAGATGGGTGCCCGGCAATACAGGTCGGCACCCTCGCGCTGGAAGAAGGGATGGGGCTCAAGCGACAGGAAGATATAGAGATCGCCCGCAGGTCCCCCGCGCACGCCGGCCTCGCCCTCGCCGCCGAGGCGGATGCGCGTGCCGTCCTCGACCCCCGCCGGGATCTGCACCGAAAGCGAACGCTCGCGCGTGACCCGGCCGGCCCCGCCGCAGGCGGTGCAGGGATCCTCGATCACGCTGCCGCGCCCCTGGCAGGCCGGACAGGTGCGCTCGAGCGTGAAGAAGCCCTGCGCATGGCGGATCTTGCCCGCGCCGCCGCAGGTGCGGCACACCTTCGGCTGGGTGCCCGGCTTGGCGCCCGAGCCGGAACAGGTCTCGCAGATGATGGAGGTGGGAATCTTGATTTCGGCGGTCTTGCCGGCGAACGCTTCCTCAAGCGTGATTTCCATATTGTAGCGCAGGTCCGCGCCACGCCCGCGCCCGCCCTGGGTCCCGCCCCGGCCGGCGGCGCCGGCGCCGCCGCCGCGCCCGCCCATGGAGCCGCCGAACAGATCGTCGAAAATATCCGCGAAGGTGGAGGCAAAATCAGGCCCGAAACCGGCGCCGCCACCGCCGCCGCCATTCTCGAAAGCCGCATGGCCGAAGCGATCATAGGCCGCGCGCTTCTGCGGATCCTTGAGCACTTCATAGGCCTCGCTGACCTCCTTGAAGCGCACCTCGGCTTCCCCGTCGCCCTGGTTGCGGTCGGGATGCCATTTCATGGCCAGCTTGCGGTAGGAGGCCTTGAGCACCGTTTCGTCGGCACCCCGCTCGCAGCCCAGAACATCGTAATAGTCGCGCTTTGACATGGCTTCGATTATCCGCCGCCCCGGTTCAGGCGTCCTCGACACAAAGATCAGCCTTCGCGCCGCTCCGGCTTGATCCGGCCGAACGCAAACGGCTGCACCGCCGGAAACGTCGACCCCCGGGACTGGCCCGGGGGTACCTTCGTCAGACGTTCACATGCACGTATTTGCCGCAGGCAAAAATCAAGCCGACTTCTTCTTGTCGTCGTCGACTTCGGTGAACTCGGCGTCCACCACGTCGTCCGCGGGCTTGGCCGAGGCGCCGGGCTCGCCGCCCTGCTGGGCCGCATACATGGCCTCGCCGAGCTTGAGAGAGACCTGAGCCAGGGCCTGCGTCTTGGCCTGGATCGCATCCACGTCGGAGCCCTCCAGAGCCGCCTTCAACTCGGTCAGGCCGGTCTCAATGGCGGTCTTTTCGGGGGAGCCGACCTTCTCGCCATATTCCGCCAGCGCCTTCTCGGTGGAGTGGACCAGCGCCTCGCCATGGTTCTTGGCTTCGGCCAGGGCCTTGCGCTTCTTGTCTTCCGCGGCGTGCGCCTCGGCGTCCTTCACCATCTTCTCGATGTCGCCCTCATTGAGGCCGCCGGACGCCTGGATGCGGATCTGCTGCTCCTTGCCCGTGCCCTTGTCCTTGGCGGACACCTGCACGATGCCGTTGGCGTCGATGTCGAAGGTGACTTCCACCTGCGGCACGCCGCGCGGCGCGGGCGGGATGCCCATGAGGTCGAACTGGCCGAGGACCTTGTTGTCCGCCGCCATTTCGCGCTCGCCCTGGAACACGCGGATGGTCACCGCCGTCTGGCCATCTTCCGCCGTGGAGAACACCTGGCTCTTCTTGGTGGGGATGGTGGTGTTGCGGTCGATCAGGCGGGTGAACACGCCGCCCAGCGTCTCGATGCCCAGCGACAGCGGGGTCACGTCGAGCAGCAGCACGTCCTTCACGTCGCCCTGGAGCACGCCCGCCTGGATCGCGGCGCCGATGGCGACCACTTCATCCGGGTTGACGCCCTTGTGGGGCTCCTTGCCGAAGAACTGCTTCACGATCTCCTGCACCTTGGGCATGCGGGTCATGCCGCCCACCAGCACCACTTCGTCGATCTGGCCGGCGGAGAGGCCCGCATCCTTCAGCGCGAGCCGGCAGGGCTCGACGGTGCGCTGGATCAGGTCGTCCACCAGCGCCTCGAACTTGGCGCGGGTCAGCTTCATGGTCAGGTGCTTGGGACCGGACGCATCGGCGGTGATGAAGGGCAGGTTGATTTCGGTCTGGGTCGCGGACGACAGCTCGATCTTCGCCTTTTCGGCGGCCTCCTTGAGGCGCTGAAGAGCCAGCTTGTCGTTGCGCAGGTCGATGCCCTGCTCCTTCTTGAACTCGTCGGCGAGATAGGTGACGAGCCGCATGTCGAAGTCTTCGCCGCCCAGGAACGTGTCGCCGTTCGTGGACTTCACTTCGAACACGCCGTCGCCGATCTCCAGCACTGACACGTCGAACGTGCCGCCGCCGAGGTCATAGACCGCGATGGTGCCGGCCGACTTCTTGTCGAGGCCATAGGCGAGCGCGGCCGCGGTCGGCTCGTTGATGATGCGCAGCACCTCGAGGCCGGCGATCTTGCCTGCGTCCTTGGTGGCCTGGCGCTGGGCGTCGTTGAAATAGGCCGGAACGGTGATGACCGCCTTTTCGACCTTCTCGCCCAGGAACGCCTCGGCGGTTTCCTTCATCTTCTGAAGGATGAAGGCGGAAATCTGCGAGGGCGAATATTTCTTGCCGTCCGCTTCCAGCCACGCATCGCCATTGTCGGCGCGCACGATGTGGTAGGGAACGAGCTTCTTGTCCTTCTCGACGGTGGGATCGTCGTAGCGGCGGCCGATCAGGCGCTTCACCGCGAAGAAGGTGCGCTCCGGGTTGGTGACGCCCTGGCGCTTCGCCGGCTGGCCGACCAGACGCTCGCCGTCTTCGGTGAAGGCGACGATGGACGGCGTGGTGCGCGCGCCTTCGGCGTTCTCGATGACTTTCGGGGAACTTCCCTCCATCACCGCGACGCAGGAATTGGTGGTGCCGAGGTCGATGCCGATGATCTTGGACATGTACTTCTCCTTATCGGCAGACCGGCCGGGCCTTTGCAGCGCCCATGAAGGATGCCCGCGGGCCCCTCCCGCAGCTGTCCGCCGGTCCCCGTTGCATTGGGGTACGCTGTGATTACAGCGTTCGAGGCCGATATAGGAGGGGTCCTTAGGCGCCGCAAGGCATGCTTGGCCACGTGCCTCGCTTTTTCACCTTCTCGCGATCAGGATCTGCAAATACACCCCGCCAGGACCTCCCGGCGAGGTGAAAAATTCGATTTCCCGACGTTTCCTCGAACCCGCCGCGCGGCCGCGTCGTGGACCGAAACTTTATCTGATTACCTCTATGATACGCCGGCTGCCCGGCTCCACGAGGACTGTGCCATTATCCGGCATCACCACATAGCGGTAGCGTGGGGCATCGAAGCCCCCATAGGAGACGTCGGAGGAGAAAGTCTGCATCTGCACGTCCTCCGGCATCACCGCACCGGGCACCGGCACGAAGCCGGGCTGGGTCACGACGGTCGCCGTCACCGGTTGCTGCACCACATAGCGCTGGATCAAGACCTGCTGGTCGGGGGTCACGGTCACATAGCCTGATGGCTGGGTGACGATGACCGCCGAGGTCTGGGCGCTGGCGGCGGAACCGCCGAGCACCAGGGCGAGGAAGCCGGCGGCGACGGCCAGATGTTTGTTCATCATGAAATCTCCTGTCCTTCCCGTCCTCCAAGGAACGCCGGTCGCACCTGGGCGTTCCCGAGGGCACTCCGCCCCTTGTCCGGACGGTCACCGGAACGGCCGGGAGGCAAGCCTTACGGCACCGCGCATGCGGAACCGGCTTGGCGGGTGCGTGCGGGTCGGCCATGGTGGCGTGGGAGGCAAGACGTCAGGTGTCGCACCATATGGAAGTTGCGCCAGGGTGCCTGTATTGGCCGGAATTCCTCGACCGCCCCAGCCAGGAGGCCCTGGTGGGCGAGATCAATGCCGTCCTGGCCGAGGCGCCCCTGTTCACGCCCCGCATGCCGCGCACGGGAAAGGCGTTTTCCGTCCGTATGAGCAATTGCGGCCCGCTCGGCTGGGTGTCGGACGAGGCGGGCTATCGCTACCAGTCCTTCCACCCGGACACGCGGGCGCCGTGGCCGCCCATGCCGGCCGCGCTGCTCGCCGCGTGGGATCGTCTCGCCGGCACCGCCGCGCCGCCTCAGGCGTGCCTGATCAATTGGTACGCACCCGATGCCCGCATGAGCCTGCACCAGGACCGCGACGAGAACGATCTTACCGCGCCCGTGCTCTCGCTCTCGCTGGGCGACACCGCGCTGTTCCGCATCGGCGGCACGGAGCGGCGGAGCCCGACCCGTTCGCTGCGGCTCGCCTCGGGCGATGCCCTGCTGTTGTCGGGCGAAAGCCGCCTTGCCTTCCACGGCATCGACCGCATCCTGCCCGGCACCTCCACCTTGCTGCCGCACCCCGGCCGCTTCAACCTGACGCTGCGACGCGTGGATATCGCCGAACAGGACTCCGCCGAACTGGACGCCGCCGCCCCTGCGACATCGGCGCGGGCCACGCTTCCGCCCGCTTTCGCCGCCAAGACGCCATGATGGGTCTGGCCGCAATGGATTTGCCGCAATGGGATTGCCGAAGATGAAGATCCGCCTCGGGCTCTCGCTCGCCGTATTGCTGGTTTCGGGCGGGCTTGCTGGAGCAGCCGATGCCATTTTCCCGAAGGGCACGCTGGTGGGCGTCGTGCCGCCCGACGGCATGGTGGAGAGCCCGACCTTCTCCGGCTTCGAGGACCGCAGCAAGGCCGCCTCTCTTCTCATCATCGAGATGCCGCCCCAGGCCTATCCCCAGATCGAGGCCGGCTTCACCGACGCGGCGCTCGCCACCAAGGGCATCACGGTGGAAAGCCGGGGCCCGCTGGTGGCCGACCCCAAGAGCCTGCCGGAATCCTCCGCTTTGCGTGACGCACAGACCCTGCTGGTGATCGGCAAGCAGAGCGCCGGGCCGGTGGTCGCGAAGAAATGGATCCTGCTCGCGGGTTCAACGAAGGGCACGGCGCTCATCACGGTGCAGATCCCCGAGGCGAATGCCGGCGACCTTTCCGACGAGGCCGTGCGCAAGAGCCTGATGACGCTCGCTTTCCGTGCCCCGCCCTCGACCCAGGAACAATTGGCCGGCCTGCCGTTCAAGCTCGGCGACCTTGCGGGGTTCCGGGTGGTCAAAGTCATCGGCAACACCGCCGCGGTGCTGACCGAGGGCGACAAGGACATTGTGGAAAGCGCCAGCCAGCCAATCTTCGTGGTCGGCGTTTCGCCCGGCACGCCGCGCGAGGATGATCGCGGGCAGTTCGCCCTGCGCTCGCTTTCCTCGGTGCCGGCGGTTCGCGACATGCATATCGACCGGGCCGAGCCCCTGCGCATCGGCGGCCAGCCCGGCTTCGAGATCATCGCCACCGCCAAGGATGCCGCATCCGGGGCGGACGTGAAGGTGATCCAATGGCTGCGGTTCGGCTCGAACGCCCATATCCGCATGATCACGGTGGTGAAGGCGGATGCCTTCCAGGATACCTATACCCGGGTGCGGGCGATCCGCGACGGCCTCGAATCCAACTGAGCGCACGCTGCCGCGCCCAAACAAAAAGCCGCCGCGCCCACGGCGCGACGGCTTTCGTTCAATCGAACAGGCTGAAGGCGAACGTCAGTTCGCGGAACCGTTCTCGGCCTTGGCCTCGCCCGGCGCCACCTTGGGACCGCCGCGCGAAACACCCACCATGGCGGGACGCAGCACCCGGTCGCCGATCACATAGCCCGATTGCACCACCTGCACGACGGTCCCGTTGGGAACGCTCGCGTCTGGCACCTCGAACATGGCCTGGTGGAGATTGGGGTCGAATTTCTCCCCCACCGGCTCCACCTTGCGAATGCCGTGCTTCTCCAGGCCCTTCTGAAGGCTGCGCTCGGTCAGTTCCAGGCCGTCGAGCAGCGCCTTGAACGCGCCTTCCGCCTTTTCCTTGGCTTCCGCCTCCACCGCGCCGAGGGCGCGGGCGAGATCATCGGCGACATTCAATACGTCGCGCGCGAAGGAGGCGATGCCATAGGTCTTGGCATCGGCGACTTCCTTTTCGGCCCGGCGGCGGATGTTCTCCGCTTCCGCATAGGCCCGCAGGAACTTGTCCTTCAGGTTCGCGACCTCGCCCTCCAGCCGCTGCTTTTCCGCGTGGAGTCCACCGGCCTGCTCCGCCTCGGCGAGCGCTTCCATTTCCGCGCCCTCCGGATCGGAGTTCAGGTCGCTATGGGGCTTCGCGTCGTTCGCGCCACCCTGATCGCTCATGCCCATGTCCTCGTCGCTAACAACACCGCCCCACGGGCAGGTGCACCGATTTCGCCCCGCATATCGGGGGCATGGCGGGAAAAATCAAGCCGCGTCGGCCCCGGGAGCGCCGAGAACCCGGCTCACGACCCGCGCCGTGAAGTCCACCATGGGCACGATGCGCCCATAATTGAGCCGCGTCGGGCCGATCACACCCAGCACCCCCAGCACCCGGCCCTGGCTGTCGTGATAGGGCGCGACGATGGTGGAGGAGCCGGACAGGGAGAACAATTTATTCTCCGAGCCGATGAAAATGCGCAGCGACTGGGCATCTTCTGCCCGTCCCAGCAGATCCACCACGTCGCGCTTGGATTCCAGATCGTCGAACAGCAGGCGGATGCGTTCGAGATCCTCCAGCGCGTGGAGATCCTCCAGCAATTTCGCCTGCCCGCGGACGATCAGCTTGCGCTCCGCCGGCACGTCCCCGGACCAGGACGCAAGGCCCGCTTCCACCACCCGCGCGGTGAGCGCATCCAATTGCTGGCGCAGGTCGCTCAACAGGTTTTCCATCTCGGCCCGCGCCTCGGCGAGCGTGCGGCCGCGAATATGGGCGTTGAGGAAATTGGTGGCCTCGGTCAGCGCCGAGGCCGGCAGGCCGAGCGGCAGCGGCACCGCCCGGTTTTCCACCTGCCCGTCCTCGGACACCAGGATCACCAGGGCACGGTTTGTATCCAGCGGCACGAATTCCACATGCTTGAGGCGGGGATCAGTCTTGATGGCCGTGACCACGCCGGCGCCGCGCGACAGTCCGGAGAGCAAGGCGGAGGCCTCGCGCAATACGCCGTCGACCGTATAGCCCTTGGCGGCGGCGGCGACCTGGGATTCGATATTGCGGCGATCGCCCTCGCTGACGTCGCCGATCTCCATCAGCGCATCGACGAAGAAGCGCAGCCCGCGTTCGGTCGGCAGGCGGCCGGCGCTGGTGTGCGGCGCATAGATCAGCCCCGCGGCCTCAAGGTCCGCCATGACATTGCGCACGGAAGCCGGCGACAGCGACATGGGGATGAGCCGGGCGATGTTGCGCGAGCCCACCGGCTCGCCGGTGGCGAGATAACTTTCCACGATCTGGCGGAAAATCTCGCGCGAGCGCTCGTCGATCTGGCCGAGGGCGGCTGAAAAGGGAGGAATGATGGGGTCGATGGGCAAGGCCTCACTCCGGCTCGGGCGGGCAGGACAGCTTCAGCGGGAAGTCGGCGGGACGACCGGGGGAATCCATCCTTCTGTGGTTCAAGCCTTCATCATACCACGCCCCTTGCCCCGGCGCGCGCCCACCCCTAAAACGACGGCCAGTTTCAAGATGGATTGGATAGATTATGCGCCCGAGCCGCCGCGCGAGCGACGAGATGCGAGCCGTTTCCTTCGAGCGCAACGTTCTGCGCCACGCCGAGGGCTCGTGCCTCGTCAAGTTCGGCGACACCCATGTGCTGGTGGCGGCGACCCTGGAAGAGCGCCTGCCGCCGTGGCTGAAGGGCCAGGGGCGCGGCTGGGTGACGGCGGAATATTCCATGCTGCCCCGCGCCACGCTGGAGCGCACCCGGCGCGAAGCCACCACCGGCAAGCAATCCGGCCGCACCCAGGAGATCCAGCGGCTGATCGGCCGCTCGCTCCGCTCCGTCACCGACCTCGTGGGCCTCGGCGAACGCCAGATCACGCTGGATTGCGACGTGCTCCAGGCCGATGGCGGCACCCGCACGGCCGCCATCACCGGCGCCTGGATCGCCCTGCACGACTGCATGAGCTGGATGTATTCGCGCTCCATGCTGAAGACCATCCCCCTGCGCGAGCATGTGGCGGCGGTCTCCTGCGGCATTTTCGAAGGCACCCCGGTGCTCGACCTTGATTATCCCGAAGACAGCAAGGCAGAGACCGACGCCAATTTCGTCATGACCGGCTCCGGCGGCATCGTGGAAATCCAAGGGACGGCGGAGAAAACCCCGTTCAGCGAGACCGAGTTCCTGCAATTGCTCGCGCTCGCCCGCACCGGCATCAACCAGCTGGTGGATTTGCAGAAGCAGGCGGTGGCCTGATGTCCCATCGCCGGCTCGAAGGGCGGCTGGTGGTCGCCACGCACAACAAGGGCAAGCTCATCGAGATGCGCATGCTGCTCGAACCCTATGGGGTGGAAGCGGTGGCGGCCGGCGAACTGGGCCTGCCCGAGCCCGACGAGACCGGCACCACTTTCGCCGCCAACGCGCGCTTGAAGGCGGTGGCGGCGGCGAGCGCGGCGCAATTGCCGGCGTTTGCCGACGACAGCGGGCTCGTGATCGACGCGCTCGGCGGGCAGCCCGGCATCCATACCGCCCGCTGGGCGGGACCGGAGCGCGATTTCGAACGGGCGATGGAAACCATCCAGTCGCTTCTGGTGGCGCGCGGCGCCACGGACCCGGATTCGCGCACCGCCCGCTTCGTCTCGGCCCTGTGCCTGGCCTGGCCCGACGGCCATGTGGAGGAATTCGAGGGGGTGGTGGAAGGCGAGTTGGTGTGGCCTACCCGTGGCGCCAAAGGGTTCGGCTATGACCCCATGTTCGTGCCCGAGGGTCATACCCGCACGTTCGCG
>NCEH01000185.1 GCA_002304505.1 Rhizobiales bacterium 32-66-11 | reverse complement strand
CAAGCTGGCGGAGAAGCCGTTGCCGAACTGCGCCGTGTAGGCGATCACGGTGTTCCACTGGTTCGAACCCGCATACGGGGTCGTCATCATATAGTCGATACCGGTGTCGAAGAACGACTGGGTATAACCAAAGGTGAAGCCAGCAAACTGGATGAAGGCGCGCTCGTAGTAGAGGTTGCTACCGGCGGCGTTGTTGGTGCCGCTGTAGGAATTCCACTCGATGCCGCCACGAACGTACGACCGCAGAATGCCGTAGTCAGTCGCCGTACGCGCGTCGAAGTCAAACACGCCGCGAACGCGGGTCGTGTAGTTCGGGGTACGATCGGTCGTGAAGGGATAGGCAGCAGCGCCGACGCCCGGATTGTTGAAGGCAGCAGCGGTCGCGCTGGAGATCGCGGGGTTGAACGTGCCAACGCCGTTCACATAATAGTCGGCGCGAGCATAGCCGCCGATCTTCAGGCAGGTGTCGGTGCCCGGAACATAATAATAGCCGGCGCCGTAAGCGGAGCAGACCTTCACATACTCAACGGCCTTCGCCTTAACAGGCAGATCGGCGGCGTTCGCTCCAGCGACCGCGACGAGACCCGCCGCGCTGCCGAGGAGAAGGCTCTTCACCATCTTCATCGTTTGACCTCCAAGTTTCGTTCCGAGGGAGCTAGCGCCGCTTCGTCGGTGCCACTGCACCCCGAGAGGGTTCTTGCCCCGATTCCCCACCGCGCTCGGGCCGAAGCCACAAACACAGGAAGGGCGACCGGGGACTGCCCCCCTTCGTCGCAAAGCAACCATACAAAAGGCCCATCCGGGATCAACGCCTGTATCGCTCGGAAAGGGTCTTGGACACTGCATTTCCAGGCAGTGTTGCAGGATTAACACGCCTTATTTTAACTACTATTGTACCGTAGATATGCCGACAAATCGTGGCCAGCGTTGAAGCTCTGCGTCGCCGGCTGACGAAATTTCGTCCTCCGCCACAAAATCGGGCACCCTCGCCCCAAGGCCGGAAGCTTGACCCGTACCGCACCTCCCGGCGTCGAATCGTGCCGGGAATCGCCGATGGGTCGCGTGCGAGATTCGCCATTTCCCGCCGCGTGACCCCCCTGCACTGGAATCGAACCGCCGAATGTGGTGAAGACACGCGCGCACCCGGATGGCCTTTCCGTGGGCGCGTGCTCAGCGTTCGGCAGCCCGACGAGACATCACTCATGCGGATCTTGGTTACCGGCACCGCCGGCTTCATCGGCTTCCACCTGGCGCGCCTGCTGCTGCGGTCGGGGCACGAGATCGCCGGCGTCGACGGGCTTACACCTTATTACGATGTCACCCTCAAGCGCCGGCGCGAAGCCTTGCTGCTCCAGAACGCCGGCTTTCAGGCCCATGAGGTGATGCTCGAGGACAGCCTCGCCCTCACCGCCATCGCCGACGCGTTCCAGCCGGAAGCGATCATCCATCTCGCGGCCCAGGCGGGCGTGCGCTACAGCCTGGAAAATCCGCGCTCCTACGTGGAAGCCAATCTGGTCGGCACCTTCAATGTGATGGAGCTGGCGCGCCTGCATAAGGTGAAGCATTTCATGCTCGCCTCCACCAGTTCGGTCTACGGGGCCAATACGCTGATGCCGTTCGTGGAAAACGAACGCACCGATTTCCCCCTCACCCTCTATGCCGCCACCAAGAAGGCGACCGAGGTGATGAGCCATTCCTATGCGCACCTGTGGGACATCCCCACCACGGCGTTCCGTTTCTTCACGGTCTACGGGCCGTGGGGCCGGCCGGACATGGCCCTGTTCAAATTCACCCGCTGCATGCTGCGCGGAGAGCCCATCGACGTCTATAACCACGGCGACATGTATCGCGACTTCACCTATGTGGACGATCTGGTGAAGGCGGTGGCGCTCCTGCTCGACGTGGTGCCAACCCGCGCGAGCGCAGACGCGAGCGATGAGTCGCTGGGCACCAGCCCCGCCGCTCCCTTCCGTGTGGTCAATATCGGCAAGGGCAGCCCGGTGCGCCTGCTGGATTTCATCGAGGAGATCGAGCGCTGCGTCGGCCGCCCGGCCATTCGCAACTACATGCCCATGCAGCCGGGGGACGTGCCGCACACTTATGCCAATGTGGATCTGCTCGAACGGCTGACGGGATATCGTCCCGATACGGGCGTCGCGGTGGGCGTCCCGGCCTTCGTCGCCTGGTACAAGGATTATTACGGCTGCTGAAGCCCGGGACGAGGCCGACTTGCGGTAGACGTTCCTTGCGAATCTCGCATCCGCGGCCTGACGAACCTCTTGGGGGCAGGTCGATGAACGAGGCCGAGCACGCCGCCCCCGTTCATCGAGATTGCCCTGAACCCAACGCTGATACCTGAAGTCCGAGGGCGAACCCGCGCGCGACTCAGGCCTTGCCGGGCAGCGTCGGAGCGATCGGCAGCGGGGTCGCGGCGAGCTTGGCATTGTTCGCCTGAAGAGCCGCCGCAGCGCTGTTGATCGCGCTCAGATCGGGGCTGACCACCTTGGCCGGTGCGGCTGAGACGGTCGCCGGCTTGGGGGCGGCGGCGGCCTTGGCCGCGATGGCGGCAGCGGACGCCTGCTTGAGCTGGGCGATCCGGGCGGCGGCGGAGCTGGGGGCGGAAGTGACGGTGGGCATGGTTGTCTCCATATTGATCTGAATCACCCGTTTGGAATGATCCACCGGCACCTAAGCGCACGGGCCTGTCCCGAGGCTTGCCACCGCATCAGAGCACCTCCCCCCTTCGCTGAACGTGAGGATCCGCCGCGATCCCTGTCTGCCATTCCCACCGCTCGGAATTGGCGCGCAGCGCTCAGGCGACCGGCTGCACCTCGCGCCGCCGGTTTGCCCAATTGGCGCGCCACCAGCGCCGCATGGGCGGTGCGCCCGCCCACCGCCGTCACGATGCCATCCGCCGCCGCGAACCCGGCCACATCGCTCGTGCTGGTATCGGGACGCACCAGCACCACCGGCGTGCCAGCGGCCGCGAGGCGCACGGCGTTTTGCGAATCGAAGGCGATCCGCCCCACGGCGACACCGGCCGACGCGCTGGTGCCGCGCGCCACCGGGGCACCCACATTCGCCAGCCGCTTGGTGACCAGGCCCGCGAGGTCCACCTCGGCCAGCCGGGCCAGCCCCTCGGCGGGGGAGATGAGGCCCTCTGCCACGAGGTCGATGGCGAACCGCAAGGCCGCGCGCGGGGTCCGCTTGGCGGCGCGGGTCTGGAGAATCCAGAGCACCCCTTCGTCGATGGTGAATTCCACGTCCTGGATGTCGCGAAAGGCCTGCTCCAGCTGCACCAGCCGCGCGCGCAGATCGCGCGCCGCCTGGGGGGCCGCCCGCAGGATGGCGGCCTCGGTATCGGGGGTCCGGCTGCCGGACACGACATCCTCGCCCTGGGCGCCGAACAACACGTCGATCACCGGCTCCGCCGCCCCGCTTGAGGGATCACGGGAGAAGGCCACCCCGGCGCCAGAGGACAAGCCGCTATTGCCGTAGACCATCGCCTGAACGGTCACCGCCGTGCCCTGCAGATCCTCCAAGTGCTGGAGCCTGCGATAGGTGGTGGCGCGATCGCTGGTCCAGGACCGATAGACCGCGCGCGCCGCCGCCTCAACCTGCGCCTGCGGATCGCCCGGCAGATCCAGATCCGCCGCGTCGATCAGCCGGTCATACGCGCCTGCCAGCCGCTCCAGCGCCTCGCCGTCGAGATCCGCCTCGCTCGCGACCCCCTCGGTGCGCGCGATGGTCTCGCGGGCGTGGGCGAACGCCGCGCCATCGGCGCCCAGCACGACGTCGGCGAAGCTCTCCAGGAACCGGCGCCGACAATCCCAGGCGAAGCGCGGGTTGCCGCTGGTGCGGATCAGCCCGTGGACGGCTTCTGCGGTGCAGCCGACATTCAGCACCGTATCCAGCATCCCCGGCATGGACCTTGCGGCCCCGGACCGGACGGAGACCAGAAGCGGCTGGCGCCGGTCGCCGAACACTTTTCCCGTGGCCTGTTCCAGGAACGCCAGGCCCTCCCGAAGCCCATCCTTGAGCTGGCGCACGGCACTGTCTTCGCCGCGCACGATGGCGGCGCACAGATCCACCGGCAGCACGAAGGCGGGCGGAACCGGCAGGCCCAAGGCCGCCATGCGCGCCAGATTGGCGGCCTTGGCGCCGATGATGTCGGCGGAAGGTGTCGCGGTGGACCCGCCACCGATGCGTGCGATATGCATCATACCCTCCTGGTCACTTGGAAAGATCGGCGAGCACATGCTCGCGCAACACATGGCCGAAGGCGGCCAGTCGGTCGGTCGCGCGTTCCAAGGTGCGCGCGAGATCGAGCGCGCCGAGCGCGGTCTTCAGATCATAAGTCTCGGTGAGCACCAGGGCGGTCACCGCCCGCTCGGCCGCGTCGCCCACATGCTCTTGCTCGATCAGCCGGCCCACGGCGGCCAATGCGTCTTCCGAATCGATGCGATGTCCCTCCGGCACGTCGGCGGCAGCAATGGTGCCGCTGGCTGCGGCCCCTGCCCCCGTCACCGCCGCCGCGCACAGGTCCGCGAGCGGCTTCAGCAAAGTGGAAGGAAGCCCATCCGGCACCAGGGAAGCGACGAAGGCGGCCTGCTCCAGCTCGTCGATCGCCTCCTCCATGCTGTTCACGAGGCGCACGATGGCTGGATCGGCATCGAACCGCGCAGCGGTATTGCGCGCCTCCAGGGCGATCCGGTCGGCCTTTTCCTCGATCCGCCGCGCCGCGTTGGCCATGCGTTCACGATCGAACGGGCGCTGGACCTGCTGTTCTGCGATGCCGTGGGCGATGGCCACCGCGATTTCCCGCGCCAGCCCCGCCTGACGCACCACGATCGCCAGCAAAGTGGCCTCGACCCGCTGCATGTGCCGCACCAGATCGGCCTCGATCTGATCGCGCGCGAGCCGCACCGAGCTGCCGTTCAGCAAGGCGTGCGCGGAGACCTTCAGCACCGTCTTGAGAAAATCCACGGCGGCATCGCGCCCCAGCGCGGCGTCGAGCCGCTCGCCGAAGCCGATGCGCGTCGGGGCCGCGTGATGGACGGCGGCGGCCACCAGCTCACTGCCGCCCAGCTCCAGGAAACCGCGCTGCCCCACCTTGTTGCGCGCCGCCCAATCGAGCACCCGCACCGCATCCGCCTTGGTGACCCAGTTGCGCAGCACCTTGCGCGCCTTGTTCCAGTCGATCAGGAACACAAGCGAGGCGCCGACCTCTTCCAGAAAGGCGTCACGCGCCGCCGCATCGCCATAGGGATAGCGGCCGGTGACGAGATAGAAGACGCCGTCATCGCCCAGCGCCTCCCCGCTCTTGCGCTCCAGACCGCTCCATTGGGCGGGAAAATCCCGCAGCAGGCCGGTGAAGAATTTGGCCCGCGCCAGATGCACGTCGGTATAAGTGACGGTGACGACCCCGCCTTCCACCGCGATGACCACGACGTGGGCGTCCGTCTCGCCGATATCATTCTGAAGGGTGAGGCGCGTGCCGGAACGCGCGGCGGTGGTGGACAGGCCCGGATGATCGAATTTGAGCGCCCGCGTCGAATCCAGTCCCCGCATGAAGGCTTCGACCGCCGGGCGGTCCTCCGGCAGCAACCCGAAGGCATGAGCGCCGGCAATCACTTCTTCCGCATGTAGCGCGGACAGGCGATTGAGCGCCTTATGCAGGTCCATCACCAGCCGGTGCAGGCTTTCGCCGCCGTGCTCCGACAGGCCGGTCAGCTGGGAGATGAGTGCGAGCTCCAGAGTATCATCGACGCCGAGCGGCAGCGCCGCCTTGAGCCCCGCCAGCCGGGAGAGGCCGGCATCGCCCTCCGCCTTGTCGCCAGCGGCCACGCAGCGGGCCATGGTTTCCACGTCATTCCAGATGGCGAGGCCAAGGGCGCCCAGGCCGGGCGCATGCACCCGCCCTTCAGGAAGCAATGCGGCCGCGCCGATCAAGGCCTCCATTGCCGCCGCGTCGAGCCCGGCAGACCGGCATTCCTCCGCCAGGTCGAACGGCGCGGCCTGCGGATTGCGGGCATGGCGCCCGGCCCCCTGCAGCACGCTGAGGCGCGCCTTCACCTGATCGTTGGCGCGTAGGCCCTCGGCGATGAGCGCAGGAAGAAGGATATCGCCCTGCCCCAGGCGCTCGATGATTTCGGTTTTCATGACTGCCACCCTCGTCGCTCGTCTTCCACCAAAGCATGGGTGCGCGGAGATGTGATTGCGGCAGGTCAGTCATGGGGGTGTCATGTTCGTTGGGGACCGGACGGGCCACGGCATCGCTCCGCCAGGCGGTAACAGCCTTCTGGCGCGCGCCGGTGACGCGCCCGCGCGGGCGCCGCGCGCCTTGATTGCAGTGCAAACTGCTGCCATAAAATACTAAATGAATCCGCGAGAGACTCAGGACGTTTCGACCTGGGTTTTTGTGCGTTCGCCTTTTCTGCGCGGTGGCTTGCGGGCCTTGGCTGCCTGCGAACTCCGCCGCAATCGCCACGATGACCGGACCGGGAAAAAGCCGGGCCGCACCGAATGGCCCTGTCCGATGCGGCACCCGCGCGCGCTTCGTTAGCGCCCGCCCGCAGCCGTCCGACGGCCCATTGTGCAACGAAGGCGCCTCCATCGGCGCGGGCCATGATAAAAGAGACGAAGACCTTGCGTTTATCTGCCACGACCGCCCCGGAGAGGATAAGCGCCACCTTGGCGGCCGGAGTGCGCGCCGTCGAACTGGAAGCACGCGGCCTCGCGCAATTGGGGGCGATGCTGCTGGGTCCGCTCGGGACCGCATTCGAGAAGGCGGTAGACGTGGTTATGGCCTCTCGCGGGCGCGTGGTCGTCAGCGGCATGGGCAAAAGCGGTCATATCGCCCGCAAGATCGCCGCCACCATGGCTTCAACGGGCACCCCGGCGTTTTTCATGCATCCGGCCGAAGCGAGCCACGGCGACCTCGGCATGGTGACGAAGGACGACGTGCTGATTCTCGTCTCCTGGTCGGGCGAAACCGGGGAATTCCGGCCCGTCATTGAATATGGCAAGCGCTTTTCCATTCCGATGATCGCGCTGACCTCGAAGCAGGACAGCACGATCGCGCGCGCAAGCGACGTCGCGCTGATTCTTCCCTCGGCGGAGGAGGCCTGCCCGAACAAGCTGGCCCCGACCACCTCCACCACCCTTCAGCTGGTCATGGGGGATGCGCTGGCCGTGACGCTGCTGGAACGGCGCGGCTTCTCGCCGGAGCAGTTCAAGGTGTTCCACCCCGGCGGAAAACTCGGGACGATCCTGATCCGCGCCGCCGACTTGATGCATTCCGGCCCCGACCTGCCGGTGGTGACCCCGGATACGCCGGTTCCCGAGGTTCTCCTTGCCATGAGTGCGGGCCGGCTTGGCTGCGTGCTCGTAAAGGCGGAGGACGGCAGCCTCCGGGGCATCGTGACCGACGGCGACATCCGGCGCGCGGTGACCGAAGGTGATCTCGCCGGCCTTGTCAGCACCTTCATGACCAAATCGCCGGTCAGCGTGTCCCCCTCCACGCTCGCGAGCGAATGCGTCGCCTTGATGAATGAGCGGCGCATCACCGTCCTCGTCATCAGCGAGGGCAAAAAGCCCGTCGGCCTCCTTCACATGCACGACCTTCTGCGCGCTGGGATCGGGTGAGGTAAGAGGGTCGCCGGCCGGACCGCAAACAAATTTGGTTCGCCGTGACGGAAGGAACCGCCCCGATGATGGGAAGAGGTGACAATATTGGGCCGCGTTCAAGGCCAAGGTTGCGCTGGAGGTGATCCGCGGTTAGCTGAACGTGGGGCAATTGGATGCCAGGCAAGGCATCCACCATGTGTTCCAGCTTATCACTTGGGCGCGAAACGAAATTAGAAGCAGCTAGAGCGCGCCTGAAGCACTTTAGCTGTGGTGATATCGGTGGCTGGGGACACACATGCGCATTGCGATGATTGGAACGGGGTACGTTGGCCTGGTCTCCGGAGCCTGTTTTGCGGACTTTGGCCATCGTGTGACGTGCATCGACAAGGAT
>NCEH01000036.1 GCA_002304505.1 Rhizobiales bacterium 32-66-11 | reverse complement strand
CACGATGCTGCAGTTCATCGTGTCCGTGGTGGGCGTGCTGGTGTTCGCGGGCCTCACCGCCTACGACACCCAGCGCATCAAGGAGATGTATTTCCAGGGCGACGACAGCGCCACCATGGGCAAGAAGGCCATCATGGGCGCGCTCGCCCTCTACCTGGACTTCATCAACATGTTCATGATGCTGCTCCAGCTGTTCGGCAACCGCAACAGCAACTGATCGCTCCCTTCCGGCGGGCACATATGAAGAAGGCCCCGGCTCGCGCCGGGGCCTTTTTTCATGCGCGCCGATCCGCCCTCATGCAGGCGACGCGTCATTCCTTGGACAGGCCCAGGCCCGGCCGCAGCCGCAGGATGACCGCTCCGACGAGGATGAAGCCAATCACGACATAGGGCCACAGGTTGCCGGGATAGGCAGGCACCGGATAGAGCGAATTGCGGAACGGCCACACCATGGCCGCCGTTCCCGCCGCCCCGATCACCCCATAGATCAGGCCGGATTTCACCCCGAAAACAGCCATCGATGCCGTCACCGCCAGATAGACCAGGATCACGCACAAGGTGGCGATGGTGGCGACGTCGCCGAAATAATCGCCAGCGCCCAATAGGGGTCCCAGCACGACCAGGCCCAGCACCATCAGCGCGCTCATCAGCACCACCGCCCGCGCCGGCGTGCCGTGGTGGGGGTCCACAACCCCGAGGGCTGGCGCGAGACCGGCGCGTCCGAGGGCAAACAACATGCGGCCGCCGGCGCTCACCGCGCCCAACACGGCGGAGAAGGCCGAGATCGCGGCCGCCAGGTCCAGCAGCGTCGCAAACGCGCGCGAGCCATATTTCAGCGCCAGGGTATTGAGCGGCGCTTCGTCCGCCGCCAAAGCCTTCATCTCGCCGAGGCCAAACCCGACCACTTGGAAATAAGAGGCGAACACGAAGAACAGGCCCGCCACCACCACCGTGCCCAGCACCGCGATCGGAATGGACCGGCGCGGCACGTTCATTTCCTCGCTCAGGGTGGTGGCCGCCTCGAAGCCGACGAAGGACAGCACCGCGAACACCATGCCATGGGCGATGCCCGACCAGCCCAGGGCCGGATCGGGCACGAAGGGCAAGAGTGACAGCCCGCCTTCCGCGCCCACACGCACCAGCACGAGGACGCCGAGCACCAGGATGGCCAGCACCGCCGCTGCCTCAAACGCCAGCATCAGTCGCGCCGCGACCCGCATGTCGCGATAGGCCAGGAGGGTGGCGACCACCAGCGCCGCCAGGCCGACCATCAGCCACAAGCCGGGAATGACGATGCCGTAATTGGCGAGCGCGGCGCGCACGAAATCCCCCATGAGCGCGGCGACGCCGCTACCCGACAGGAGATAGGTGAGCATCAAGAGCCAGCCCACCAGGAAGCCGGCACGGGGGCCAAACGCCTCGGACACATAGGCATAGGCCGAACCGGCATTGGCCACCCGCCGCGAGAAAAAAACAAAGGACAGGCCGACCACGCACAGCGCCACGGTGCCGAACACGAAGGAGAGCGGCGCCGCACGGCCCGCGGCCCCGGCGGCGAGCGTGACGTTGAACGCCATGGCCACCGTGGGTGCGATGATGGAAATGGAAAGGCCGACGGCCTCCAACGACGACAGATTGCGACGCAACGCGACCATCATGCCCTCCCCGAATGCAGGAACCGGAAGCTTTGCTAATACGCGCGCGCGCATGCCCGCCAACCGAAACTTTCTAACCCTTTGGTACGGTGCGCGCGTCCGCGCACGGGGGGCCGGCCTGCAAACCAGGGTTCATAAGTCTCGCAGAGGCGGCTATGAACCGCGATTGCCCTTCATTGCGCCAGGCCCAGCCCGTCATGTCCCACGCCCCGGTCCACGTCCGCCTCGCCACCCATTCCGATCTGCCCGCCATCACCGCCATTTATGACGCGGCCGTGCGCACCGGCACCGCTTCGTTCGAACTGGAGCCGCCGGATCTCGACGAAATGACCCGCCGGTTCGAAGCCCTGATCGGCGGCGGCTATCCTTATTTCACCGCGCTCGATCCGGACGGCACGGTGCTCGGCTATGCCTATGCCGGCGCCTTCCGCCCGCGCGTCGCCTATCGCTGGACGGTGGAGAATTCGGTCTATGTCGCCCCGTCCGCGCAACAGCGCGGCATCGGCCGGGCGCTGATGAACATGCTGATCGCCGAAAGCGAGGCGCGCGGCTATCGCCAGATGGTGGCGGTGATCGGCGATAGCGCCAATTTTGGCTCCATCGCGCTGCATCGGGCCTGCGGGTTCGCGGATATCGGGGTGCTGCAAAACACCGGGCTCAAGTTCGGCCGCTGGCTGGATACCGTGCTGATGCAACGGCCTCTGGGGGATGGGGAAAGTAATGTGCCGTTCGCCTGAGGCCCGATCTCATCAAAATGTTTCACGTGAAACAATGGCTTAACGCGGACGAAGAGGGGTTTCCTGCCGCTTCGCCGCGCCTTTCCGGCCGATGACACCGCGATTTCGGGCGAAGGTTCGCCGCGGATGAATCCGCGCCGCGCGCCTCAGAACGGCCCGTGCGACACCACCCCGTCCAGCACGCGCTCGAACACCGCGATCCGCGCCTGATAGGCGGTGGCGATGCAGGCGACAGCGCTGCCGCAGGCCGCGCGCTGCTTGAGGAAGGCGCGCTGCTGGTCCTGAAGATCGCCGCGCTGGCCCATGCCGACCAAGCGGGTGACGATGGCGTATTGCGTCGCCATCTTCACATCGAGATCATTGAGGCTGCGGGTGGCGCAGATGACCTTTTCGTCCGGCGCCTTGGCGGCGGCGCAATCGAAGCTCGCCGCGCCCGCCGGCCGGGGCAGCGCGGCAAGGGCGAGCGCCAGAAGTCCGAGCGCCAGGAGGCCGCACGCGAGCGCACCGGCCGAAATGCGTGATGCCGCGCGTTTCATTCTCCCCTCTCCTTCAGCTGCGCGTGGCGGCGAAGCGGCGATAGCCCTCCGCCCGCAATTGGCAGGCCGGGCAAGTGCCGCAGCCATGGCCCCAGGCGTGGCGCGCGCCGCGTTCGCCCAGATAGCAGGTGTGGGTCTCTTCCACGATCAGATCCACCAGGGCCGGCCCGCCCAATTGCGCGGCCAGATCCCAGGTCTGCGCCTTGTCGATCCACATCAGCGGCGTGTGCAGCACGAAGCGGCTGTCCATGCCGAGATTGAGCGCCACCTGAACCGCCTTGATGGTGTCGTCGCGGCAATCGGGATAGCCGGAGAAATCGGTCTCGCACATGATGGTGTCGTCGCGGCAATCGGGATAGCCGGAGAAATCGGTCTCGCACATGCCGCCGACGATGTGGCGCAGGCCGCGCCGATAGGCGAGCGCGGCGGCAAAGGTGAGGAAGAGGATGTTGCGGCCCGGCACGAAGGTGTTCGGCAGGCCGTTCGCGCCCATGGAAATCTCCACGTCCCGCGTCAGGGCGGTGTCGGAGACGGCGGCGAGCGCGTCGAGGGAGAGCGTGTGGTCTTCGCCCAGCCGCGCGGCCCAGACCGGGTTGAGGGCGGCGAGCGCCGGGCGCAGCTTCTGCCGCGCGTCGAGTTCCACCCGGTGGCGCTGGCCATAATCGAAGCCGAGGGTCTCCACCCGCGCGAAGCGCTTCAGCGCCCAGGCCAAGCAGGTGGTGGAATCCTGGCCGCCGGAAAACAGCACCAGCGCGCCGTCGGCGACGATCCCTTCCTCTCCGGTCATCGGGGATCCGGCGGAGGCGGCGGGCGCATCCATGCCTATTCGCCCGGCGCCTTCTGCTCCGGCGCCTTGGCGTCGATGGCGATGGCGTGGAGCCCCTCGGCGATCTCCTGGGCCAGCAGGGCGTTCACAAGACGGTGACATTCCACCCGGCTCTTGCCGGCGAAGGCCTGCGCCACCACGCGGACCCGCAGATGGGTGATGCCGCCGTCAGCCCGGCGGGTCGCCCCGCCATGGCCCGCGTGCAAGGCGCTTTCGTCCTCCACCTCCAGGGCGGCCGGCGTCAACCCCGCCTGAAGCGTGGAGCGGATGCGCGCAAGATGCGTCGTCGTGGATGAAGGTTCCATAGTGAAGAGGTAACGCCGCCATCGCCGCGCCGTCAATGCGGCCGAAGGCGCGTGGGCGATGCACAGGATTGGATCAATGCGCCATGGCGCAAAAGCGCGGGCAATCCTATATCTGCGATACGCCCGACGCACCACCGGGCGGCTTCTGCCCTTCCGGCACCGCCTCAGGCGGCCTTCCTGTTTTCACTCCCTCAGCTTGCCGCACTGCGGCGCGACGGCCATAATCGAATTATGAAGATCGACTCCCCCTTCTTCGACCGCATTCGGGTGAAGCCCAGTGCCGATCGCCTGCGCAGGGCCACCTGCGCCGCCTGCGACTGGCCCGGCTGCACGCGCGACGGCACCCACCGCGCCCCCAAGGGGCGTTCGTCGGAAGGGGAATATTGGAATTACTGCATCGACCATGTGAAGCAGTACAACCAATCGTACAATTATTTCGCCGGCATGAGCGACGATGCCGTGTTCGCCTATCAGAAGGACGCCATCACCGGCCATCGCCCCACCTGGAAAATGGGAACGCGCGGCGCGGACCCCGCCACCGCGGGCGCCCATCGCGACCCGTTCGGCTTCACCCAGGAGATGGGCGGCACCGCCGGCTTCGAGGCGCCCCAGCCGGAAGGTCGCATCGTCCGCACCCTGGAGCGGCAGGCGCTAGAAGTGCTCGGGCTCGAAATGTCCGCCACCGGGGTGGAGATCAAGGCGCGCTTCAAGGAATTGGTGAAGCGCCACCATCCCGACGTAAACGGCGGCGACCGTTCGGCCGAGGACCGGTTGCGCAGTGTCATCCAGGCCTACAACACCCTGAAACAGGCCGGTTTTTGTTGAATACGCGGATGGCGGCCGCGACGAGACGCCCCGCCGAGAGAATTTTTGCAGCAGCGGAAAAACCTTTAAGGTGCCGCACGGATCAACAAGCAAGACGACGCGCGCGACCCCAGCAAGCGCATACGGAGGCGTTATGAGCGGCACCGAGACCATTGCCCCGACCCCGGATATGAAGGTGTCGGTGCGCCAGGTGTTCGGCATCGACATCGACATGGAAGTGCCGGCCTTTTCCGAGGCCGAAAGTCATGTTCCGGATCTCGACCCTGACTATCTGTTCGACCGTCCCACCACCCTGGCCATTCTCGCCGGCTTCGCGCACAACCGGCGCGTGATGGTGACCGGCTATCACGGCACCGGCAAATCCACCCATATCGAGCAGGTGGCGGCGCGCCTCAACTGGCCCTGCATCCGCATCAATCTCGACAGCCACATCAGCCGTATCGACCTGATCGGCAAGGATGCGATCGTGGTGAAGGATGGCCTTCAGGTCACCGAATTCCGCGACGGCATCCTGCCCTGGGCGCTGCAGAACAACATCGCGCTGGTGTTCGACGAATATGACGCCGGTCGCCCGGACGTGATGTTCGTGATCCAGCGCGTGCTGGAAGTCTCCGGCCGCCTGACCCTGCTGGACCAGAACCGGGTCATCCGCCCGCATCCCTCGTTCCGCCTGTTCGCCACCGCCAACACGGTCGGCCTCGGCGACACCACCGGGCTCTATCACGGCACGCAGCAGATCAACCAGGGCCAGATGGACCGCTGGTCCATCGTCACCACGCTGAACTATCTCGCCCACGACAAGGAAGTCGAGATCGTGCTCGCCAAGGCGAAGCATTATCAGACCCCCGAAGGGCGCGACATCGTCAACCGCATGGTGCGCCTCGCGGATCTGACCCGCAGCGCGTTCATCAACGGCGATTTGTCCACCGTCATGAGCCCGCGCACGGTCATCACCTGGGCCGAGAATGCGGACATCTTCAAGGATCTCGCCTTCGCCTTGCGCGTGACCTTCCTCAACAAGTGCGACGAGCTGGAGCGCTCGCTGGTGGCGGAACTGTACCAGCGCTGCTTCGGCGTGGAGCTGACCGAAAGCACGGTCAACGTCGCCCTCGCCTGAGGCCCGCGGCGGCGCGTCCCCCCGGACGCGCGCCGCTCCTCCGCACTGGAGGATGATGGAGGGAGACGACCCGCACGGGCCGCCCCCTCCCCGCCGCCCCGGCGGCGGCACCATGTCGTGACCGGCGCGCAGCGCGCCAAACACAGGGCCAGCGGCGATGCCTCCCTCCAACAAGACTGTGAAGACCGCCCCCAAGGAAGCGCCCGCCGAACCCTTCAAGCGCGCCATTACCGGGTGCTTCAAGGCGATTGCCGGGGTGGGCGAATTCGATGTCACCTTCGCCAATGAGCGCCCCTCGCTGAGCCCCGACCGTGTGCGCCTGCCCGAGCCGCCGCGCCGCTTCTCCGCCCAGGATGCCGCCGTGGTGCGCGGCCATGCGGATTCCCTCGCTTTGCGCCTCGCCTGCCACGACCAGAGCGTGCATCGCAAGATGCTGCCCACCGGCGATACCGCCCGCGCGGTGTTCGAGGCGGTGGAGCAGGCGCGCGTGGAGGCGCTGGGCGGCAATCGCATGACCGGCGTCCAGCGCAATATCACCGCCATGCTGAACGACCGCTACCATCGCGGCCCCTATGCCGACATCACCGAGCGCGCCGACGCGCCGATCGAGGAAGCGGTCGCCCTGATGGTGCGCGAGCGCCTCACCGGACAGGCCCCGCCGCCCGCCGCCCGCAAGATCGTCGATCTGTGGCGCGACTATATCGAGACCCGCGCCGAAGGCGACCTCGCCCGCTTCGCCGACAGCATCGAGGACCAGAAGAAGTTCGGCGAGATCACGCGCGAATTGCTCTCCTCGCTCGAAATGGGCGAGGACAGCGGCCTGGAGAGCGACAAGGACAGCGAAGAGGACGACAATCCCGCCGGCCGCGAGGAACAGGGCGGGGAGGAGGGCGATGCCAGCGAGGACGACAGCCAGCAGGGCGCGACCGAGGTGGAAGCCGAGCTCGCGCAGGAGGAATTGCCCGACAGCGCGGTGGAGAGCGAGGCCGGCCCGCCGGCCGAGAGCCCCGATGACGGCGAAATGGGCGACGGCGAGGAAGCCGCCGAGCCCTGGCAGCCCCGCACGCCCCAGGCTCAGGACACCAAGGGCCCGGAATATCACGCCTACACCACCAAGTTCGACGAGGAGGTGCACGCCGAGGACTTGTGCGACACCGAGGAGCTGACGCGCCTGCGCTCCTATCTGGACAAGCAGCTCAGCAATCTCCAGGGCGTGGTCTCGCGCCTCGCGAACCGCCTGCAACGCCGCCTGCTGGCCCAGCAGAACCGCGCCTGGGAATTCGATCTCGAGGAAGGCATCCTCGATCCCGCGCGGCTCTCCCGCGTGGTCACCGATCCCGGCGCGGCGCTCTCGTTCAAGCGCGAGCGCGACACCGAGTTCCGCGACACGGTGGTGACGCTGCTGATCGACAATTCCGGCTCCATGCGCGGGCGGCCCATCACGGTGGCTGCCACCTGCGCGGATATCCTCGCCCGCACGCTGGAGCGCTGCGGCGTGAAGGTGGAGGTGCTGGGCTTCACCACCCGCGCCTGGAAGGGCGGGCAATCGCGCGAGGCGTGGCTTGCCGGCGGAAAGCCGGCCAATCCGGGCCGCCTCAACGATCTCCGGCACATCGTCTATAAATCCGCCGATGCGCCCTGGCGGCGGGCGCGGCGCAATCTCGGGCTGATGATGCGCGAGGGGCTGCTGAAGGAGAATATCGACGGCGAGGCGCTCGACTGGGCGCACCAGCGCCTGCTCGGCCGGCCGGAATCCCGCAAGATCCTGATGATGATCTCCGACGGCGCGCCGGTGGACGATTCCACCCTCTCCGTGAATGCCGGCAATTATCTGGAACGCCACCTGCGCCACATCATCTGGCAGGTGGAAAACCGCTCGCCGGTGGAGCTGATCGCCATCGGCATCGGCCATGACGTGACGCGCTATTATAAGCGCGCCGTCACCATCGTCGACGCCGAGGAGCTGGGCGGCGTGATGACCGAGAAGCTGGCGGAATTGTTCTCCGAAACCCCGCCCGCACCCGCCAAGACCAGCGGACGCAAGCGGCTGCACTGATGGGTCCGGACCGGGCGGGACACACGGCGATGGCGCGCGACACCGCGGCGCGGGGCGGAGACGCGCGCGACGGGCGCGCTGCCAATGAGCGCGCGCGCAAAGGCACCCCCCGCGCGCGCTGGCTCGCGGGCCTGGCCCTCGCGGCCCTCGTCGCGACGGGGCTTGCGGGCCACGCGCTGTCCAAGCCGCCCAGCCTGCCGGTGGAGCCGCTGGCGATCGCGGTGCAGGCGGCGCCCATCGCGACGTTCCACCCGCGCAAGGACGACACCCGTTTCGGCGCCCTGCTCTATCGCGGCGGGCTGCGGCTCACCTCGCCCTTTCCCGGCTTCGGCGGCATATCGGCCTTCCATCTGGATGCGGACGGCGCGCATTTCCTGGCCGTCACCGATGCCGGCCTGTTCCTGCGCGGCCGGCTCGTGACCGAGGGCGACCGGCCCACCGGTCTTGCCGACGTGACGGCGGCGGCGATTCTCGACCAGACGGGCGCCCCGCTCGCGGAGAATAACCGGGGCGACGCGGAATCCCTCGCCTTCGGCCCGCAGAATGTGTTCGTCGGCCTGGAGGATGTGAACGAGATCTGGTCCTTCCCCGGCGCCGATCCGCTGGGGCAGAAGGGCAAGCCGATCCCGGTGCCGGCGGGCGTGAAGGCGCTGCGCGACAATCTGGGGCTGGAAAGCCTGGTCTATGTGCCCTCCGGCCCGCTCGCCGGGGCGCTGCTGGGCATCGGCGAAGTGGGCGCGACCAATGGGGCCGACCTGCCGGGCTTCATCATCGGCGGGCCGAAGCCGGGCAGCTTCACCATTCCCAAAAGCGGCGTGTTCAGCGCCACCGACGCCGCGCTCGGGCCGGATGGCGAATTGTTCCTGCTGGAGCGCCATTATGCCGTGAGCACCGGCGTTTCCATGCGGATCCGCCGGTTCCAGCTGAAGGATGTGGCGCCCGGCGCGGTGCTGAAGGGCGACATCCTGTTCACCGCCGACATGGGCTATGAGATCGACAATATGGAGGGCCTGGCCGTGACCGTGAACGCGGCCGGCGAGACGCTGCTGACGCTCATTTCCGACGATAATTTCAGCCCGATCCAGCGCACCATCCTGCTGCGCTTCGCGCTCGCGAAGGACTGAGGCGGGAGGCGGGCGACATCTCTGCGCCGGACCTCGCCCCCTATCCCACCACCCGTCCCGCTTCCCATCCGAGTATGGCGCGCTTGCGCGTCAGGCCCCAATGATAGCCGGTGAGATCGCCATTCTTGCCCAGCACGCGGTGGCAGGGCACCACGAAGCAGATGGGGTTCTTGCCCACCGCCGCGCCCACCGCCCGCGCCGCCTTCGGATTGCCGATGCGGTCGGCGATGGTGGAATAGGTGGTGGCCCGGCCCATGGGAATGCGCAGCAGGGTTTCCCACACCCGCACCTCGAAATCCGTGCCGATGAAGACGATGCGCAGCGGCTGGTCCTCGCGGCAGGCGGCGGGGTCGAATATGCAGCGCACCAAAGGCGCGGTCGCCGCCGACTCTTCCACGAAGTGGGCATTGGGCCAGCGGGCCGACATGTCGGCGAACGCCGAGCGCTCCTCGCCCGCATCGGCGAAGGCGAGCCCGCACAGGCCGCGCGGGGTCGCCATGGCGAGCGCGAGGCCGAACGGCGAGGGATGAAAGCCGTAGCGGATCACGAGCCCGGCCCCGCCGGTCTTCCATTCGCCCGGCGACATGGCCTCGTGAACCACGAACAGATCGTGCAGCCGGCCGGGACCGGACAGACCCAGCTCCAGCGCCGCGTCGAGCACATTGCTGCTCTCCGCCAGCACCTGGCGGGCGCGATCGAGCGTGACGGCCTGCAGAAACGCCTTGGGGGTGAGGCCGCACCAGCGGCGGAACACCTCGGTCAGGGCGCGGCTTGTGACGCCGGCGGCGCGGGCGATCTCCTCCACCTCCGGCTGCTGGCGCATGTGGGTGGTGACATAGGCGACCGCGCGGCGCACGACGTCATAATCGGCGGCGGCAATGTCCAGCTCGGTGGCGGGGGTCAAGGGAGCAAAGCCAGCCACCGGGGGCAGCATCAGGGTCGGGGAATCGTGCAGCAGCACGGGCGTGGCTCCTTTTAGGGATCGTTGCGCCATCTCACCAGCTTTCGCCACGGCCGCCCACCCGATTTCCCCGCCGGTCAGAACACCGTGCGGGTCACGCCGCGCTTCACTTCCAGCAAGGCGGCGTTGAGATCATCCGCCAGCTCTCCCTTTTGCACCGGGCCGAGATGGATGCCCACGGGCGTATGGTGCCCGCGTGAGACCAGCGCCATGTCGATGGTGCCGAACTCCTCCACCTCGCGCCGCCAGAGCCGGGTGAAAAACGGATTCATCTGGAAATCGCGGGCCTTGCCCCGGGCCGGCACGTGGCGGACCTGGATCAAGCTCGGTGTCACACGAATATATTCGCGTGCCGCCGCGGAGCGGAAATTGGCGCGGAAGGCGAAATAGATCAGCGCCACGTCGAGCCCGAAAAAGCCGAACACCGGCCAGGCCCCCATGGCCAGGAACACGATGCCGCAGGCGAAGCTGATGGCGCCCACGCCCAGCATCAGCAGCAGAAAGCCACGCTGCGACAGCGAGCGGTGCGGCGCCATGGTGGCGGCGAACACCGTCGGCTCCCCATCCTCGGGGAAAGGCAGATCATTAAAAGGCAGGTCATTGGCCTTCGTCATGGCTGAGATTATAGGGACAAAATGGCGCGAAAAACCACAACTCCCCCAGCCGGCTCTCAACTTGCCGCGATGCCCGCGCGCGCGGCGAAGGCCGCCAAGGCCGCCCCCCTCCTCGCCAAGGCCGCGAAGCCCGCCAAGCCAGCGACGCCCAAGACGGCCGCAACCTCTGCCAAGGCCGCGAAGGCCGGCGCCAAGCCCGCGCTTCCCGCGTCCCCCGCCGGACGCCTGAAGGGCGAGGCGGCGGCGGGCGTGGTTCCTGCGCGTCGCCGCGCGGTGGCCAATGCCGCCGCCGCCGCGCACGGCCGCACGGTTGCGCCCTGGAGCGATGCCGAGATCGTCGAAGCCTTCACGCGGTTCGAATTGCGCGATCCCGAGCCCAAGGGCGAATTGGATTATGTCGATCCCTTCACCTTGCTGGTGGCGGTGGTGCTCTCCGCCCAGGCGACCGACGTCGGCGTGAACAAGGCCACCAAGGGCCTGTTCGCCGCCGCCCCGACGCCCGCCGCCATGGTGGCGCTCGGCGAAGAGGGCATCGCCGGCTTCATCCGCACCCTCGGCCTGTTCCGCGGCAAGGCGAAGAACGTCGCTGAGCTCTCCCGCCTGCTGCTGGAGCGCCATGGCGGGGAGGTGCCGGTGGATCGCGCGGCGCTCGAAGCTTTGCCCGGGGTCGGCCGCAAGACCGCGAACGTGGTGCTGAACATCGCCTTCGGCGTGCCGACCATCGCGGTGGACACCCACCTGTTCCGCGTCGCCAACCGCACCGGCCTTGCCCCCGGCGCCACCCCGCTGGAGGTGGAACTGGGCCTGGAGGCGCGCATTCCCGACCGCTTCAAGCGCCATGCCCATCATTGGCTGATCCTGCACGGGCGCTACATCTGCAAGGCGCGCCTGCCCGATTGCCCGATCTGCCCGATCAATGACCTGTGCCGCTGGCCGGACAAGCCGATTTGAACCGGGCGGCGGCCCTCCCGCCTCATTCCGCAGGCGTACCGGCCGCGCCGCGGTCCACATGAAGAGCAAAGCCGCTCGCGCCGGGCTCGCCCAGGCCGGGCCGAAGCTGAAGGCTCGGGATGGCGTAATCCCCGCCATTCTGCTTGCGATAGGGAATCGGCGGGGTGGTCGCCAATGTCCGCAGCCGCGCGCGCAGGCGCGCCGCAACCGCCTCGAAGCCGGCCGCATCGAGACGATTCACGCGGAAGGCAACGAACGGGGGAAGCACGTCGTAGCCGGGATAAAACAGAATGCCGTGATTGATGGGGAACAGAAGGTCGTCGATCGGACCATTCACCCCGCGCGCGGAATAATGCTCTTCCCAGCCGCCGGTCGTCACGATCAGCATCGCCCGCTTGCCGGCGAAGGTCCCTTCCCCGAACCGGTCTCCCCAATGCGTGTCGCTATGCTCCCCCACGCCGTAAGCGAAGCCATAGGCATAAACCCGGTCCACCCACCCCTTGAGGATCGCCGGCATGGAATACCACCAGAGCGGAAACTGAAGGATCAGCACATCGGCCCATAAGAGCTTCTCCTGCTCGGCCCGCACGTCGTCCGTCAGGGCATGGGCGGCGAAGGCTGCGCCGGACGCCATCGCCGGCTGAAGCCGCGCATCGGGCGGCAGAAGCGGGAAGTCGGCGCGGTCCACTGCCGATTTCCAGCCCGCAGCATGCAGATCACTGACCTGCACCTCATGGCCTTCAGCGAGGAGTGTGCTCACGGCCACATCGCGGAGCGCTCCGTTCAGCGAATCCGGTTCCGGATGAGCAAAGACAAGCAAAACGTTCATGATCTGCGATCCGATGGTGAGACGGATGCACACGTAGCGCGCGGACCGTCGATCCGCTATGTGAACGGAATGGATATGATTGTTCCGTTTAATGGATAAATCAGACGTCACGTTCGAACGCCTGCGCACCTTTGTACGGGTCGCCGACCGCGGCAGCCTGTCCGCGGTGGCGCGCGAGCTGGGAGTCGGTCAATCCACGATCACGCGGCAATTGCGGGAGCTGGAGGACGCTGTCGGCGTCCCCTTGCTGAGCCGCACCACCCGGCGCGTGACGGTGACCCACGAAGGCAGCCGCTATTACGCCCATGCGGTCCAAATCCTGCGTCTGGTCGAACAGGCCGGAGAGGAAGCGCGCGGCACCCAAGGCGCGGCCGCGGGGACGATCCGGATCTCCTGCACCGCCGCGTTCGGCATCTTGCACACCACGCCGATAATCTTCGCGTTCCAGGACCTCTATCCTCACATCAGCGTCGACTTGAATCTGACCGACGCCCGCATCGATCTGGTCCGGGAAGGCGTGGACATGGCGGTGCGCCTCGCCCCGCTCACCGACAGCACTCTGAAATTGCGCGCGCTCGGCCAAAGTCAGCGCATTCTGGTGGCCTCTCCTGCCTATCTGGCAGCGCACGGCACGCCCTCTTCGCCCCAGGATCTGCCCGCTCATGAGAGCATTCGCATGTCGAACGTGATGGGCAGCGAAACCCTCGTTCTTCGCGGACCGGATGGCGTGGACCATGCCGTGCCCTTTGTCGGGCGCTTGCGGGTGGACCAGGGCCTCGCCGTTCGCGCGGCGCTTCTCGCCGGACGCGGGATTGCCGCTGCCCACCGTTGGCTGATCGACGATCTCCTCGCGGAGGGCCGGCTGGACGTGATCCTGCCCGACTATCGATTGCCGTCCGCCCCGCTGAATATGTTGATCGTTCCGGAACGCGCAGGAATTGCGCGCGTCCGGCTGCTCATGGATTTTCTTGCCGCCCGCATTGCGGCTCTGCCGGGCATCCAGGGCTCGCCCATGGGGAAGATCGATCGGTCCTAGGCCTCGATCAACCGCTGTGTCGACACCACCTTCAGCCGCTTGTGGAGGTGCACCATGAAGGCGGTGCCGAACACCGGCATGATGAGGTTGAGGATCGGCACCATCAGCAGCGGCGTCATCAGCAGGCCGGCGATGAAGATGCTGGTGGCATTTGCCTGGCGCAGCGCGCGGGCCTGGGCGGGCGAGGAAAAGCGCATCGCCGCCATCTCGAAATATTCCCGGCTGAGCAGATAGGCATTGACCAGGAAGAAGGCGATGAGATTGACGCCCGGCACCAGCAGCAGCAGCAGCGCCAGCATGTTCACCGCCAGCACCAGCACGAAGAAGCGCGCCGAATAATAAAGCGAGGTCGCGAGCGGCTGGGGCGTGCCGACCGGATCGTCGGGATAGCTCGCCCGCTCCACCTTCTCCGCCACCTCGTCCACGAACAGGCCGGCGACCAGCGAGGACGCCGCCGGCACGAGATAGGCGATGCCGAACACGAGGCCGAGGCCGGTGATGATGGCGAGCGTGGTGTCGAGCCAGGGATAGGGCAGCTGGGCGAGATATTCCACCGCCGCAAACAGGGCGATGCCCATCACCGCCAGCACCCCCAGCGCCAGCAGCACCGACCTGAACAGAACGCCGCGCAGGAGCGGCGAGAACACCTGCCCGAATGCGGTGAAGGCGGCGGCGAACATGAAGGGCCTCGCTGGCGCAAGAGAAACGTCGCCCCTCACGTAGGGTGCGCCGCCGCGCGCCTCAAGGGCTCGGCGAGAACGGACTTTGGCGGAAACGGACTCGGGCGGAAACGGACTCGGGCGGAAACGGACTAAGGATTGACCCGCACCGGGAAATCCACGTGGAACACGCGCCGCTGCCCGAAGCGCTGGATATAGGCGGCCTTGATCTCGCCCAGCTTGGCGCTGGCATCGGGCGTGTTGGGATGGACAATCAGCAAAAGCCGCGTGCCGGGCCGCGAGAGCGCCAGCGCGGCGGCGGCGGAGAGAGAGGCGGCGGGCGCGGGATCCGGCACGATTACGGCGGTCGAAGCCGTGCCGGCGGACGGGCCAGCGTTCGCGGACGGGCCATTGCTCGCGGACGTGCCATTGCCGGCCGGTGTGCCCTTGCCCGCCGGGGGCACGGGCGACGCGGGGGAAGTGGACGCAGCGGAGGTCGGGGCGGTGGAGGTCGGGGCGGTGGAGGTCGATGCCCCGCCCGAGGCGGCCGGTGCCGCTGCCGGCGCGGGCGCGGGTGGGGACGCGGCGGCGAGGCCCTGCGCCTCCAGCACCGTCAGCCCGCCGGGAAAGCGCGGCGCGACGATTTCAGCGACGAATTGCACCCATTGCTGCTCGCTCACCCCTCGCCCGTCGGGCGTGTTGAGGCTGAAGAACAATTGGCTTTCCAGGAACACGCTGTCGGCCCAGGGCGTGGGCTGCCAGCCGGGTGCGGAGACCGCATTGTCCTGCGCGCGGGCCGGACCGGCAAGCAGGGCCGCCAGCAGCAAGGAAAACACTATCGGCGCGCGCATCTTCACTCCCTCACTTGTTTTCCGATCCGGCAGCTGCCCGGTTTCACACGGCAGTGCGCGGGATCGGCCTGATCGCGGCCGACGGCTCACCCCCCGTGCGGTTTGCGCGCCTCCACGGTCTGCACATGACGTCCCGGATCTGACCGCGAATCCGCCGCGCGTGGATCGCATAAGATCCGTTCCCGACCAACCGGGCAACCTGTGCCGCGCGGTCGCCGGATGCAGGCCCCTCGTGCGCTCCCGCCTGCCCCACCCCGCCGCCGCCCTCTGCCGGCACACAGCTTTCCCGATTCCGCTTCGCACGCACCGTCGGGCGCGGACCTGCCGCGGATTTTCTCATTGGAATAATGAGAACGAACATTCGCTCTTGACCCAGGGTGCGGCTGCCGCCATGCTGAGAGCGAATATTCATTCTCACCTCCTGAGGTTTCATGGCCCTGGGCGCCCCCGATGTTTCCGTGCTCGATCACCGCTCCGAGCAGCAAAAGCGCATCCTCGCCGCCGCCGTGCAATGCTTTGCCCGCGATGGTTTCCACGGCACCTCCATGCAGAAGATCTGCGCCGAGGCGAGCATGAGCCCCGGCGCGCTCTATCGCTATTTCCCCTCCAAGGAATCCATCATCGGCGCCATCGTCGAGGGTGAGAGCGCGGAGCGGGCCAAGCTGTTCGAATTCCTCGACCAGGCGCCGAGCCTGATCGACGGGCTGACCGAATGCATCGCCGCTTTGCTCTCCAAGGACAGCATCGACTGCGCCAAGCTCGGCCCGGAAATCATGGCCGAGGCGATCCGCAACGAGAAGCTGCGCGAGGCGCTGGAGCCGGTGGAGGAAGAAAGCCACGTGCTGCTGCGCGCCGCGCTGGTCTCGGGCATGGAAAAGGGCGAGATCGATCCCGAGATCGATCCCGACACGCTGGTGATGCTGCTGAAGGTGATGGGCGACGGGATGATCCTGCACAATCAGCTGCATCCGCAATGGAATCTGCCGGATCGCCTGCCCGCCTTCGCCATCCTGGTGCGGCGCATGCTGGCGCCGGAAACAAAATCCACCGCGCCATGAGCATCAGCTTGCCGCATTTTCCCTATCGTCATGCGCCGGCGCAGATGTGCCGGCTTACCGATGCGCCCGCGCCAGGACACAGCGCACCTGGACATAGAAAGACCGACCACCCCATGCCCCGCCTCGCCCGCAGTGCCCCGCTGAACACCTCAAGGCGCCCCGCGCTGTCGAACCGCCTTCTTCTGGGCGCGCTGTTCGCCGGCGCCCTCGCGGCTGGCCAGTTCATCCCCCCGGCGCTCGCCGAGGCCCCGGCCGCCGAGGCCGTGAAGGGGCTGACCGTCAGCGTCACCCATCCCGAGAAGCGGGAAATGGTGGAAACCCTGCTGGTCACCGGCTCCCTGATCGCCCGCGAGGAAATCCAGGTGGGCCCGGAGATCGAGGGCTATCGCCTCACCGAGATCCTGGCCGAGGTGGGCGACCGGGTACAGCAGGGCCAAGTGCTGGCGCGGCTCAATCGCGAGGTGCTGGAAACCCAGCTCGCCCAGAACACCGCCAACCGCGCCAAGGCCAAGGCCGCCATCGCGCAGCAGCGGGCCAATCTCGACCAGATGCTGGCGCAGGAAGCGGAAGCGACCTCCGCCGTGGAACGCTCGCGCCAGCTGCGCAAGACCGGCGTGGTCTCGCAGGAGACCCTGGACGAGCGCGAACGCGCCGTGAAGGTGGCGAGCGCCCAGGTGGCCGCCACCCGCGAAGCCCTCGCCGCGAGCGAGGCCGATGCCGGCCTCGTGGAAGCACAGCGCTCCGAGATCGCGCTGAAGCTCACCCGCACCGAGGTGAAGGCCCCCGCCGCCGGCGTGGTGCTGGCGCGCGACGCCCGCATCGGCGCCATCGTCTTGTCCACCAAGTCGGAACCGCTGTTCCGCATCGCCCGCGACGGCGCCATCGACCTTGACGCCGAAGTGCCGGAATCCGCCATGCCGCGCATGCAGGTGGGGCAGAGCGTCGCCGTCACGCCCGCCGGCTTCCCGGCACCGCTGAGCGGCAAGGTGCGCCTCATCTCCGCCCAGCTCGACAAAGCGACCCGGCTCGGCAAGGTGGAGATCGCGCTCGCCCATGACGATCGCCTGCGTCCCGGCACCTATGGCCGCGGCCTGATCGAGATCGCCCGCCGCGAAGGGCTGGCCGTGCCGCAGTCGGCCGTCATGTTCGACGCCAAGGGCGCCTATGTGCTGGTGGTGAAGGATGGGGTCGTGGCCGAGCGTCGCGTCGAGCCGGGCCTGAAGGGCGAGGGCCGCATCGAACTCGTCTCCGGCGTCAGCGCGGACGATCTGGTGGTCGTGCGCGCCGGCGGCTTCCTGCGCGAGGGCGACCGCGTCACCGCGGTGGAGGCGGACCGCACCGCCGGAGCGAAGTAAGCGCCATGGCCCTCAACATCTCCGCCTGGGCGATCCGCAAGCCCATCCCCTCCCTGGTCCTGTTCGTGGTCTTGACCGCGCTCGGCATCGTGCATTTCCGCTCGCTGCCGGTCACGCAGATGCCGAACATCGACGTGCCCATCGTCATGGTCTCCATCTCCCAGCCCGGCGCCGCGCCGAGCGAATTGGAAACCCAGATCACCAAGAAGGTGGAAAACGCCGTCGCCGGTGTGGCGGGGGTGAAGCACATCACCTCCTCGCTGTCGGAAGGCTCCTCCGTCACCACCATCGAGTTCCATCTGGAAACCGCGGTGGACCGGGCGGTGAACGACACCCGCGACGCGGTCACCAAGATCCGCACCGAACTGCCCCAGGCGATCGAGGAGCCGCTGATCCAACGGGTGGACATCGAGGGCCTGCCCATCGTGACCTATGCGGTGGCCTCCCCCACCATGAATGCGGAGGAACTCTCCTGGTTCGTGGACGACACGGTGGCCCGCACGCTCCAGGGCATTCGCGGCGTCGCGCAGGTGAAGCGCGAGGGCGGTGTCGATCGTGAAATCCGGGTCGCGCTCGATCCCGACCGGCTGATGTCGCTCGGCATCACGGCGGCCGAGGTCTCGCGCCAGTTGCGCGCCACCAATCTGGACGTCTCCGGCGGGCGCGGGGAAGTCGGCACGCAGGAACAATCCATCCGCACGCTCGCCGGCGCCGCCAGCGTGACCGATCTCGCCGAAACCCGCATCGTGCTCTCCAACGGGCGCTATGTGCGGCTTCAGGACCTTGGCACCGTGACCGACGGGGCGGCGGAGCAGCGCGTGTTCGCGCGCCTCGACGGGCGGCCGGTGGTGGCGTTCGGCGTCTATCGCGCCAAGGGCTTCTCCGACGTGGTGGTCTATGACCGCACCGAAGCGGAAGTGAAGCAGCTGCTCGCGGCTCATCCCGACGTGTCCATCACCATGATCGACACCACGGTGCGCTACACCAAGGCGGATTATGAATCCGCCATGCACACGCTGATCGAAGGCGCGATCCTGGCGGTGATCGTGGTCTTCATCTTCCTGCGCGACTGGCGCGCGACGCTCATCACCACGCTGGCCATCCCGCTGTCCATCCTGCCCACCTTCTGGGTGATGGACGCGCTCGGCTTCTCGCTGAACGCGGTGAGCCTGCTCGCCATCACGCTGGTGACCGGCATCCTGGTGGACGACGCCATCGTCGAGATCGAAAACATCGTGCGCCACATGCGACAGGGGAAATCCCCCTATCGCGCGGCCATCGAGGCGGCGGACGAAATCGGCCTCGCGGTGGTGGCGACCACCCTCACCATCGCCGCCGTGTTCGTGCCGGTGTCCTTCATGGGCGGCATCGCGGGGCAATATTTCAAGCAGTTCGGCATCACGGTGGCGGTGGCGGTGCTGTTCTCGCTCGCCGTGGCGCGGCTCATCACGCCGCTGATGGCGGCTTATTTCCTGCGCGACCACGGCCACCGGGAAACCGGCGATGGTTTCATCATGCGCCATTACGTGCGCCTGCTGGGCTGGTCGGTGCGCCACCGCTTCGTCACCATCGCCATGGGATTCGGTGTGTTCGCCGGCACCATCTTCCTCTCCACGCTGCTGCCCTCGGGCTTCCTGCCCACCAACGACATCTCGCGCTCCATGCTCTCCATCGAGATGCCGCCGGGCACCACGCTCGCGGAAACCCAGGCGGTCTCCGACAAGATCACGGCCGACCTGCTGAAGCAGCCGGAGGTGGCGAGCGTCTATGCCACCGCCGGCACCGGCGGACAGGGCGGCATGGCGATGATGGCGAGCGAGGTGCGCAAGGCGACGATCGTCGTGAACCTCAAGCCGCGCCATGAGCGCAGCGTCGACCAGAAAACCTTCGAAACCCGCCTGCACGACGAGTTGGCGGCGCTTCCGGACATGCGCTTCACCTGGAGCCCCAACGGGCAGGCGGCGCAGCGCGGCTTCTCCATGATCCTGTCCGGCAATGACGGCGAGGCGGTGGAGCAGGCGGCGTTGAAGCTGGAAAAGGAAGTGCGCGACCACGTGCCGACCCTCGCCAATGTGGTCTCCAGCGCCGCGCTCGACCGGCCGGAAATCCGCATCGTGCCGAAGCTGGACCAGGCGGCGCAGCTCGGCGTCTCCGTGGATACCATCGCCGAGACGGTGCGCATCGCGACCATCGGCGACATCGCCGCGAACCTCGCCAAATTCTCCGCCAAGGACCGCCAGATCGACATCCGCGTGCAGATGGACGAGCGGGCGCGCGCCAAGCTCGCCACCTTCGACGCGCTCAAGGTGCCGACCTCCAAGCCCGGCGTCTCGGTGCCGCTCTCCTCGGTGGCGGACGTGAGCTTCGGCAAGGGTCCGACCTCGCTCGATCGCTATGATCGCGCGCGCCGGGTGGCGGTGGAGGCGGATCTTGTGGGGGAAACCCCGCTCGGCGCCGCCATCGAGGCGGTGCGCGCGCTGCCGGCGGCGAAAAACCTGCCGCAGGGCGTCATGCTCAAGGAATCCGGCGATGCCGAGATCATGGGCGAGGTGTTCTCCGGCTTCGCGCTCGCCATCGCCGCCGGCGTGATGCTGGTGCTCGCGGTGCTGGTGCTGCTGTTCCAGGACGTGTTGCAGCCCATCACCATCCTGGTGGCGCTGCCGCTGTCCGTGGGCGGGGCGTTCATCGCTTTGCTGCTGACGGGCAATTCGATCTCGCTGCCGGTGGTGATCGGCTTCCTGATGCTGATGGGCATCGTGACGAAGAACGCCATCCTGCTGGTGGATTTCGCCATCGAATCCATGGCCAAGGGCATGGACCGCACCACGGCGTTGCTCGAATCCGGCCGCAAGCGCGCCCAGCCCATCGTCATGACCACCATCGCCATGGCGGCGGGCATGCTGCCGTCCGCGCTGGCGCTCGGCGAAGGCGGTGCGTTTCGTGCGCCCATGGCGATCGCGGTGATCGGCGGGCTGATCGCCTCCACCGTGCTGTCGCTGGTGTTCGTGCCGGCGGTGTTCTCGGTGATGGACGATTTCAGCCACCTCCTGGGCCGGCTGTTCGGCCGGTTCGTCGGCAAGCGGGACGAGCATCCAGGTCACGCGGACGACGCGCACGCGCCGGACGCACAGGACGGGCCGAAGCGCCCGCCCTTCCCCCGCGCGGCCGAATGACATCGCGCGCTCCGGCCGGAAGGGGAAACGGCCGGAGCGCGCGTGCGCGGGAACGCCTGCGCTCAGCGCAGGCCGCCCGAAGCGAGGATGATCTCGCCGGTGAGCCAGCCGGCGTCGGCGGAGGCGAGGAACGTCGCCACGCTCGCGATATCCTGCGGCCGGCCACCGCGCCCGAGCGGGGTCTTGGCGATCAACTCCCGTTCCATGTCGCTCCCGGTGATGCCCAGGGTCCGCGTGCCTTCCGTTTCCACCCCGCCGGGGCTGATGGCGTTGACGCGGATCTGGCGCGGACCGAGTTCGTTGGCGAGCACGCGCGTAATGGCGTCCACCGCGGCCTTGGTGGCCGTATAGACCGACGACGTCGGCAGCGAGACCGCGGTCGCCGCCGAGCTGATATTGATGATGCTGCCGCCCTCGGCGGAGAAGTGCTTGACCGCCTCCTTGGTCGCCAGCAGGAGGCCGAGCACATTGGTATCGAACTGGCGGTGGAAGTGCGCCTCGTTCACCTCCTCGATCGGCGCGAAATTGTAGATCCCGGCATTGTTCACCAGAATATCCAGGCCCCCGAATGCGGCCTTCGCGTCAGCGAACAGGCGCGCCACGTCGGCCGCCTTCGCCACATCGCCCTGGATCGCACGCGCCTTGCCGCCGGCGGCGGTGATCTCCGCGACCACACGCTCCGCGCCGTCCTTGCTGGAAGCATAGTTCACCGCCACCGCAGCCCCTTCGGCCGCAAGGCTTTTCGCGATGGCGGCGCCGATTCCCTTGGAGGCTCCGGTGACCACCGCGACCTTGCCTGAAAGCTTACCCATCTCTCTCTCCCAACGAACACAGTTCGATAGTTAGATAATTATCTAATTGACAAGGGTGTAGATGGGAAGCCCTGCCGCCGATGCAAGGGGGGCTTTCAAGGCGGCATTCAAGGGGAACATACGAAGGCAAAAGATGCCTTCGCGGGCGGGCTCAGATCCGGGACAGCTGATCGAGATAGGCGCTCAGCACATCGCGGCGCAGCACGAGCTTGGCGAACCGGCCCTCGCGCACGATGTCGACGAGGCCGGCGGTCTCAAGCTCTTTCACATGGTGGGAAATGGTCGCGGCGCTCACCGCATGGCATTCCGCCAGGGCACTGCACGCGAGATGCGTGCCTGCGGCGCCGATCTCCTTCAGGATCTGGTAGCGGCGCGGTTCCGCCAGGGCCCGGGCGATCTGCGCAAACTGCTTCTCGCTCAGATGAATGGGTTCTCCAGGCGACATGATCTCAAAACTCATATGCGATGGACCCTCACATGGCCGCCGCGAGGCTCAATATGTGGTCGGCACCGCGCTTTGACAACGCCGCGCGCCCCGCCCGAGCGGCACGCGCCATGATATCCGGCGCCGGATACCTCCGAAATAGGCTGTCGAAAATCTATTTCACATCCATTTCAGGCGCCTTGACTTGTTCGCCAAAACGAACGATGTTGCGGCCAGGGAAACACCAACGATGGGTGCGGCCATGATGCGCTGCCTGTGTATGCGAATGTGACTGCGGCCCGATTTGAGCGCCGCGCCTTTTGCCGCCCGAAATTCCCTTCCAGCCGTCGGTTGCCTGCGCCCTGAAATGGACCGCCAGGACGAACGCGCCTTTGCGCACACCGCCGACGAAAGCCGGAGATGATCGTGACCGCCATCCTGCCTATTCTTGCCGCATCGGCACAGCAAGCCGACCCTTCGGGAAGGCCCGCGCCCGTGCAACATCCCTTCACACCAGACCCCGCCGGCCGCGCCGTCATCGGCTTCGCGCATGTGGGAAAAACCTATGCCGCCCGCGCGGGCACGCCGCTGGTGGCGGCCCTGCAGGATGTGAACCTGTCCGTGCCCGAAGGGGCCATCGTCGGCGTCATCGGCCGCTCGGGCGCCGGTAAGTCCACCCTCATCCGCCTCGTGAACGGGCTGGAGCGGCCGACCTCCGGTCGCATCGTGGTGGACGGCACCGACATCACCGCCCTGTCGGAAAAGGGCCTGCGTGAAGCGCGCCGCTCCATCGGCATGATCTTCCAGCATTTCAACCTGCTGGCCCGCCGCACGGCCTATGAGAATGTGGCCCTGCCGCTGGAAATCGCTGGCGTCTCGCACCGCGAGATCAAGGCGCGGGTGGAACCGCTGCTCGATCTCGTGGGCCTCGCGGACAAGCGCGACCGCTATCCCGCCGAACTCTCCGGCGGGCAGAAGCAGCGCGTCGGCATAGCCCGCGCGCTCGCCACCCGCCCGCGCGTTCTGCTCTCGGACGAGGCCACCTCCGCGCTCGATCCGGAAACCACGAACCAGATCCTCGCCTTGTTGCGCAAGGTGAATGCCGAACTCAAGCTCACCGTGCTTTTGATCACCCACGAGATGGCGGTGATCAAGGCGGTGGCGCACCGGGTGGCGGTGCTGGACGGCGGGCGCATCGTGGAAGAAGGCCGCACGTTCGAAATCTTCTCCCATCCCCGCCATGCGACCACCAAGGCCTTCCTTTCCGCCATCACCGGTGCCGCCCTGCCGGCGCAGGTGGCGGACCGCCTCCAGCCGGTGCGGACGGGAGACGCCAGCGCGGTGCTGCGCCTGGTGTTCACCGGCACCCATGCCACCGACCCCGTGCTGTCGCGCGTCTCGCGCCTGCTGGGCGTGGATGTGAACATCATCCAGGCCCAGGTGGACGATATCGCGGGCGAACCGTTCGGCGTCATCGTGGTGTCGGTGCCGGGCGATATCGCGACCGTGGCGGCCGTGCAGGCCGCCGTCACCGGGCTTGGCCTCGGCGTGGAGGTGCTTGGCTATGTTTCCTGAAATCCT
The DNA here is from genome assembly GCA_002304505.1 of Rhizobiales bacterium 32-66-11. Taxonomy (GTDB): domain Bacteria; phylum Pseudomonadota; class Alphaproteobacteria; order Rhizobiales; family Xanthobacteraceae; genus NCEH01. Next base: position 6,111 of record NCEH01000036.1, on the reverse strand, counting down.
CTCCCCCGCCATCGTCGACCTGCTGATCGATGCCACCCGCCAGACCCTCTATATGGTCGCCGTCGCCGGCCTCATCGGCACCGCCATCGGCCTGCCGCTGGGCGTGTTCCTGGCCACCAGCCGCAGCGGCGAGCTGTTCGCGGCGCCGGCGCTCAACACGCTTCTGGGGCTGGTGGTGAATGCCGCGCGCTCCACGCCGTTCATCATATTGGTGGTGGCGATCATCCCCTTCACCCGGCTGATCGCGGGCACCTCCATCGGCACCAATGCGGCCATCGTGCCGCTGACGGTGGCGGCGGCCCCCTTCATCGCGCGGCTGATCGAAGCCGCCATCCGCGAGGTGGACCAGGGCCTGGTGGAAGCCGCCCGCGCCATGGGGGCAAGCCCGCTCCAGATCGTCGGCAAGGTGCTGCTGCCCGAGGCCCTGCCCGCCATCACCCTCGCCCTCACCCTCGCGGTGGTGAGCCTGCTCGGCTATTCCGCCATGGTGGGCGCGGTGGGCGGCGGCGGCCTCGGCGATCTCGGCATCCGCTTCGGCTATCAGCGCTTCATGCCCGACGTGATGGCCGCCGTGGTGATCGTCCTGATCCTCCTGGTGCAGGCGGTGCAGAGCTGCGGCGACCTGCTCGCCCGCCGCCTCGACAAGCGCAACCGGCGCGACTGATCCATCCTTCAAGGAGACTTTGACAATGAAAGTTCGCTTCCGCGCGCTCGCGACCGCGCTTACCCTTTCGTTCGTCCTGACGAACGCTCCGGCCTTTGCCGAGACCATTTCCGTGGGCGTCACCCCCGGTCCCCATGCCCAGATCCTGGAAGCGGTGAAGCCCATCGCCGCCAAGCGGGGCCTCGATATCAAAATCGTCGAATTCTCCGACTATGTGGTGCCGAACACGGCGCTGGATGCCGGCGAGATCCAGGCGAATTCGTTCCAGCACCAGCCCTATCTCGACAATCAGGTGGCGGACCGCGGCTATAAGATCGTCTCGGTGGCCCAGACCGTGAATTTCCCGATCGGCATTTATTCCAAGAAGTTCAAGAGCCTGGACGATCTGCCCGCGGGCGCGACCATCGCCATTCCCAATGATCCGACCAATGGCGGGCGGGTGCTGCTGCTGCTCGCGGACAAGGGATACATCAAGCTGCGCGCGGACGTGGGCTTCAAGCCGAGCGTGGCGGATATCATTGAAAACAAGAAGAAATTCAAGATCGTCGAAATCGACGCCGCCCAGCTCCCGCGCTCCCTGCCGGATGTCGACGCGGCCGGCATCAACACCAATTATGCCAAGGAAGCCGGCCTCGACCCGGTGAAGGATCCGATCCTGCGCGAAGACCCGAAGGGGCCTTATGTGAATGTCATCGCCGTGCGCACGCAAGACAAGGACAAGCCGTTCGTGAAGATCCTGGTGGAAAGCTATCGCTCGCCCGAGGTCAGGGAGTTCATCCTCACCACCTTCAAGGGCGCCGTGCTTCCGAGCTGGTAAGCTCCAGGACCGATCGACACCCCCTCTCCCCGCCGGGGAGAGCGCTGGGGTGAGGGGCAAGAACGGATGCTCTCCGCACACCCCCTCACCCGCCCGCTGCGCGGTCGACCTCTCCCCGTGGGGGAGAGGTGAGGAACGGGAGGGGTGGGAGGAAGACCTTTGAACTCTTGCCGCACTCCCGCACGCCCCCCTCTCCCCGCCGGGGAGAGGGCTGGGGTGAGGGGCAAGAACGGATGCTCGCCGCCCGCCCCTCACCCGCCCGCTGCGCGGTCGACCTCTCCCCGGCGGGGAGAGGTAGGGAACGGGAGAGGTGGGAAGAGAAAACGTTCAAGGTCTTGCCGCACTCCCGCACGCACCCCCTCTCCCCGCCGGGGAGAGGGCTGGGGTGAGGGGAAAGAACGGATGCTCTCCGCCCGCCCCTCACCCGCCCGCTGCGCGGTCGACCTCTCCCCGGCGGGGAGAGGTGTAGTCTCAGGCGTTGGCTTCGAGGCGCGAGATCACCGCGGTGCGCGCTTCGTCGATCTGCTGCTCGTAATTGTCCGCGAGCGGCTCGCGCAAGGCATTCTCCAGCACGCCGCGCACCGCATAGAGCGCGGCCAGTTCGGCGGGATGCTCCAGGTCGTCGCGCGCGTCCTGCTCCGCCGGATCGGACGTGATGCGGGAGATCAGGTCCAGCAGAACCACCGCCACCGAACGGTCCAGCGTCATCACCACATCACCGCTGGGCAAGGTGACGGAATCCGTGAGCGGCTCGCTCTGGGGCGCGGACATATTCTGGGGCGCGGACATGGGCGTTTTCCATTCAGGCATTGATCGGCAAAGCCTATAGGGCGTTTGCGGCAAGGGCGCGACCGTGCGTCAGCGCTGGGCGATGAGAAACAGGCGCGGGAAGGCAAGCAGCGCCTTGCCGTCCGCCCGCAGCGGATAAGCCGCCGCGAGGCGCGCCTGATAGGCGGCGAGAAACTCCAACCGCTCCGCCGCGTCCAGCGGGTCGAGGAACGGGCGCAGGCCGGTTGACTTCAGCCATTCCACGATCGCGCCATGCCCGTCGAGCGGGTGATAATAAGTGGTGCGCCAGATATCGACCTGCGCGGCACCGGACTGTGCTGCACCGGCGATCAGCAGATTGTAATAATCGCCCGCCGGCGGCAGCTCGGTGCGCGCGCCCACCGCCTCCGCGAGCTTTCCCGCCCACGGCCCATCGAGCGCCGTCTCGCGCATGGCGACATGGGACGGCTGGTCGAGATTGTCCGGCATCTGCACCGCCAGCACGCCGCCGGGCGTAAGCAGGGACAGGAGGCGCGGAAACAGCGTTGTATGGTCCGGCACCCATTGCAGCACCGCATTGGCGAAGATCAGGTCCGCCGGGCGATCGAGCGTGAACGTGGACGCATCGCCCGCTGCAAAGCGCGCGCCGGGCAGGCGCTTGCGAGCGGCCTCCAGCATGGCGGGCGAAGTGTCGAGGCCGAGCACATCGGCGCCGGGAAAGCGCTGCGCCACCAGCTCGGTGGAATTGCCCGGCCCGCAGCCAAGGTCGACCGCGAACGCGGCTGCGGCGAGCGGCACGTGGGACAGCAGATCCCGCGCCGGGCGCGTGCGCTCGTCTTCGAACTTGAGATATTGGCGGGCGTTCCAATCCTCGGCCATGCCAGCGCTCCCCCTCAAAGAAAAGCCGCCCGGAGGCGGCGCGTTCAGCCAAACCCGCCGCGCCAATTCCTGGGCGGCTTGGGCAATCTGGTCTGCCTCGGCAACCAGTCCGGCCGGGGTGCCCGGCGCTCGGCCTCGGTCACGCGGTCCTCTTCCGGGAGCATCTCATCCTGCCCGTCATAGGCATCGGCCGGGGCCCGGCCAGGACTGCATTCGCAGATCATGATCTGTTCGGCTTTCTTCGTCCGCTTGCGCGTGCCGGGCATCGAAATCCTGCTTTCAACCTCGGTCGAGGTTATTGCTGTACCGTCGGATTTCTACCATGCCGTGCCGCGCGCGCCAAGGACGCCCGCCGCAATGGCGGGCCGGCCCTCGCGCCGGAAGAGCAAAAGCGGGCGGCGCGCCGCCCGCTTTTCGATCAGCGACCGAACTTCTTGTAGTGAATACGCTTCGGGATGATGGAATCGATGCCGAGGCGCCGCTTCTTGTCTTCCTCATAATCCGCGAAATTGCCCTCGAACCATTCCACATGGCTGTCGCCCTCGAAGGCCAGCATGTGGGTGGCGATGCGATCCAGGAAGAAGCGATCATGCGAGATGATGACGGCGCAGCCGGCATAATCTTCCAGCGCCTCTTCCAGGGCCCGCAGGGTTTCCACGTCGAGATCGTTGGTCGGTTCGTCGAGCAGCAGCACATTGCCGCCGCGCTGGAGCGTGCGGGCGAGATGCACGCGATTGCGCTCGCCGCCCGAGAGCATGCCGACCTTCTTCTGCTGGTCGCCGCCCTTGAAATTGAAGGCCGCGCAATAAGCGCGCGAAGGAATTTCCTTCTTGCCGACATAGATGACTTCGTTGCCGCCGGAGATTTCCTCCCAGACGGTCTTCTTGTCGTCCAGCGCATCGCGGCTCTGGTCGACATAGCCGAGCTTCACCGACTCGCCGATGGAGATCGACCCGCCGTCAGGCTGCTCCTGGCCGGTGATCATGCGGAACAGCGTGGTCTTGCCCGCGCCGTTGGGCCCGATGACGCCGACAATGCCGCCCGGCGGGAGCTTGAAGGAGAGATCGTCGATCAGCAGGCGGTCGCCGAACGCCTTGTTGAGATGGTCGAAGGCGATAACGTTCTGTCCCAGGCGCTCGGCCACGGGAATGACGATCTGGGTCGCCGAGGGCATGCGCTCGGAAGCCTTCTCCAGCAATTCCTCATAGCGCTGGATGCGCGCCTTGCTCTTGGCCTGGCGCGCGCGGGGCGAGGTGCCCATCCATTCCTGCTCGCGGGCGAGCGCGCGCTGGCGCGCCTCGTCCTCGCGGCCTTCCTGGGTCAGGCGCTTCTGCTTCTGCCCGAGCCAGGAGGAATAATTGCCCTCGTAGGGAATGCCGCGGCCGCGATCCAGCTCCAGGATCCAGCCAGTGACGTTGTCGAGAAAGTAGCGATCATGGGTGACGATCAGGATCGCGCCCGGATAAGAGCGCAGATGGCCTTCGAGCCAAGCGGTGGTTTCCGCGTCCAGATGGTTGGTCGGTTCGTCGAGCAGGAGAAGTTCCGGCTGCTCCAGCAGCAGGCGGCACAGCGCCACGCGGCGGCGCTCGCCGCCCGAGAGCTTGGCGACCTCGGCATCGTCCGAGGGAACGCGCAGCGCGTCCATCGCCTGGTCCACCTTGCTGTCGAGATCCCACAGGCCCTGGCCTTCGATCTCGTCCTGCAGGCGGGTCATCTCGTCCGCCGTCTCGTCGGAATAATTCATGGCGAGCTCGTTGTAGCGATCGAGGATCGCCTTCTGCTTCGCCACGCCCTCCATGACGTTTTCGCGCACGCTCTTGGTGGGATCGAGCTGCGGCTCCTGGGCGAGATAGCCCACGCGCACGCCTTCCGCCGGCCGCGCCTCGCCGGAAAAGTCCTTGTCCATCCCGGCCATGATCTTCAGCAGGGTGGACTTACCGGCGCCGTTCGCGCCCAGCACGCCGATCTTGGCGTCCGGGTAGAAAGACAGGTGCACATTGTCGAGCACCTTCTTGCCGCCGGGATAGGCCTTGGTGAGGCCATGCATGTGATAGGCATATTGATAGGACGCCATGCGCCACAGGCTCCGGAAAAGGGATGCAGGAAAGTTGCCGCCGTTCTAGCCTCCTGTGAAGACGCGGGCAACAAGCCCGTCGCAGATCCCAGGGAGACGCACATGGGCGGACCGCACGATCATCCCCACCCGCACGACGACCATACCCACGGCGAGACGGCCGGCGACACGCCCATCCCCTCCCCCGGCATCGACTGGCGCACAAAGGGCGTGAAGGTGATTCCGGGCGACAATCTCGATCCCAATACCGCCCAGACGCCCGGCATGAACCGCGCCACCGCCATCAACCGCGCCCGCGCCGGCGCCGAGAAGCTCTGGGCCGGCACGGTGCATATCCATCCCGACGCCAAGACCGGCGCGCATCACCATGGCGATCTGGAAAGCGTGATCTTCGTGGTGAAGGGCAAGGCGCGCATGCGCTGGGGCGACCATCTGGAATTCACCGCCGAGGCCGGCCCTGGCGATTTCATCTATGTGCCGCCCTACGTGCCGCACCAGGAAATCAACGCCTCGCCCGACGAAACGCTGGAATGCGTGCTTGTGCGCTCGGGCCAGGAACCGGTGGTGGTGAACCTCGATATCGAGCCTGTGGAAAAACCTACCGCCGTCAAATGGATCGACTCGATCCACAAGGAATGAGCCGGCGAAAGGGTTTGCGGGCTTTTCGCTGGCATCGCAGGGCGGCGCTCCCGGAGGCCGCCCCGCGGATTTTTCCCCAGGCCGGCGCAAAACGCCGCGAAAGCCTGTTGCAATCCCGATTTCGTTTTGGCATAGACACGCACCTGCCCGGCGGCACACCGCCACGGCAGATGGATGCGGGTGTAGCTCAGGGGTAGAGCACAACCTTGCCAAGGTTGGGGTCGTGGGTTCGAATCCCATCGCCCGCTCCAAATTTTCCCAATAAAATCT
>NCEH01000230.1 GCA_002304505.1 Rhizobiales bacterium 32-66-11 | reverse complement strand
GTCCGTGCCGACGATGGACAGCGCCACGTGATGCGCGACACCGGCCTCAACTTCCGCCGCAAGCAGGGTGCGGCCCGACCGGGTGAAGAAATCGAGCACGGCCGCATCTTCGAAGGACGGCGCATTGGACACGTCCACCACCACGTCCGCGCCCGCGAGCACTTCGGCAAGACCTTGCCCTGTCAGGACATTGACGCCCGTGCTGGGCGAGGCGGAGACCGCCTCATGTCCGCGCCCCGCAAGGTGGGCAACCACTTGCCGGCCGATCAGCCCGCTTCCGCCGATGACAACGATCTTCATCACATCTGTCTCCTCGTGCCTGACGGGCGGCGCGGCGCGCGCTGCACCAACCCTGTCATGCACAAGACGAGACAGGCCCCCCGCCTGTGACATGGCCGGCGACATCCGGCGGAATTTTCTGCCCGTCAGGACGTGCCGTCGATCAGGCGATTGTCCGGGCCGAAGAAGGGATGCGGGCCGTCATAGCTGCCGATGAAGTCGAGATGGGTCGCAAGCCGGCCCTCCGCAAAGCGATGCAGGTGCAGGCCGGGCGGCTCCATGTGAAAGGCCGGCGGCGCGGCGGGGTCGAGATCAAGGCTCACCGCATGGGCGGGCGAAGGGCAGATGGAGGCGGGGCGGCCGGCAAAGGAGGCGAGCACGGTTCGGTGGACATGGCCGCAGACAAGCGCGCGCACCTGCGGATGGCGGGCAAGCACCGCCTCCAGCGCGGCGGCATCCTGAAGGTTCTGCACGTCCATGTGGCGGATGCCGGTGAGGAAGGGCGGGTGGTGCAGCGCCACCAGAGCGGGCCGGTCCGGGGCGGCCGCAAGGGTTGCCTCCAGCCAGGCGAGCGTCGGGCCGCCCAGCAGGCCGTGGGGGGCGCCCGGCACGCTGGAATCCAGCATCACCAGCCGCAGGTCGAAATCATCGATCACATAGTTGAGCTTGCCCCCCTGCGCGCGTGCCGCGATGTGGGGAAAGGCCTCCGCCAGACCCTGCGTCCCGTCATGATTGCCGGGGATGGGAAACAGCGGCATGGGCAGGCCGGCAGTGAGGGCCTTGAAGCGGGTATATTCCTCGGGCCGGTCGAAATCGGTCAGGTCGCCGGTCACGATCACCGCATCCGGGCGCGGGGTGCGGGC
>NCEH01000184.1 GCA_002304505.1 Rhizobiales bacterium 32-66-11 | reverse complement strand
GGCGCGCGCGCAGGGCGTCATCTTCGGCTTGCTTCTGGCCTTGGTCCCCCATTCCGGGGAGGTGTGGGCGACCCCGGCCAATCTGCAATGGGTCATGGCTTGTGCCTTGCCGGTGATCGCGCTCGGACCTATCCCGTCTTCGCGCTTCGTCAGGGGCAACCAGCTCGCGTTTGTGCTTGCGACAGCGCTGACCGGCCCGTTCATGATTGTGTCGGCGCCGCTCTGGGCTTACCGCGCGGCGCGCGCATTTCGCACCCGCGACGGGTTCGGCGCGCTCTTGGTGGTGATCGCCTTGTGCGGTGCCCTGGTTCAACTTTATTTCATCGCAAACCAGGTCGTAACCGTCTCCCCGGCTGGGGAGAGTCATCTTGCCAGAACCTCCATCCAGATTTTATTGCGCTGGATTGAGCCGATTTCCCGTGAGATTGGCGCTTGGAGCTTTGTTTTTTGCGCTCTCATGATTTTGGGATTATTTTACGGTCACCAAAAGGTGCTTCGAGCCGGATTGATTTTCCTCATATTTGCTATTTTTGCATCTGTTTTATACAAGTTCACATATACGTATGATTCCTTCATCGGACTGAATGGGGATCGCTATTTTTATATTCCAGCGGTGTTTGCGGCTTTTATTTTTTCGTCTTTGATATTTGACGATGTAAGTCGCTGGATGAAGGCCGTTGCCGCGATCCTGCTTGTGCGCATGCTCTTTTTGGCGGCGGAGATACCCATTCTGCCACGCGAACCTGTCGCCTTCGCCAGCAACTGGCGCGGCTATGCCCATCTCATCGGCCGCCAGGACATTGTGGTGACCTTCCCGCCGCAATGGCAGTTTCTCATCAAGGCGAAATAGCGGGCGGTGCCTGCGTTGGTCCCGTCACCGCCGCCCACAGGGCTTCGACCGCCGCATTCTGGCGCGCGCGGGGGCGGAACAGGCGGATCTCCATGGCCACCTGATCGTCCGCGCCGCCGGCACGGGCGAGGCGCTCGGCTTCCAGATCGGCGGCGACGAGGCTGAGTGGAACCCAGGCGATGCCGCGTCCGTCCCGCGCAAGGGTGGCGAGCACGCCCGCCAGATGGGAGGTGAAGGCGGGTTCCCCGCCCGCGCCGCGCGCAACGCCCAACGCGGCAAGAATGCGCCCCATGCCGGATGTCGGGGCATAGGCGAGATAGGGCCCGCCCACCCGCACCCGCGCCGGCGTGCCCACGGGCACCAGCCGGTCTTCACCGATGGTCGTGGAGAGAAACGCCGGCTCTTCCAGCCGCGTGCGTGCCGCGGGATGGTGGTGGCACAACAGCAGATGGGCCTTGCCCTCCACCATCAGGTTTTCGCAGGCGACCATATGGTCGGCGGTGAGTTCGAACGTGGCCGGCGACTCGAGTCGCGCTTCCAGGTCGCGCAGCCAGGTTGGAAAAAAGGTGAGCGAAAGCACGTGGGTGGCGGCGAAGCGGATGGTCGCGCCGCTCGCCTGGGCGGCGATGAGCGCCTCATGCCGGCCCTGGTGGAGCCGCCGCAGTGTCTCTTCCGCCACCGGGCGCAGGCGCTCGCCCGCCGCCGTCAGGCGCACCGAATGGGTGGTGCGCTCGACCAGTGGCACGCCCACCCAGTCCTCCAGCGCGCGGATGCGCCGGCTGAAGGCGGATTGGCTGACCGCGCGCTTGCCCGCCGCGCGGGAAAAGCCGCCTTCATCCAGCAGCGCCAGGAAGTCTTCGAGCCAGATCGTATCCATGCCGCACCGGGAAGGAATCGGCCCACCCTAGCGATGAGGACGCTGCCGCTCAATCGATCCCGGCTCAGCCCTTCGCGTCGGCCTTAATGAGGTCGGCGGCCTTTTCCGCGATCATCATCACCGCCGCCTGGGTATTGGCCGAGACGATGGTGGGCATGATCGCGGCATCCACCACCCGCAGGCCGTCGAGCCCGTGCACCTTGAGGCGCGGATCCACCACGGCGGCGGGGCCGGTGCCCATCGCGCAGGTGCCGATGGGGTGATAGATGGTCTGCCCCGTGGTGCGGGCGAAATCCAGCCATTGCGCGTCGCTCTGCACGTCCGGGCCGGGGTTCATCTCATAGGCGCGAGACGGGTCCATGGCCTTCTGCGCGATGATGGCGCGGGCGATCTTCATGCCGCCGACGAGGCTGTCGCAATCCTCCTGCACCGCCAGGAAGTTCGGGCGGATGGAGGGCTGCGCGAACGGGTCCGCCGATTTCACATGGATCGAGCCGATGGATTGCGGGCGCAATTGGGTGACGCCGATGGTCATGCCCGGCAGATGGTCCAGCGCCCGGTCGGCGGCGTTGGCATAGCTTGCGTGCATGAAGAAATATTGGATGTCCGGCGTCTCCAGCTCCGGCCGGGTCTTCACGAAGCCATGGGCGAGCCCGGTGCCGAGGGTGAGGATGCCGGTGCGGGTGAGGAAATATTGCGCCACCGCGCGGGCCAGCTTCAGGCCGCGCGTCTGCTCGTTGAGGGTGATGGGCAGCTTTACTCGCCAGTTCATGCGGGTGGCGAAATGGTCGCGGTAATTATTGCCGACGCCGTTCAGCGCGTGGAACACCGGCAGGCCGGCGGCTTTGAGCGTGTCGGGATGGCCGATGCCGGACAATTCCAGCAATTGCGGCGATTGCACCGCCCCGGCGGTGAGGAGGATTTCGCCCCGGGCGGTCGCAACCACATCGCGCGAGCCCAGCCGATAGCGCACGCCGCTGGCGCGGCGGCCCTCGAATTCCAGCTTCAGCGCATGGGCGTGGGTGATGACCTTCAGGTTCGGCCGGCCGAGCGCGGGGCGCAGATAGGCGTCCACCACGGTCCAGCGCCGGCCGTCCTTCTGGTTGACCTGATAATAGCCGAAGCCGGCCTGGTCGGGGCCGTTATAGTCCGGGTTGCGGGCGTATCCGGCTTCTTCGGCTGCGGCGATGAAGGCTTCCGAAAGTACCGGCCGCTCTGCCACGCGCATGATGTTGAGCGGCCCCGAGGTCCCGCGCGAAGGGTCGGCGCCCGGCGCGACGAAGGTCTCCATTTTCTGGAAATAGGGCAGCACGTCGGCGGCGCTCCAGCCGGTCGCGCCGCGCTGGGCCCAGCCGTCGTAATCCTGCGGCTGGCCGCGCACGAAGATCATGCCGTTGATGAGCGTGGAGCCGCCGAGACCCTTGCCGCGCGGCACCACGATCTCGCGATTTCCGGTGTTCTCTTCCTTCTCGGTGGTGAAGCGCCAGTTGAACGCGGCGCCGCTCAGGAGCTTGGAGAAACCGGCGGGGATGGGGATCCAGAAGCCGTTGTCCGGCCCGCCCGCCTCAAGCAGCAGCACGCTGTGCCTGGGGTCTTCCGAGAGGCGCGCGGCGAGGATGCACCCGGCGGTGCCGCCTCCGACGATGATATAGTCGAACGTTTCCATGCCATCCCCCCTTCGGGGTCTCTTCTTGATGGCCGACCCGTCCGCGCTCAGGGCGCGCGGACGGGCAGGACCTTTCCGGGATTGAGCCGCTGGTGCGGATCGAGGGCGGCCTTGAGGGTCGCGCAGAGCGCCGTCTCTTCCGCCGAGCGGCGGCGCAACAGCTCCTCGACCCGATACTGGCCGATGCCGTGCTCCGCCGAGATGGAGCCGCCGAAGCGCGCCACCACGTCGTGCACGAGCCGGTTAATGGCGGCGCCGTCGTGGCTGGCGTCCACTAGCACGTTGTAGTGCAGGTTGCCGTCGCCCACATGGCCGAACACATTCGCCCGCGCCCCCGGCGCCCCTGCTGCCAGCGCCGCATCCGCGGCATGGAGAAAGGCGGGAATGTCGGTGGTGGGCACGCTTACGTCGTGCTTCAGGCTCTTGCCCTCGCGCGCCTCGCCCTCCGAGATGTGCTCGCGCAGGGCCCAGAGCTGGGCCGCCTGGGCGCCGGATTCCGCCACCACCCCGTCGAGCGCGATTTCCTGTTCCAGGGCAGTGGAAAGCGCAGTCTCCGCCGCCTCGCGCAGTCCGGTCAGGCTCGCGCCGGCCTCGATCAGCACGAACCAGTCACCAGCGGCGATCGGCGGCGTCAGCCCGGCGTGGCGGCGCACCAGATCGAACGATTGGGCGGAGATCAGCTCGAAGGCGGAGATGGAATCGCCCAGCTCGTCCTGCGCCAGTTCCAGCAATTGCAAGGCGGCGGCGGGGGACGGGACGCTCAGCAGCGCCGTGACCGTGTGCTTGGGGCGCGGCACGAGGCGCAGGATGGCGGCGGTGACGATGCCAAGCGTGCCCTCGCTGCCGATGAAGATCTGCTTCCAGTCGTAGCCGGCATTGTCCTTGCGCAGGCGCCGCATGCCGTTGACGATGGTGCCGTCCGCCAGCACCACTTCCAGGCCCAGCACCAGCGCGCGCGTCATGCCGTAGCGCAGCACGTTCACCCCGCCGGCATTGGTGGAGACGATGCCGCCGATGGTGGCCGAGCCCTCCGCCGCAAGGCTCACCGGCAGCAGGCGCCCGGCATCAGTAGCGGCGTCCTGCGCCACCTTGAGGATGCAGCCAGCCTCAGCCTCGATCGTCATGCCGATGGGGTCGAGCCCGCGAATGGCGTTCATGCGGGTGAGGGAGAGCACCACCTGGGCACCCGAGGCATCGGGCACTGCGCCGGCCGCGAGGCCGGTATTGCCGCCCTGGGGCACGAGCGCCGCGCCCGCCTCGGCGCAGGCGCGCACGATCTGGGAAACCTCGGCGGTGGAGGCGGGCCGCACCACGCACAGGGGTTTGCCCGGGAACTGCCGGCGCCAGTCGATGGCATAGAGTTCCATGTCGGCTTCGCCGGTGATGAGCCCGGCGGGGCCGACGATCTGCGAAAAGCGCGTCAGCAGCGCGGCGTGGGTGTCGCTCGCGTTGCTCATGATGCGGCCTGCGCGAGCGTGGCGGGAGCGATCGGCGTGCCGCGCGCGGCCATGGTCACGGCCAGCCCGTCCATCACTTCTGGCGTGCCAGCATAAGCGGCGCGCTCCAGCACCTTGGAGATGGTCGGGGAAGCTTCCTTGCCGGTGACGCGCTGGATCGGCTGGTCGAGCCAGTCCATGTAGCGGCGCTGGATCTCGTCGGCGAGGAAGCTGCCGTAGGAGGTGCCCACCGCGCCCTGCTCGACGATCAGCACATTGTTGGTCTTGCGGATGCTCTCGCCGATCGTGTCCCAATCCAGCGAGGCACGGTCGAGGGTGCGCAGGTCGATGATCTCGGCATCGACGCCGAGCTGCTCCACCGCCTCCTGACTGCGCGCCACCATGGCCGAATAGGTGAGGATGGTC
>NCEH01000035.1 GCA_002304505.1 Rhizobiales bacterium 32-66-11 | reverse complement strand
GATCCGCCAGCAGAACGTGACGACACTTGATCAGGCGTTGCGCAATATTTCGGGCATCACGTTTTCCGCCGGAGAGGGCGGCCAGCAGGGCGACAATCCGATTATCCGAGGCTTTTCCTCGCGCGGCGACATCTTCCGCGACGGCATCCGCGATACCGGCTGGTACACGCGCGACATGTTCAACATCGACGCGGTCGAGGTGTTCATGGGGCCGTCCTCCTTCGCCTTTGGACGCGGATCGACGGGCGGCGCCATCAACATGGTGTCCAAGCTGCCCAAGGATGCCACCTTCGTGGAAGGAGACGTCACCGGCTATACCAGCCAGGGTTGGCGCACCACGCTCGACGCCAACGGCAAGTACAACGACAATATTTATGCGCGCATCAATTTGATGGCGCAGGACATCGACACCGCCGACCGCGACAATGTCAATGCCACGCGCTGGGGCATCGCCCCATCGGTCACGGTGAATCTGTCCGACCGCACGACCATGACGGCGTCTTATTATTACCAGTATGAAGATGGCGTGCCGGATTACGGCGTGCCTTATCTGCCGGCCCCCACCACCAGCACCTCTCCCGCCAATTTCGGCGCCACGGTCGGCGGCTATTACGGCAATGGCCAGGCGACGACGCCGGTGCCGGTCAATCGCAGCAATTGGTACGGCATCACCAACGGCCCGCTGCCGGATCGGGTGACGACCAACACCAATGTCGCGACCTTGCAGTTCGAGCATGAGCTGAACGATTGGGTCACGCTGTCCAACGGCACGCGCTACACCAGCAATGACCGCCTGGCGCGCGTGACCGCGCCGCGCACCCTTGGAACCTCCACCAACACGGCCTTTGCGTCCCCGCTGCCGGCGCAATATTACAATTATCCGGTTTCGCTGATGACCATTGGCAGGCAGCGCTTCCAGACCGAAACCAACAATACCAATCTGACCAACATCACCGACATGGTGGCAAAGTTCCAGACCGGTATTTTCGAGCACACCTTGAATGCGGGCCTTGAAATCGCGCATGAGACGCGCGATCAGACGCGCTACAATTTGTGCAATCAGACGAACGTGGGCTGCCGTACCAGCCTTGCGAATCCCTTGAACGTCTCGTTGAATGGCGGTGTTGCCGGCTATACCAGCTTCATTCCCACCACCAATGATACCGACATGACCAATGTCGCCCTGTATGCTGGCGACCAGATCAAGATCGGCAAATATTGGCAGGTGATGGCGACGGGCCGCTGGGACAATGCCAATACCGAATATAATTCCTCGGCCAATGGCATCGCGGCGACGCCGCTGAACAATAGCGAGAGCCTGTTCAATTATCGCGTCGGTGCCATTTTCAGCCCGATCGAGACCGTGAACATCTATGTGACCTACGGCACATCCTCCAATCCCTCTTCGGAATATGGCGTGCTCGACACCGGGACGGTGACCCTTGCACCGGAAACCAACACGACGCTGGAAGGCGGCGTGAAGGCCCAGGTTCTCGACGGCCGGGTGATCCTCACGGCTTCCGCCTTCCAGACCATGAAGACCAACACCCGCGTGCCCACCGATCCCACCGCCGGCCTTCCGCCCACGGTGCTCGGTGGCGAACAGGAAGTGCAGGGCTTTTCGCTCAGCGCCGGCGGCGCCATCACCGACAAATGGAACCTGACCGCGAGCTACACCTATCTCCAGTCCGAGATCCTCAGCGTCGGTCCTGGCACGCTGGCGAACCAGACCCAGGTGGGCAAGCAGCTGCCCAACACGCCGCCCAATTCCTTCTCCATGTGGACCAGCTACAACATCACGCCGCAATTCATCGTGGGCGGCGGCGCGACCTATAATGACGACACCTTCGCCAATACGACCAATACAGTGTATGTGCCGTCCTATTGGTCCTTCGATGCCATGGCGAGCTATCAGTTCACCAAGAACTTCCAGCTCCAGCTGAACGTCTACAACATCACCGACGAGCTGTATTACGCGCAATATTATGGCGGACATGCCGTGCCGGCCGCCGGCCGCTATGCGGCCCTCACCGCGCGGGCGACCTTCTGACCTGAGATCGCCTCCGCAGCACCCGCACCGCCCGGTGACCTCCGGCGGTGCGGGTCTTTTATTGCCGCCGCTCGAGGATGCCGGCCATGATGATCCACATTCCCAACGTCCTTTCGCCCGAGCAGGTGGCGCGCTGCCGGGCAGTGATGGATCAAGCCGCCTGGGCCGACGGGCGTGCCACCGCCGGGTTCCAGTCGAGCGCGGTGAAGCGCAATCTGCAATTGCCGGACGCAAGCCGCGAGGCGGCGGAGCTGGGCGCCATGGTGCAGGCGGCGCTGGAGCGCTCGCCTTTGTTCATGTCGGCGGTGCTGCCCAAGCAGATCATGCCGCCCATGTTCAATCGCTACGATGCCGGCATGACCTTCGGCTCCCACGTGGACAATGCCATCCGCGCGGTCCGTGGCACCGGGCTTGCCATGCGCACGGATGTGTCCACCACGCTCTTCCTCTCCGACCCGGACGAATATGACGGCGGCGAATTGGTGGTGGAGGATACCTATGGCGCCCATGAGGTGAAGTTGCCGGCGGGCGATGCCATCGTCTATCCCGCGACCTCCCTGCATCATGTCACGCCGATCACCCGCGGCTCGCGCATGGGCTCGTTCTTCTGGACGCAAAGCCTGATCCGGGATGTGGGGCACCGCGCGCTATTGTTCGACATGGACATGGCGATCATCCGCCTGAACCAGGATCATCCCGGCCATCCCTCGGCGGTGCAGCTCACCGGCGTCTATCACAATCTGCTGCGCCAATGGGCGGAGGTCTGAGGCCGGAGGTCTGAGGCCGCTCGCCCCGCGACGCCGGACCGCGCGGCGGAGCGATCGGAACATCTCCAAACTGCGTTGATTTCGCGGGACAGGGGGCGCATATATCGAAAAATCAAATCGTTTGAAATCCGGCCGGGCGTGTTTGCTGCGCCGGAGGGACGGGGAGACGTCGATGTCGGGAAACGAAACAAGGTCGGGAGATCAACCCGAGTTGCACGGGCGCAAGCTGCGGTCTCAATTGTGGTTCGACAATCCCGACAATCCCGGCATGACGGCGCTGTATCTGGAGCGCTATCTCAATTTCGGCCTCACCCGCGCCGAGCTGCAATCGGGCAAGCCGATCATCGGCATCGCCCAGACCGGCTCGGATCTTTCCCCCTGCAACCGCCACCATATCGAGCTGGCCAAGCGGGTGCGCGAGGGCATCGCCGCCATGGGCGGCATTCCGTTCGAATTCCCGGTCCATCCGATCCAGGAAACCGGCAAGCGCCCCACCGCCGCGCTGGATCGCAATCTCGCCTATCTCGGGCTGGTGGAAATCCTCTACGGCTATCCGTTGGATGGCGTGGTGCTCACCACCGGCTGCGACAAGACCACGCCCGCCTGCATCATGGCGGCGGCGACCGTGGATATTCCCGCCATCGTCCTGTCCGGCGGGCCGATGCTGAACGGCTGGTGGAACGGCGAGCGCACCGGCTCCGGCACCGTGGTGTGGAAGGCCCGCGCGCAGCATGCGACCGGCGAGATCGACTATGACACCTTCATGGACATCGTCGCCTCCTCGGCGCCGTCGGTCGGCCATTGCAACACCATGGGCACCGCCTCCACCATGAACGGCCTTGCCGAGGCGCTCGGCATGTCGCTGCCCGGCTGCGCGGCGATTCCCGCGCCCTATCGCGAGCGCGGACAGATCGCCTATGAGACCGGCAAGCGCATTGTGGACATGGTGTGGGAGGATCTGCGCCCCTCCGCCATCCTCACCCGCGAGGCGTTCGAGAACGCCATTCGCGTGAATTCGGCCATCGGCGGGTCCACCAACGCGCCGATCCATCTCAACGCCATCGCGCGCCATGTGGGCGTGAAGCTGGACGTGGACGATTGGCAGAGCGTCGGCCACAAGATTCCGCTGCTGGTGAACATGCAGCCGGCCGGCGAGTTCCTGGGCGAAGAATTCCACCGCGCGGGCGGCATTCCCGCCGTGGTGGCGGAGCTGATCGCCAAGGGCAAGATCCACGAAGGCGCGCTCACCGTGAACGGGCGCACCATGGGCGAGAATTGCACCGGCAAATTCTCCTGGGATCGCAGCGTGATCTATTCTTATGACGCGCCGCTGAAGGAAGATGCCGGCTTCATCGTGCTGCGCGGCAATCTGTTCGACAATGCGATCATGAAGACCAGCGTGATCTCGGACGAGTTCCGCGCCCGCTTCCTCTCCAACAACGACGACCCCGAGGCGTTCGAGGGGCCGGCCGTGGTGTTCGAGGGGCCGGAGGATTACCACCACCGCATCGACGATCCCGCCCTCGGTATCGACGAGCACACCTTGCTGTTCATCCGCGGCACCGGGCCCCTGGGCTATCCGGGCGGCGCGGAAGTGGTGAACATGCAGCCGCCGGCCGCGCTCATCAAGAAGGGCGTCTCGGCCTTGCCCTGCATCGGCGACGGGCGCCAGTCGGGCACCTCCGGCTCGCCCTCCATCCTCAATGCCAGCCCGGAAGCGGCGGCGGGCGGCGGGCTGTCGATCCTGCGCACCGGCGACCGGGTGCGCATCGACCTGAACAAGGGCACGGCGGACATCCTTCTGCCGGACGCCGAGCTTGCCGCGCGCCGCGCGGAGCTGGAGGCCAAGGGCGGCTTCCCGATTCCCGCCAGCCAGACCCCCTGGCAGGAAATCCAGCGCGGAATGGTCGCCCAGTTCGACGAGGGCATGGTGTTGAAGCCGGCGGTGAAATATCAACGGGTGGCCCAGACCATGGGCGTCCCGCGCGACAATCACTAGGCGTCCGACATGAGTGAGACCGGTGCCGCCGAGGGCCAGCCCCTCGGCGCAATCGTGGACGGCGGGCCGGCCGCCCGCCCCCTTCGGGTGCCGCTGGCCGGCCGCCTGGTCCATGTGGTGCCGTTCGACCCGGCCGCCCATGCCGACGCGCTTTACGCCGCGTCCCATGGCGCCGGGGACGCGGCGCTATGGACCTATCTGATATCGGCGGTCCAGCCCGACCCGCAGGCGTTTCGCGCCGCCTATGAGGCCTCGGCGCAGCGCGACGATCCCCTGTTGTTCGCCATTCTCGACGCCGCGACCGGCGCGGTCCTCGGCCATGCCTCCTATATGCGCATCGAGCCGGCGCACCGGGTGATCGAGGTGGGGAACGTGCTGTTCACGCGCGCGCTCCAGCGCTCGCCCAAGGCGAGCGAGGCCATGTATCTCATGGCGCGCCACGTGTTCGAGGACCTCGGCTATCGCCGCTACGAATGGAAGTGCGACGCGCTGAACGCGCCCTCGCGCCGGGCGGCGCTGCGCTTCGGCTTCACCTTCGAAGGCATCTTTCGCCAGCACATGATCGTCAAGGGCCGCAGCCGCGACACCGCCTGGTTCGCCCTGCTCGATGAGGACTGGCCGCGCGCGAAGGCGGCCTTCGAGGCGTGGCTCGCGCCCGAGAATTTCGGCCCCGATGGACAGCAGAAGCTCCGGCTGGAGGACATCCGCGCCGGCCTGTGACGCGACCCGCCCGCGGGGCGCGATGCGATAAGAACACCCCCAAGAATCAAGCCAAGAGGAAATGCCATGAGTGGACGTTTGGACGGCAAGACCTGCCTCGTGACGGCGGCGGGGCAGGGCATCGGGCGGGCGATCGCCGAGGCCTTCCTGGCCGAGGGCGCGCGCGTGATCGCCACCGATCTCGATGCCGCGAAGGTTGCCGACTTCCAGGGCGAGCATCGCGCGCTGAACGTGCTGAGCACGCCCGCCGTGGACGCGCTCGCGGCGGAGATCGGCCCCATCCACGTGCTCGCCAATTGCGCCGGCTATGTCCACCAGGGCTCGATCCTGGAGACCAGCGAAAAGGACTGGGACTTCTCCTTCGACCTCAATGTGAAGTCCATGCACCGCACGCTGAAGGCGTTCCTGCCCGGCATGCTGGCCAATGGCGGCGGCTCGGTGATCAACATCGCCTCGGCCGCATCCTCCATTCGCGGCGTGCCGAACCGCTATGCCTATGGCGCCACCAAGGCGGCGGTGATCGGGCTCACCAAATCCATCGCGGCGGACTTCATCACACGGGGCATTCGCGCCAACGCCATCTGCCCCGGCACCATCCAGTCCCCCTCGCTCAACGAGCGCATCGCCGCCGTCTCGGCCGCGACCGGCCGCAGCCTGGACGATGTGCGGGCGGATTTCGTCGGCCGCCAGCCCATGGGCCGGCTCGGCACGGCGGAGGAGATCGGCGCGCTGGCGCTCTATCTCGCCAGCGACGAAAGCGCCTTCACCACCGGGCAGATCCACATCATCGACGGCGGCTGGGCGCTTTAAGCCGGTCGTCGGTCCCGCACGGCGGGCGCAGCTTCAGGAGTTTCATCATGCGCATTCTGGTTATCGGCGGCGCCGGCATGGTCGGCCGCAAGCTCATCGAGCGCCTCGCCCGCGACGGCACGCTCGGCGGCACCGCCATCAGCCATGTGACCGCCCAGGACGTGGTCGCCCCCACCCCCATTCCCGCGCCGTTCCCCATCGAGGCGCGGGTGGGCGATCTGGCCGTCCCCGGCGAGGCGGCGGCGCTGGTGGCCGCGCGGCCGGACGTGATCTTCCACCTCGCCGCCATCGTCTCGGGCGAGGCGGAAGCGGATTTCGAGAAGGGCTATCGCATCAATTTCGACGGCAGCCGGGCCTTGTTCGACGCGGTGCGGATGATCGAGGGCTATACGCCGCGCCTGGTCTTCACCTCGTCCATCGCGGTGTTCGGCGCGCCGTTCCCGGAAGCCATCGCCGACGATTTCTTCCTCACCCCGCTCACCTCCTACGGCACGCAGAAGGCCATGGGCGAGCTGCTGCT
Organism: Rhizobiales bacterium 32-66-11; assembly: GCA_002304505.1. Taxonomy (GTDB): domain Bacteria; phylum Pseudomonadota; class Alphaproteobacteria; order Rhizobiales; family Xanthobacteraceae; genus NCEH01. Next base: position 21,686 of record NCEH01000035.1, on the reverse strand, counting down.
GGCGGATTATTCGCGGCGCGGCTTCTTTGACGGCATCGGCATCCGCCTGCCCACCATCTGCGTGCGGCCGGGCAAGCCCAACAAGGCGGCCTCGGGCTTCTTCTCCGGCATCATCCGCGAGCCGCTCTCCGGGCAGGAAGCGATTTTGCCGGTCTCGGAGGAGGTGCGCCACTGGCACGCCTCGCCGCGCTCCGCCGTGGGCTTCCTGCTGCATGCCGCGACGCTCGATACCGCCCCGCTGGGCGCGCGCCGCAGCCTGACCATGCCGGGCTTGTCGGTGACGGTGGGCGAGCAGATCGCCGCCCTGCGCCGGGTGGCCGGCGATCGGGCGGTCTCGCTCATCCGCCGCGCGCCCGATCCGGTGATCGAGCAGATCGTCGCCGGCTGGCCGCGCAATTTCGATCCCGCGCGGGCCGTGTCCCTCGGCTTTAAGGCGGACTCCTCGTTCGACGAGATCATCCGCATCCATATCGAGGACGAATTGGGCGGCCAGATCGCCGCCTGACGCCCCGCCAGACGCCCCTTGGGGCGGTCGCCTGGGTTCAGGCGGCCGCCGCAAACTGCCCGGCACCGAGCGCGCCGATGGCCGCCCGCAGCTCCGGCAGCAGCCGGCGATAGGCGAGCCGGCGTTCGTGCATATCGCCGAGCCGCGAGACATCTTCCATCTGCCAGCGATGATGAAGCCGGTGCTGCGGCCGCAGCGCGCTGCTTGCAACGCTGACGTGGGCGCCTGGGACAAGCGAGATCACCGCGTCGATATGCGGCGCGCCGGGCAAGGTGAAGACCTCCAGCGGCTTGCAGGACAGGCCGTCGGCCGGCACGCCTTCCGCATGCAGGCATTCCACCGCTGCCATGTCCACGCTGGCGTGCGGCGACAGGCCGGCGCTGAAGGCCCGCAAATGCGGCTGGGTGTGGTTCGAGATCGCCTCGGCGAGCAGGCTGAGGCCGGCATTGTCGCGGCAGACGAACAGGATCGAAGGTTTCGGCGCCAGGGCCATTCTTAAGTCTCCGTGCAACGCGTCCGGACCCCTCCCCGCCCCGAATCGCAGTGTCCACAACCTTAGATAGGTTCTCCGACAGGCTGGTGACGGCACCGTGGCGCGGGTGCAAAGCCTGGGGATGTCGGGTTTTCACAGGCGCGCGGGCCCGCGTTAACCAAATCGAAGGAAACACCAGCGATGCATCGCTTAAGGCCTGAGGGAACACGATTCTGTGAGTGTCCGGGCCTGCCGGCTGATTCGGAGGCTGAAATGGCGAAGAGCGAAGTGACGAGCGCCGAGGTGAGCAAGATCGCTGCCAGGGCCCTGCGCGATCCCGCAAGCGTGACCTCCGAGGAGATCAAGGCGCTGGCCGCATCCGTGCTGACGCAGACCCCCGACAAGAAGGCAGCCAAGCCCGCCGCTGCCGCCAAGGCGCGTGCCGCCAAACCGGCCGCCACCAAGCCTGTCGAAGCCAAGCCTGTCGAAGCCAAGCCTGTCGAAGCCAAGACTGTCGTGACAAAGTCCAAGCCGGCAGCCCCCAAGGGATCGCCGGCCAAGGCCAAGCCCGCCCCGGTGGCCGCGGACGCCGCATCCGCCAAAACCGCGCCCGTCAAGACTGCGGGCTCCACAGCGTCCAAGGCGCCGACGTCAAAGGCGCCGACGTCCAAGGTCACGGATTCCAAGCCTGTCGCGGCCAAGGCAGTGAAGCCGGCCGCCGCCAAGGCGAGCCCCGTCAAGACCAGCCCGGTCAAGGCGCCCGCCACGAAGGGTTCTGCCGTGGCAGGGGCGGCCGAGCCTGCGGCTGCCGCGCCCGCCAAGGTTCCGGCGCCCGACAAGGCTCCGGCGAAAGCCAAGGTGGCGAAGCCCGCCGCTGCCGCTCCGGCGCCGGTCGCAGAAGCGCCGGTGACGCCCGCGCCGTCGCCGGTCGCGAAGGCCACAATCGCCCCATCCAAGGGGGCGAAAGTCAAGACCGCTACGCCCAAGACCGCTATGCCCAAGACCGCTACGCCCAAGGTCGCTACGTCCAAGACCGCCACGTCCAAGACCGCAGCTGCCACGGCCGAGCCGAAGGCGGCCGCTCCGGCGCCGGCAAAGTCGGCTCCAGAGAAGGTCAGCGCCACCAAGACGCCGGCGGCGAAAGCGCCCGCCGCGAAGGCTAAATCCGCGTCTCAGGCCAAATCTGCGCCGAAGACTCCGGCGGCAGCGGTCGCCGCCCCCGCCGTGGCGGTGGAATCTGCGCCCGTCGCCGCGCCCGCTCCGGCCGTCTCCAAGAGCGCGCCTGCAAAGCCCGCGCCCGCGAAGAAGCCCGCCGCGCCCAAGGCGGTCGCGCCCAAAGCCGCCGCGCCCAAAGCCGCCGCCCCCAAGGCCGCTGTTGTGAAAGCCGCCGCCCCCAAGCGGGCGCCCGCCGCCAAGGCGCCCAAGAAGGCCTGAGCTCGCGCGGCTCAAGCGCAGGCTTGAGCCGCAGGACTTGAACGGGATGAAGGGCGGGCCTGCCGCCCTTCGGGCACCCGCGAGACAATAAAAAACGCGCGGCTCGCACCGCGCGTTTTTTATTGAACAGAATGCTGAACAGCGGCGCCGCCAGACTCAGGATCAGATCTGGCGTTCCACCATCATCTTCTTGATTTCGGCGATCGCCTTGGCCGGGTTCAGCCCCTTGGGGCAGGCCTGGGCGCAGTTCATGATGGTGTGGCAGCGATACAGGCGGAAGGGATCTTCCAGATTGTCCAGGCGCGAGCCGGTGCGCTCGTCGCGGCTGTCGGAGAGCCAGCGATGGGCCTGGAGCAGGGCCGCCGGGCCGAGATAGCGGTCGCCGTTCCACCAATAGCTCGGGCAGGAGGTGGAGCAGCAGGCGCACAGGATGCACTCATAGAGCCCGTCCAGCCGCTCGCGATCGTCCTTGGACTGGCGCCATTCCTTCTCCGGGGCGGCGGTGTCGGTCTGCAGCCAGGGTTCGATGGAGGCATGCTGCGCGTAGAAGCGGGTGAGATCGGGAACGAGGTCCTTCACCACTTCCATGTGCGGCAGCGGATAGACCTTCACCACGCCCTTCACCAGCACCTCGTCCATGCCCTTGGTGCAGGCCAAAGTGTTGGTGCCGCCGATGTTCATGGCGCAGGAGCCGCACACGCCCTCGCGGCAGGAGCGGCGGAAAGTCAGCGTCGGATCGATCTTGTTCTTGATGTAGATCAGGCCGTCGAGGACCATGGGGCCGCAATCCTCGCGATCGACATAAAACGTGTCGAGGCGCGGGTTGCGTCCGTCGTCCGGGTTCCAGCGATAGATGTGGAATTCCGTGACCTTCTTCGCGCTGGCGGGCTTCGGCCACACCTTGCCCTTGGTGATCTGCGAATTCTTGGGAAGGCTGAGCTCAACCATGGGTCATCCTGCTTCACGAGAGCGGCTGCGCCGCCCGTCCGGAACCTCGCGATGAGGGGCGCGGACGCCCCTCAGTAAACCCGCTTCTTCGGTTCGATATACTGGATGTCGTTCGACAGCGTGTAGGTGTGGACCGGACGGTCGTCCAGCCGCACCTGCCCGCTCGCCGTGTCGAGATAGGCGAGGGTGTGCTTCATCCAATTGTGGTCGTCGCGGTCCGGGAAATCCTCGCGCGCATGGGCGCCGCGGCTTTCCTGGCGATTGGCGGCGCTTTCCATGGTGACGACCGCCTGGGAGATCAGGTTGTCGTATTCCAGGGTTTCCACCAGGTCCGAGTTCCACACCAGCGACCGGTCGGTCACGCCGATGTCCGACGTCGCGTTGAACACGTCGTGGATCAGCTTGCTGCCCTCGGCGAGGATCTCGCCGGTGCGGAACACCGCGCAATTGTTCTGCATCACCCGCTGCATGCGGCCGCGCAGTTCGGCGGTGGCAGTTGAGCCCTTGGCGTTGCGGAAATGATCGAGGCGGGAGAGCGCGAGGTCGGCGCTGTTGGGCGGCAGTTCGCGCTGCTTCTCGCCGGGGCGCACGGTTTCCGCCGCGCGCAGGGCGGCGGCGCGGCCGAACACCACGAGGTCGATCAGCGAGTTCGAGCCCAGGCGGTTGGCGCCGTGCACGGAGACGCAGGCCGCTTCGCCGATGGCCATCAGGCCGGGCACCACGGTGTCCGGGTCGCCATTGGCCTTGTTCAGCACTTCGCCATGATAATTCGTGGGAATGCCGCCCATGTTGTAATGCACGGTCGGGATGATCGGGATCGGCTCGCGCGTCAGGTCCACGCCGGCGAAGATCTTCGCGCTTTCCGAGATGCCGGGCAGGCGCTCGTGCAGGATCGCCGGGTCGAGATGGTCGAGATGCAGGAAGGCGTGGTCCTTGTTCTTGCCGACGCCGCGTCCCTCGCGGATCTCCATGGTGATGGAGCGGGACACCACGTCGCGCGAGGCGAGGTCCTTCGCCGAGGGGGCATAGCGCTCCATGAAGCGCTCGCCCTCGGAATTGGTGAGATAGCCGCCTTCGCCGCGCGCGCCCTCGGTGATCAGGCAGCCCGAGCCATAGATGCCGGTCGGGTGGAACTGCACGAATTCCATGTCCTGCAGGGGCAGGCCGGCGCGCAGCACCATGGCGTTGCCGTCGCCGGTGCAGGTGTGGGCGGAGGTGGCGGAGAAATAGGCGCGGCCGTAGCCGCCGGTGGCGAGCACCGTGGTTTGGCCGCGGAAGCGGTGGATGGTGCCGTCGTCCAGCTTCAGGGCGATCACGCCGCAGCAGCGGCCGTCCTCGTCCATGATCAGGTCGATGGCGAAGAATTCGATGAAGAATTCCGCCTTGTGCTTCAGCGCCGCGCCATAGAGCGTGTGCAGCATGGCGTGGCCGGTGCGGTCGGCGGCGGCGCAGGTGCGCTGGGCGGTGCCCTTGCCGAAATGCGTGGTCATGCCGCCGAACGGGCGCTGGTAGATCTTGCCGTCCTCGGTGCGGGAGAAGGGCACGCCCCAATGCTCCAGCTCATAGACGGCGGCGGGCGCGTTGCGCACCAGATATTCGATGGCGTCCTGGTCGCCCAGCCAGTCCGACCCCTTGACGGTGTCGTACATGTGCCATTCCCAGCGGTCCTCTCCCATGTTGGAGAGCGAGGCGGCGACGCCGCCCTGGGCCGCCACGGTGTGGGAGCGGGTGGGGAACACCTTGGTGATGCAGGCGGTGCGCAGCCCCGCTTCGGAGCAGCCGACGACCGCGCGCAGCCCGGCGCCGCCGGCGCCGACGACGATCACGTCATAGGTGTGGTCGGTGATGGGATAGGCCGCGCCGTTGATGCCGGGGGCGGCTGAGCCGTTGGTTCCGTTGGTTTCGGCCATGTCAGCCTCCCAGGCTGATCTTGAGCACGGCGAACGCACCGGCGAGGCCGACCGCAACCGTGAAGAAGGTGTTGGCGATGATGCAGAGCACCTTCGCGCCTTCGTTATGGACATAATCCTCGATCACCACCTGCATGCCGATGCGCATGTGGGTGGTTACCGAGAGCAGGGTCAGCAGGATGATGACCGCGATCACCGGGCTGCCGAGCGCGGCGCGCACGGTGGCGTAGCTCTCGCCCGCGAGCGAGATCACGATGCAGATGAAGGCGATCGCCAGCAGCAGGTTGGCAAGGCCAGTGACCCGCTGGAGGAAGAAATGGTCCGTGCCGGAGCGGGCGGAGCCGAGCCCGCGCACCCGGCCGAGCGGCGTGCGCATGGGGGAATGCGCCTTGGGACTGTGCATGATGCTGTCTCCTCAGCCCTTGACCGCAAGTCCGATCGCCCACACCACCAGGGTGAGGACGATGGAGCCCGCGAGCGTCGCCTTGGCGAGCAGCACGCGCTCCTTCGGGCCGAAGCCGATGATGAAATCCCACATGAAGTGGCGCACGCCGCCGAGCGCGTGGTGAATCAGCGCCCAGGTGAAGCCGAGCAGCACGAGCCGCCCGATCCAGGAGCCGGCCACGGCGGCGAAGGTGCCATAGGCATCGGGGGAGCCGGCCGCGGCCAGAAGCCACCAAACCAGAAGGACGGTGCCAAAATACAGCGCGCAACCGGTGATGCGGTGCACGATGGACATCACCATCGTGAAGAGCGGTCGGTAGATCTGTAGATGGGGAGAGAGCGGGCGCTCGATACGCAGCGGGCTGTCGGCCATGGGCCTCCTCCGAAAATCGAACGATCAGGTATCTCAATCGTTGGCAGTTCGCAACGATTCCAAAGGAGAGTATGCGCGCCTTTGCCGAAAATGACGCAGCGCAAATAATTCCTCGCGGCGATGAGGGTGTCGGGCCGTTCGCGCGCCCGGGCACACCGATCCGCCCACGCCCCATTCGCGAGAATGTGGCGCAGCGGTCAAGGTGGATGCTAGTCCGGAACGCCCCGCGAGCGCCAGAGCGCGGGAGCAAAAGAAGATCCAGTGCGGCGCAAAAAAATATCCGGGTCCCGGCCGGCGCCCGGCGCGCGGAGCCGGTGGGCTGCGCCGGGCATAAAAAAAGCGCGGGACGAATCCCGCGCTCAGGTTCCTGGCTGTACGCCCCGGCCGACGGACGCGGCCGGCGGCGCGGCCGTCAGAAGCGGTAGGTTACGCCCGCGCCGATCAGCCAGGGATTGAGATTGGCGGTGCCGGTGAGCGGCAGGGCGCCGGGAGCGGTGGTGATGGTGAAGTCAGGCTCGAGGAACAGCTTCTTCACGTCGAAGTTCACGCCCCAATGCTTGTCGATCATATAGTCGAAGCCGACCTGGAGCGCCCAGCCGAGGGTGTTCTTCACGTCCAGGGTCGCCACGTCCTTGGCGTCCTGGTTGAAGAACATGGTGTAGTTGATGCCCGCGCCGACATAGGGCTTGAACGGGCCGAAGTCGGTGAAGTGATACTGCAGCATCAGGGTCGGCGGCAGCAGCCACACGCGGCCCACATTGGTGCCGTTCAGCGAACCCTGGCCATAGATATTGTGCGGGGTCACGCCGAGGATCAGTTCGGCCGCGATGTTCTTCGTGAAGAAATAGCTGATGTCCAGTTCCGGCACGACCGAGTCCGAATAGGACAGGTCCGAGAACGGGACGTTGTTCACGTGGCCGCTGTCGTTCGGCAGCACGGCGAGCGCCCGCAGGCGGATCATCCAGGGGCTCTGTTCGACCACCGGAGCGACCGTCGCCTTCACCGGCGTATAAAGGTCCGCCGCATTGGCGCCCGTGGTGACGGTCAGAGCCGCCAGACCTGCGAGGGCCGCGCGGCCCCAATTCCCCATACCCATCGTGAAAGCCCCTGTTGATGTTGAGAATCCGTAAGGGGAGGGTTGACCCGCAAGGCCGCCGGCGGATTTGAGCCAGATCAAAAATCGGTGTCCGTGGCCGGCGGCGCCACGTTCCCGTGACTTTTCCGCCACAGTTTTGGGGGGCTTTTAATACCTCCATGCCGCATTGCGGGGATTTGCGGGGCTGAAAAATCTCCGCGCCGCCTGGAGCCGCGGCCGCCTTCGGTGTCTAAGGGAGCGGGGCACGGCATGGTGAAGCCGCGTCGCGCGCGCGGCGAGGCCGGCGCGCGGGCGGCAGGGAACGAACGAATGCGGTGTGGTTGCGCGGCGCTGTGGCGGCTTTTGAGGTCTGGCCGAGTCTTAAATCGGGTTTTATGTCGGGGCTCCGGCCCGGTCTGGGGATTGGTGGTTCTGGTCATGTGTGGCCTGCCCGCCTTGGCGCAGAACGCCGTGCGCGCGCGCAGCATTCAGGTGGGCGATGAGACGCGCACCTATCTGCTGTCGCAGCCGGCGGGCGCGCCCGGGCCGCGCCCCACCATCATCGCCCTGCACGGGGCGGCGCAGACCTCGGAGAGCTTCAAGGGCTATTTCGGCCTGGAGCCCACCGCCGCGCGGGAGGGCCTGGTGGTGGCCTATCCGCAGGGCTTCGGCCGGGTGTGGGATGATTCGCGCCCGGCCGCCATGCGCCTGAAGGCGGCGCTGCGCCCCGGCGAGGATGTGCCGTTCCTGCTGGCGCTGGCGCAATCCCTGGTGGCGGAGGGCATCGCCGATCCCAACCGCATCTATCTCGTCGGCATCTCCAACGGCGGCTTCATGGTGGAGCGCATGGCCTGCGAGCATGCCGAGACCTTCGCCGCCTATGCGGTGATCATGGCCACCGCCCCGGCCAATGTCCGCGAAACCTGCCGGCCGGCGCGCGCCGTGCCCATCATGTTCATCCACGGCACGGCCGATCCGGTGATCGGCTGGGATGGCTTCTGGACCCCGCTCGGCGCCACCCTCTCGGCGCCGGACAGCGCAGCGCTGTTCGCCAAGGCCAATGGCTGCGGCGACGCGCAGGTGACGGAGCTGCCCGACCTCGCGCCATACGACGGCACCCGCATTTCCGTGCGCCGCTGGGAGGGCTGCCGCGACAATGCGGAGGTGGCGCTTTATCGGGTGGAGCGCGGCGGCCACCAGCCGCCGGCGCGGGTCGAGACCACGGGCGAGCTGGCCCAGCCGTTCCTCGGCCTGCGCAGCCAGGACATGGATTCGGGCGAGGAGATCTGGGCCTTCTTCTCTCGCTTTTCCCTCGCGCCGGCGCCGGTTGCGGGTGCACTCCCGGGCGGGCCGGTTCCGGCGCCCGGCACCCCGGCGATGCGTCCGGCACCGGCAGCGGGCGGTCGGCGCGATGTGCCGCTGCCGCTGCCCGCTCCGGCGCGCAATTCCCAGGCCGTCAAGCCGGCCGGCGGGCAATAGAGCTACCGGAATGGAGCGTTTGCGGACATGAAAAAGGCCGGCACAGGCCGGCCTTCCAGAGTGGCGACCGGTGCGCCGGTCGAGGGCTCAAGGGGACCGGGCGCGCCGGTCCCGGTGGGTGTCAGGGCGCGGTGCGCTCGGTGGCGAAGGCGTTCGGCGCCGTGTCCACCTTGGTCGCGGTGCGGGCGAAGATGCGCGCGCGCCAGGGCTTCAGGATGAAGATGGCCAGGAACGCCGCGGTGAGGTTCAGGCCCACCGAGATGGCGAACACCATCGACCAGCCGTAGGCCGCCGCGACGATGCTGGCCGCCGGGACCAGGAGCGCGGCGGTGCCCTTCGCGGTGTAGAGCATGCCGGCATTGGTGGACGCGAACTTGGAGCCGAACGTGTCGCCGCAGGTGGCAGGGAACAGCGAGTAGATCTCGCCGAACACGCCGAAGAACAGCGCCGAGAAGATCACGAACACATACGGATTGTGGCCGTTATAGACCAGCATCAGCAGCGAGCCGGCGGCGATCGTGAAGGCGATGAACATGGTGTTCTCGCGGCCGATCCGGTCCGAGATCCAGCCGAAGAACGGACGCCCGAAGCCATCCAGGATGCGATCCAGCGAGATGGCGAAGGTCAGCGCCGCCATGGTGATGCCGAACAGGCTCACCGGCACGTCGGCGACCTTGAAGTCGTGGGCGATGGGGCCGATCTGCGCCGCCGCCATCAGGCCGCCGGCCGCGACCATCACGAACATGGCGTAGAGCAGCCAGAAGATCGGGCGGCCGAGGGTCTCGCGCGGGGTGTATTCCACCGCGCTCTGCACCACCCGGCTCTTCTTCGGCGCGGGGCCCATGGAGCCGTGCGGATGGCGCAGCAGGAACGACAGAACGAGCACGATGGCGCCCTGGCCGATGCCGAAATAGAAGAAGGCGGCCTGATAGCCGCTGGTCTGGATCATATGGGCGATCGGCGTGACGGTGAGGGCCGCGCCCGCGCCGAAGCCGGCGGCGGTGATGCCGGCGGCAAGGCCGCGATTGTGCGGGAACCATTTCAGCGCATTGCCGACGCAGGTGCCATACACCGAGCCGGCGCCGATGCCGGCCATGACCGCGGCCGTGTAGAGCATCAGCAGGGAGTCGGCATAGGAATTCATCACCCAGGCGCCGGCGATCATGAGGCCGCCGAAGGCCACCACGAGGCGCGGGCCGTAGCGATCCACGAACCAGGCCTCGACCGGCACCAGCCAGGTTTCGGTCAGCACGAAGATGGTGAAGGCGGTCTGGATGGCGGGGCGGCCCCAATGATGCTGGGCCTCGATCGGATCGACGAACAATGTCCACCCGTATTGGAGATTGGCGATCATCGCCATGCAGATCACGCCGCAGGCGAGCTGGAACCAGCGTTGCGCCGCGACTTTGGAGTGTTCGGCTTGAACCATGGCTATCCTCGTTCATTTCCTCTTGGGCGGCCATTCTGGGTGGCCTTAGGAACCCATCCGCCCGCACTCTGGGGTTTGGAATTCACCCGCGCGGTGCGCGGTCATCGCTTGATCCTGTCCGACGCGACGTCCCGCCGATTCCGGCTTCCCTTGGCGTCGGTATTTGGCATGCCAGATACGCAGAAGCCGGAGCACAGCAGACGATGCGCCGTCTTGCAAGTCGTGCCGTTAGGAAATGTGTATTTGGATCAATAGCTTACCTAAGGTCCGCACGCAGCGGCATGCCCTTGGGTCTGCCCCAGCGACAGGGAGGCGGGCGACGCTTTCGCACAGCAGCATTTGCCGCCGCGCGGGCAGGGCGGCCGAGCGTCCGATGGCGTGCCGACGGTCATGAATTGCCCTAGGGGCACGGGAAAAAGGGCGCCAGCTCTGGGACTTACCCATCTCGTGGGGGAAGGCCGGCCGCCCGCAGCGTTTTAGCTGCGTTGCACGCGCATGCGTGGTGCGTCGCAACCGTTTCCCTTAAGGGAGCCGGGCGCAGCAGTCCGTGGACACAATCGCGCGATCGGCGGCATCGCGCCGCAGCGGCGCGGGCGCGGAATCGGGCCGATGCGGGCGCAACCCTTGGGGAAGGTCGGCGCGGGGGAGGGCGTCAGCCGCCGTCCCCGCGATCTCCGCAGAAGGCGGTCAGCGGGGGATGAGCACCCAATAATCCAGGTCGAGGACGATGCTCGGGTCGTAATCCTCCCCGTCCTTCAGCGGGAAGTCGGTGCAGGGATTGTCCTTGGTGGCGATGGTGCGCACGCGCAGCGCGCCCACGTCGTCGCGGCCCGAGACCTCCGCCGTGTCGAGAATCTCGCTCCAGGCGAACACGGTGAGGCCCGCGAACAAGGGCGAGACGTGGCGCCCGCCATTGATCGCGGCCACATGGAAGGCGTTGGCCAGCCCGTTGAAGGAGAGCGCACGAGCGATCGAGATCACGTGCCCGCCATAGATCAGGCGGCGGCCGAAGCGGCCCTGGCCCTCGGTGAACTGGTTGAAATGCACCTTCGCCGTGTTCTGGTAGAGGCGGGTGGCGATCATATGCTCGGCCTCCTCCACGGTGGAGCCGTCCACATGGTCGATGCGCTCGCCGATTTCATAATCGGAGAAGCGATAGAGCGAGCCGGAGAGATCGTCGCGCCAGCCTTCCAGATCCAGCGGCGGCACGGCATCGCCGAGCGCGTCGGGGGCAAGCGCCGCAGGCAGCACGGGAATCAGCGTTTCCTGCGCCTGGGCGCGCGGGTCGCGCTTGCGCACCATGACCCAGCGCACATAGTCGAGCACCTCGACGCCGTCCTGGTTGAAGCCGGTGGAGCGCACATAGACCACGCCGCTCTGCCCGTTGGAATTCTCCCGCAGCCCGATCACCTCGGAGACCGCGTGCAGGGTGTCGCCGGGATAGACCGGGGCCAGGAACCGCCCGCCCGCATAGCCGAGGTTCGCCACCGCGTTCAGCGAGATGTCGGGCACGGTCTTGCCGAACACGATGTGGAACACCAGCAAATCGTCCACCGGCGCGCGGGGATAGCCGAGCCCCTGGGCGAAGCTGTCGCCCGACTGCACGGCGAAGCGCGAGCCGTAGAGGGCGCTGTAGAGGCTGACATCGCCCACGCTCACCGTCCGCGGCGTCGCGTGGCGGATGATCTGGCCGATGGAAAAGTCCTCGAAGAAATTGCCCGAATTGGTCTTGGACATGGAGCCCCCTGCGAACAGCGCCCTATGTTGCCCAGCGCGGGTTTGCCGCGCAACGGTTCCGGCGGTTTTCCAGCGGTGATTTCTGGCTGCGTCCCGCCCCGCGCGGTGTTGGCGCTTGACGGCGCGCGCTTGCGCGGTCCTCATGCGCCCAGGCGAGCGAAGGGGGGCGTTGCGTGTCGGGATCTACCAGCCAGAATCTGTCGTTCCAGGCCATGATTTTCGTGGCCTGCCTGTTCCCCTTCTACGTGCTCGCCGCCACCATGACCAATTCGGCGGCGGTGCTCACGGACCTTCTGGCCACCTCCTTCGATCTCACCTCGCTGACCGCCTGCTGGCTGGTGCTGCGGATCGCGCACAAGGGGAATGCCGGGCGCTATGCCTATGGCCTCGGCAAGCTGGAGAACCTCGCCGAGCTGATGATCGCGGTGCTTCAGGTGGTGCTGGTGATCATCGCCAGTTCGCGCGCCATCATGGGCGTGCTGCATCCCGAGCCGGTGAGCGGCGCCGGCCTCGGCCTCGCGGTCACTTTCGTCGCGGTGGTGGGCAATGCATTTCTCAACCGCAAGGCGGTGCGACTGGCGCGCGAGACCAAGTCGCCGGTTCTGGCGGCCCAGGCGCGGGTGCATCTGGTCTCGGCCTGCTCCAGCGGCTCGGTGTTCATTGTCACCGTGATCACCTCGGCGTTCGACGAAATCGCCTGGGTGGCCTATCTCGACCCGGCGGCATCCTTCGTCGTGATCGCGTTCATGGTCTACAACATCTTCGAGATGCTGACGAATTCGCTCGGCTCGCTGCTCGACCAGGCGATCGGCGAGGCCGGCCAGCTGCGCATCCTGAAGGCGCTCACCGCCCATTTCGACGATTTCGAGGAATTGGGCGACATCCGCACCCGCTCCCACGGCGGCAAGATGATGGTGGAACTGCATCTCGGCTTCGATCCCGCCTGGACGGTGGCCCAGGCGCGCGACGCGGTGGCCGAGTTGTCGGCTTCGGTGAAGGCGGAATTCGCCAAGGCGGGGGACGACGTGGACGTCGCCATCGTGCTGCTGCCGCCCACCGCCCGCACCTTCTCCGCCGCCATGGGGAGCGTGTAACCGGGCGGACGTGAGCCACGCGGCGCCGATCCCGGAGCGCCCGTCCAAGGGCGCGAACCAAAGGGCGCGGCCGGTTTCCCGAAGTGTGTCCCGAACGTTCGGGCGAACAGGCGCCTTCAACCGCCGAAAAGCCGCGGAGAAGGGTCACGAAACCCCTGTTCGTCCGCGCTAACCCATTGTTTCACGTGAAACATTTTGACGGGAGATGGGGCGCCTGCGGGGTTTTCCGGCGTCCCTAGAGCATTTCATCGTTTCACGGAAACGATGAAATGCTCTAATTTATTGCGTTATCGCATTTTCTTCACGCGAACCGGTGTCCACTTCGCTCGAAAATGCTCTAATCCACGTCCTTGCCGTTCCAGCGCTTGGCCAAGGGCGAAGCGATGCCGAACAGATCGAGGGCGCGCGAGACGGTCTGGGTGACGATGTCGTCCACCGAGGTCGGCCGGTGATAGAAGGCCGGAACCGGCGGCATGATGATCGCGCCGTTGCGCGTCGCCTGGGCCATCAGCTCGATATGGCCGGCATGGAGCGGGGTTTCGCGCAGCAGCAGCACCACCCGCCGCCGCTCCTTCAGGCACACGTCGGCGGCCCGCACCACCAGTTCCTCGTTGAAGCAATTGGCGATGCCGCTCAAGGTCTTGATGGAGCACGGCGCCACCAGCATGCCGTCGGTGACGAACGAGCCGGACGACAGGTTCGCGCCGATGTCCTTGGGATTGTGCACATAATCCGCGAGCGCCTTGGCCTCGTCCACCGAGATGTCGGTCTCCGCGATCAGGGTGCGCACGCCCGAGGGTGTGAGGATGAGGTGGGTTTCCACATCTGCGATCTGGCGCAGAATCTGGAGCGCGCGCACCCCATAGATCGCGCCGGACGCGCCGGTGAGGGCAATGATCAGGCGGCGCATCAAAGGGTCTCTCTCGGAACGCTTTGCGGGGCGGCGGGCGGTGCCGGGCTCAGCTCCTGCGGGGCGAAGCAGGCGGACAGAATCAGCGCGATATCCGAGCGTTCCTGTCCATCGGCAGGGCGACCGGCCGCGAGCGCGACCACCTCCAGCATCGCCGCGCGGGCGAGAGGCTCGGGCGCGGCGGGCGACGGCCCGGCGGCGAGGGTGCGGGCGAACGCGTCAAGCTCTTCAAGTTCAAGGAGTTCCGCCTCGATCTCGAGGCTCTGCACGGTGCCGCGCAAGGCCCCCGTCGCCGCGTTCGGCGCCGGGGAGGGCCCGGTCTTCAGGCGGCGGCGCACCGCGCGCAACGGCAGCACGATGTCGCGATGCCACGCCTCCACCCGCTCCTGCGCGGCGGCGGCGATCTGCGGCGAAAGCTCCCGCCGCAGGCCGGCCCCGAACCAAGCCGAAAACAGCAGCAGGTTCACATTCAGCGCCGTTTTCTCCTGCAATCTCAAGCACGCGGGCGCGACACCCGCGCGGCCATAGAGATCCAGCGCGAACGCCTTGAGGGGCTGATCGTTCATCCGCATCGCTTCAGCCGCCGCCTGGGGTGGTGGAGGCAACGTCGCGCACAGACCAGGAGGTGAAGCGCCGTTCCCACACATCGAACAGGGCATACATGCCAATGCCGAGGCCGCCCACCACCACCAGCGCCGCGAACACCAGCGGCATGTTGAAATTGGAGCTCGCCACCAGCATCACATTGCCGATTCCGGTATTCCCGCCAATGATTTCCGCGATCACCGAGCCCACGAAGGACAAGGTGATGGCGATCTTCAGCGAGGCGAAGAAATACGGCAGCGAGCGGGGAATGCCGATCTTCACGATCATGTCCCGCCGCGACCCGCCGAGCGAGCGCATCAGCTCGGTCAGCTCCGGCTCGATGGTGGAGAAGGCGAGCGCCACGTTCGCCACCACGGGAAAGAACGACAGCATGAAGGCGGTGATGACCGCCGGCACGAACCCGAGCCCGAACCACACCACGAGGATCGGCACCAGCGCGGCCTTGGGCACGCTGTTGAAAGCGACTATCACCGGATAGACCGCGCAATAGGCAAGGCGCGAGGACCCGACGATGATCCCCAGCGCGAGCCCGAACACCACCGCGATGCCAAAGCCGATCACCGTCGTCGTGAGGGTCGACAATCCGTTGGTCATCAGCGGATAGCGATATTGATAGAGCGCCTGGAGCGTCTCGCCGGGGGTGGGAAGGATATAGGCCTTCACGTCGAACACCACGATCACCAGCCACCAGAGCAACACCAGGATCAGGGTCGTCACCCACGGGGCGATGCGTTCGAGGGTCTTGGAGCTCATGGGGTTTTCCCCTCGCTGATGGCCTGGCGTAGCCCGTGGACGATGTCCACGAACCCCGGTTCGAAGGTGGTTTCGAGGGTGCGGGGCCGCGCGATCTCCACGCTCCGGTTCTTGATCAGCCGGCCCGGCCGGGAGGACATCACGTGCACCGTCTGCGCCAGATACACCGCCTCGCGCAGTTCGTGCGTGACCAGCACGATGGTGCATTTGCGGAACAGCCACAGATCCTGGAGCACCGACCAGAGGTCTTCCCGCGTGAAGGTATCGAGCGCCGCGAACGGCTCGTCGAGCAACAGGATCGAGGGCTCGTGGATCAGGGCGCGGCACAATTGGGCGCGCTGCTGCATGCCGCCGGACAGCTGCCAGGGCATGCGCTCGGCGAACCCCGTGAGGCCCACTTTTTCCAGCAGGGCATCCACCTTGGCGCGGTTCTTTTCCCGATCCTGCTTGAGCGTGCGCCGATGCGGCTCGGCGATCTCCAGCGGCAGCATGATGTTGTCGCGGATGGTGCGCCACGGCAGCAAGGTGGCGTTCTGGAACGCCATGCCCACGGTCTTGAGCGGTTCGGTGACCTCGCGCCCGGAAACGCGCACTTGCCCCGCGCTCGGCTTCACGAGACCGGCGATCAGCTTGAGCAAGGTGGACTTGCCACAGCCGCTCGGCCCCACCAGGGCGACGAATTCGCCGAGTTCGATATCGAGGCTGGCACCGGAAACCGCCAGGGTTCCCGAGGCCGAAGACCCGTACCTGAGATCGACGTTCCTGATTTCAATAAAGCTCATCCGACTTCGACCTTCGACCGCCGCGCCCGCACGACTAAGCTTGGATGTTCACCCCGGCACCTTCGAGGATGGCTCGGGCCCGGGCCCGGTCGGCCTCCGAAATCACGAGCCGCTCTGCAAAATCGCGGCCGGATGGGCGGGTCGCGTCGATGCCCATCTTGGTCAGGGTGAAATTCTCGGGATCGGAACTCGGATCCAGGATCGCGCCCTTGGCGCCGGGAATGAAGAAGATATCCTTCTCCGCCCGCACGCGGGTGGCAATGGCCCAGAACACATCGTTCATGTCGAAGATATCGACGTCGTCATCCACCACGATGACATATTTCGTGTAGAGTTCCGTGCCGAGCGTGGCCATGATGGCCATCTGTGCTTCGCCTTCCGCGGTCTTCTTCATGGAAATGATCGCGAGGAAGGCGCCGCAGGTGGAATGCGGCACATGCACCGCCTGCACGTTCGGCAGGTTGCGCTTGAGGGCGTTGAGGATCTCGCCTTCCCGCGTCACGCAGGAAATCAGGATGTGATCCTTCGCCATGCCGGACGTCACGCTATGGAACATGGCGTCACGGCGCATGCGAATACGATGCGCGACGAAGACGTTCTGCGTCGAGCGATAGGAGGCATAGCCGGTGAACTCGCCGAACGGCCCCTCCGGCTCGTGAACATTGGCGAGGATCTCGCCTTCAATGATCATTTCCGCGCCGGCCGGCACCTCGAGGTCTGCGACACCGCACCGCGCGAGGCGATAGGGTTCGCCGAACAGGCCGCCGATGATCTCGAACTTCCGCACCTGAGGCGGATAGGCATAGGTCATCGAGCCCATATAGTGCAGCGGGTGAATGCCGATCGTGATGGCGACCGGAAGATTTTGCCCCATTTCTTCCGCGCGGCGATGAAACTCATACATGCGACGGCGCGAATGCAGCGAAACGCCGAGCCGGTTCTTGCCGCGCAGCATCAGGCGATGGAAGCCGGTGGTGTCGATCCCGGTCTTGGGATCGCGCGCCGTGAGCTGGCCGGCCGTGATATAGGGCGCCGCATCCACCGAGAATTGCAGGGGAATCGGCAGCTTGGTGAGGTCGATGTCGTCGCCCTCGATCACCACTTCGTTCCAGGGCGCGTTATCGACACGCTCGCAGGGCAGATAGTTCTGGCACCGCTCGCGGAACGCCATCGGCAGGTCCGCGGCCGAAACGCCCAGGCAAGCGGCAAGCAGCTTTCGGTTTGCGGCAATATTCGTGACGCAGGGCATGCCCTTGCCGCCCAGATCCTCGAACACCACCACCGGGCTGCGGCCCGCGCGCTCAAGCTCGAACACGACCGCCGTGGATTCCAGGTCGATATCGACGCGGTCCTTGATCCGCAGCATTTCTTCCGGGAATTGCGTTTCCACCATGTTCAGGAAGCCGCGAAGGCCCTGCTTGTCCAAAATATCCAAGCTCTGCACAGAACAACCCTTTCGTGGCGGAATATTCGTTTTCTTAAATCGACTCTTCGGCGCGCGTTCGCACCGGACTCGCGCGCCATCCTCGGTTTCAGCGGCACATGGTCAGCGGCATAGGGATGGAATGCGGCTTCGTTCCTCTTGAGGCGGGCGCGTCGGTCCGAGTTGAAAACGCGGCACCGGAGCGCGTCGCGCCGTCGCAAATAATCAGCTGACTGACGAATGCGACGACCACACCTCGGCCCCGCTTCGCCATCATCATTTCATCAGTGTGCTGATGAACTGGACGCACGTCAATGCGATTTTTTAGGCGAAAACTGCCTACAAAGTGCGCAGAAGCGCGCGTCCCTCGTCATTGTTGGATTCCACCAGCAAAGTCAGCTGGCGGATGAATTGCGCCCGCTCTTCCGGGGGCAGCGGCGCGATCAGGCGGCTGTGCGCCTTCTCAAGCGCGGCCTGCATCTCGCCGACCATGATTTCGCCCGGCTCGGTGAGGAAGGCGCGGCGGATGCGCCGGTCGTCCTCGGTCGCCTCGCGCTTGATGAGACCGCGTTTTTCCAGTCGGGCCAGCACGTTCGAAGTGGTGGTGCGGTCCACCCCGATCTCCGCCGCGAGCGTCGCCTGGTCGAGGCCGGGCTGGATCAGCAGCACTTGCATCACGCTCGATTGAACCGGCGTGGTGCCGAACCGCTCGCATTCCTGGAGATACATCGCGACATAGATCTGATGCAGCCGCCGGATCAGGAAGCCGGGCCGTTTGAAAAGCCCTTCGGCCATCCGCTTTGCACGTTCCGACACGCTTGCCCGCCTCGTTGGCTGCACATGCCGCAGCATGGAGCGAATCCGCAGTCCCAATCAGTCTCGAAGGGAACCACCTTCCCCGGCCAAAATCCAGCGGCGCGCGCCGCCCGTGGGGAAACGCACGGTAAGAAAGGGTGAAGCCGCGCGGGTGTGCCCACGCTTGGAGCATCCGACGCAGGAGGGTACACTTAAGGCGTCTATTGGAATGGTTCCAAACCAGATCGAGGATCGGAGCTCTGAGACACGGATCGCAGCGGGCGGTTCTGGCGGCAATCCTGGTGGTGCTCGGCGCAGCATCCGCCCATGCGGCCGGTTGTCCGAAGCTCAAGGCCATGACGCTCCCCGCGCTGGATGAAGCCGTGACTGCGCCCGCCGATGGGGTTGGGCAGGCCACGTGGCAGCAGGTGATGGGCGTGCGCGACGGCGCGCTGCTGCTGTCCGGCGGCGTGCGGCTGGTGCCGAAGGGCGTAGTGCTGCCCACGCGTCTCAATCCTGAAGCCGAGATCCCCGCGCTGGCCGAGGCCGCCGGCCGCGCCGCTCTTGTCGGCCGCACGCTTCAGCTGGCCCCCGGGGAGCAAGATCGCCACGGCCGCCGCATCGCCGATGCGCTGGTTCTCACGCCGCAGGGCGCGGTTCCCCTGGCGCGGGCGCTGCTCGTGGCCGGCGCCGCTTATGCCGATCCCGCCGCCGTGCCGGCGTGCGCGGAGGACTTGCGGGCAGCCGAGCATGAGGCACGCGCGGCGCGCGCCGGCCTGTGGGCGTCGGCCGCCGCGCGCCTCGATGCCGCCAATATCGCAGCCGTCGCCGACCATGTGGGGCTGTTCACATTGGTGGCCGGCCGGGTGCGAGCCGCCAACGAGACGCGGGGCTTGCTGTATCTCAATTTCGGCCCCCGCTGGCGGGAGGATGTGACGGCAACGCTTCCGGCCTCCCGCGCTGCCAGAATGTCGCGTCCCGGCCTCGCTCCCGCCATTTTGCCCGGCACTTTTGTGGACGTGCGCGGGGTGGTTAACCAAGAGGGCGGGCCTATGCTCGCCCTGCGGACGGCGGCTGCGCTGGAGATCGAGGAGCAGGTGCGGTGAGAGGGGTTGGCGGGGCGAGGCCAGAGGGAGCCGGGGTCGTTTCCGGCGCGCGGGTGCTGCGCGCGATCCTGCTTGCCTTCGGCCTGTCCCTGCTGCTGACCGCCTGCGCCGGCGTCGATGTGGATCGGTTCAGCGCGCCGGTCGCCGACAGCGGGGCGCGCAGCCAGTTGCCGGAGATGACGCCGGCCCAGAAGCGCGAGCACGAGCGCCTGGTGGCGAGCTACGGCGGCGCCTATGACGATCCGGAATTGAAGGCGCTGATCCAGCAGGTGGTGGAGCGCCTCGTGGCAGCCTCCGAGCGGCCGGACCTGCGCTATCGCGTCACCGTGCTGAATTCCCCCGCCATCAATGCCTTCGCCTTGCCGGACGGCTCGCTCTACGTGACGCGCGGCCTGCTGGCGCTCGCCAACGACACGTCCGAACTGTCGTCGGTTCTCTCGCACGAGATGGCCCATGTCATCGCGCGCCATGCCTCCATCCGCGAGGACCAGACCAAGCCGATCTCGGCGCCCTCGCCATGGCCAAGAGCCGCATGTCGCTGGCCAGCTTCTCGCGCGGCCAGGAGCTGGAGGCCGACGCCATCGGGGTGGGCATCTCCGCCCGCGCCGGGTTCGATCCGTTCGGCGCCTCGCGCTTCCTCACCGACATGGGCAAGCAGGCCAGCCTGCGCAGCAGCGGCGGCGGGCTCGGCGGCCTCGGCACCGGCACCGCGCCGGAGATGGACTTCCTCTCCACCCATCCCGCGACGCCCGAACGCATTTCCATCGCCATCGCCAATGCCCGGCAATATGCCACCCCCAATGGCAGCGGCGCGTCGGGCGCGAGCCCGGGCGAGCGCGACAAGGCCGCCTATCTCGGCGCGATCGACGGCATGGTCTATGGCGACGATCCGAAGGAAGGCTTCGTGCGTGGGCGCAAGTTCTTCCATCCCAAGCTCGGCTTCACCTTCGTGGCGCCGGAGGGCTTCTCGCTGGAGAACACCTCCCAGGCGGTGCTCGGCGCCACCGCCTCGGGCTCCGAGGCGCTGCGGCTCGACGCGGTGCGGGTGAACGGCGACCAGTCGCTCGGGCAATATCTCTCCTCAGGCTGGATCGAGGGAGTGGAGATCAATTCGGTGGAGACGCTCACCGTCAACGGCTTCATGGCGGCGACCGCGATCGCGCGCGGCGAGCAATGGTCATTCCGCATGTTCGCCATCCGCTTCGGCTCGGATGTCTACCGCCTGATCTTCGCCGCGCGGAACCTCACGCCAGAGCTGGACAAGCAATTCCGCGAGGCCGCCGACACCTTCCGCCGGGTCGCCAGCGACGAGGCGGAGACGGTGAAGCCGCTGCGCATCCGCGTGGTCTCGGTCGGCCTCGGCGATAATGTGGAGAAGATGGCGGCCCGCATGCAGGTGCCGGACCGGCCCCTGGAACGCTTCCTCATTCTCAATGGGCTCGATAAGGATGCCAAGCTGCGCTACGGCGACAAGGTGAAGATCGTCGGCGATTGAGCCTGCCCGCCGGGCGCGGGCGGAGCGGGGCGCCAAAAGACGTCGCGGGCGCAAAGGGCTCGCGCGGCGCCGTCGGCACGGAATTTCGGCGCGATTGCGGCGGAAAGCCCAAGCAAGCCTTGCAAAATGGGCGTTTCTGCACTACGTAAGCCGCGTCCGAGACAGTGACCTTCATGCGAGGGCCGTTCGGGCGGGCCGGGGGCGCGGGATACGCTGCCCTCGAAATGTCGGAGGCAGCCCGCCTTGGCTTTCGCTCGGTGCCTGACCTTGCACATCTCAACCTGCTTCGTATCGAGCGGCCTTTGCGCCGGCCCATCGGCTTTGCCGGTGGCGGTTCGGGTGTCTCCCGGACCATCCGCACGATACGGGCGTCCATATCAAAGACGCCGGCGCGAGACAGTTCGGAGACTAGATGTCGTTCGCAGAAACCACGCGTGAAGATTTTGCCTCGTTGCTCGACGAGAGCTTCGGCCGCGCCGATTTGCAGGAAGGCGCCGTCGTCAAGGGCATTGTGGTCGCCATCGAGAAGGATCTGGCGATCATTGATATCGGCCTGAAGACGGAAGGCCGCGTTGCCCTTCGTGAATTCGCCGGCCCCGGCCGGGATGTCCCCATCGCCGTGGGCGATGAAGTCGAGGTGTATCTCGAGCGGGTCGAGAACGCCATGGGCGAAGCCGTTCTCTCGCGCGACAAGGCGCGCCGCGAAGAGAGCTGGGTCAAGCTCGAGAAGGCGTTCACCGCCAATGAGAAGGTCACGGGCGTGATCTTCAACCAGGTCAAGGGCGGCTTCACCGTCGATCTCGACGGCGCCGTGGCCTTCCTGCCGCGCTCGCAGGTCGACATCCGCCCGATCCGCGACGTCGGCCCGCTGATGCACAACCAGCAGCCGTTCCAGATCCTCAAGATGGATCGCCGC
>NCEH01000229.1 GCA_002304505.1 Rhizobiales bacterium 32-66-11 | reverse complement strand
AGTCCACGAAGGCAGCGCCCTTGGTGTCCTGCACATGCCAGAAGGGGGCGATGGTGACGGGATTGTCGCGCGCCTGCGGCACCGGGGTCGCCTGCGCGGCGAAGCCGAGGTCGCCCACCGCATCCGCCGCCCGCGCCGCACCGCCGGCAAGGCAGCGGGCGAGGGAGAAGTCGCCATCTGCCGCCCCAGCCACGCGCATTCCCGGCGGCAGGGCGCCGGGCACGAAGCCGGCAATATCAGGATTATAGACCGGCTTGCCGCCGAAATGGCTGGTGAGGCCCACATTGGGGCTGGTGCCGCCGGAAATGGCGAGCACGTCCGCCGCGATCCGTTCCGTGCCCCGTGCGGTGCGGACGGTCACTGCCGAGAGCAGCTTGCCGGAGGTGGCCACCACCTCGCCGCCCGCGATCACCCGGATGCCGCGCTTCTTTGCACGCTCAAGCTGGATCGCCGGGGGCTCCGGCCGCACGTCCACGATGGCGACGATCTGGGCGCCCGCCGCCGCCGCGTCGAAGGCCGCAGACCAGGCATAGCCATTGTTGGCGAACACCGCGATGCGCTGGCCGGGCGAGACCCCGTAGCGCACCGCATAACTGCGCAGCGCCTGCACCGACATGACGCCGGGCCGGTCATTGCCGCCGAACACGATGGGCCGGTCGATCGCCCCGGCGCACACCAGCGAGCGTTTGGCCACGATCTTCCAGTAGCGCTGGCGCGGCATGAAGGGCGCTGGAACCGGCAGGTGGTCGCCCACCCGCTCCACAGCGCCATAGGTGCCGCCGTCATAGGCACCGAACACGGTGGTCCGGCGCATGAGGGTGACGTTCGGCAGCGCCTGAAGCTCGGCTTCCGCCTCCGCGACGAACCGCAAGGCGGGCCCGTCATCGATGTCCGTCTTCTCGGACAGCAGACGCCCGCCGAGCCGGAAATCCTCGTCCGCCAGGATCACCCGCGCGCCGCTGCGCCCAGCGACCAGCGCGGCCATGAGGCCCGAGGCGCCGCCGCCCACCACCAGCAGATCGCAGAAGGCGAACGCCTTCTCGTAGGAATCCGGGTCTGCGGCCTCGGCGGCCCGCCCGAGCCCCGCCGCCTTGCGGATGGTGGGCTCGTAGAGCTTTTCCCACAAAGCCGCCGGCCACATGAAGGTCTTGTAGTAGAAGCCGGCGCCGAGC
>NCEH01000183.1 GCA_002304505.1 Rhizobiales bacterium 32-66-11 | reverse complement strand
CTCATCGGCCTCGGCGAAACCTCGCGGCTGAATGACTTCGCCACCTGGCGCGCCATGAGGACCCGCATCGCGACCGTCGCCCGCCGCCTGCCGGCCGTGGCCGACTGAGCCTGCCGACGGTGCCGAGATCGAACGCCCGGCCCTGCGCCGGGCGTTTTCGTTTGCGCCCCGCTTGACCGGTTTCCGAGCGCCGATATCGCCGCTTTTCCCGCGTCGCGGCAGAGGATCGAAGGCTCAGGCGCGAAAAATCGGCGCCCGCCGGCACACTAGAATCAAGACGCGGCAAAGGGTTTCGCGCCGCTTCACTGCGTGTTGCGCCCCAAGAAGGCATGGTCACGCTTGCGGCAAAATTGGGGAGGGTTTACGACTGCGCGCCAGACCCTTCGCATCCGCGAAGGTGGTACCATTTCCCCGCCTACAGATGGGAGACTTTATGGACGCCACCACCAAAACCGCAGGTTCAGCCGCCAAGCTGACAGTGGGTGAGAAGAGCTGGGACCTGCCGGTCAACGGCGGAACCATCGGCCCCTCGGTCGTCGACATCTCCAAGCTGTACGGCCAGACCGGGATGTTCACCTACGACCCGGGCTTTACCTCCACGGCCTCGTGCGAGAGCAAGATCACCTATATCGACGGCGATGAAGGCGTTCTGCTTTATCGCGGCTATCCCATCGAGCAGATCGCCGAGGGCGGCGACTTCCTGGAGACCTGCTATCTCCTGCTCTATGGCGAACTGCCCACCGCCGCGCAGAAGGCCGATTTCGATTATTCCGTGACCCGTCACACGATGGTTCACGAGCAGATGACCCGGTTCTTCCAGGGCTTCCGCCGCGACGCCCACCCCATGGCCATCATGGTGGCCTCGGTCGGCGCGCTCTCCGCCTTCTATCACGACTCGACCGACATCTCGGACCCGCAGCAGCGCCTGATCGCGTCGATCCGCATGATCGCGAAGATCCCGACCCTCGCCGCGATGGCCTATAAATATTCCATCGGCCAGCCGTTTGTGTATCCCCAGAACTCGCTGGACTACACCTCGAACTTCCTGAACATGTGCTTCGCCGTTCCGTGCGAGGACTATAAGGTCAGCCCGACGCTCGCCCGCGCCATGGACCGGATCTTCATCCTCCATGCCGACCACGAGCAGAACGCCTCCACCTCCACCGTGCGTCTCGCCGGCTCCTCGGGGGCCAACCCGTTCGCCTGTATCGCCGCCGGCATCGCCTGCCTGTGGGGACCGGCCCATGGCGGCGCGAACGAAGCCGCGCTGAAGATGCTCACGGAAATCGGCCGTCCCGAGCGCATTCCGGAATTCGTGAACCGCGCCAAGGACAAGAACGATCCGTTCCGCCTCATGGGCTTCGGCCACCGGGTCTATAAGAATTACGACCCGCGCGCCAAGATCATGCAGCAGACCTGCCACGAGGTTCTCTCCGAGCTCGGCATCAAGGACGATCCGCTGCTGGACGTGGCCATCGAGCTGGAGCGCGTGGCGCTGCACGATGAATATTTCATCGAGAAGAAGCTCTATCCGAACATCGATTTCTATTCCGGCATCACCCTGAAGGCGATGGGCTTCCCCACCACCATGTTCACGGTGCTGTTCGCGGTTGCCCGCACGGTCGGCTGGATCGGCCAGTGGAAGGAAATGATCGAGGATCCGGGCCAGCGCATCGGCCGTCCCCGCCAGCTCTACACGGGCGCCGAGCGTCGCGACTACGTGCCGATGGCCAAGCGCAAGTGATGCGGGCTGCGTGAGCCTTCGCGGCGCGCGGCACCGGCTTGCGCCGGCGCTTCCTACCAACGCAAACGCGGCCGAAAGGCCGCGTTTTTCGTTTCAAGCGAGGATGGTTTCAGAGCGCGCTTCGTTTCAAGAACCGCAAGGTCGCGCGTCACCAAGGGCGAGCAGCTTGGGCACGCCGCCGGGACACGGGTGAAAGCGCTGGGATATCAGCGCCGGGCGGCGGCCGTGGCGAGCACCACCCGCGCGGCGCGCAGGCTCGGGGCCTCGTCCTGCGTACCGAAGATTTCGTCCAGCCGTGCGAATGCCTCGGTCTGCCGGTCGCGGTCCGCGCCATCCTTCAGCAGCCGGCCGAGTGCCCCCGAAAGCCGCTCGGGCGTGCAATCGTGCTGGAGAAATTCCGGGACAATATTCTCGCCGAGGATGAGATTGGGCAAGATGACGCTCGGCAGCTTCAGGATATAGGGCGCGATCACCGCTTCCCACGGCGCCACCTTATAGGCCGCGACCGTCGGCACACCGGAGAGCGCCAGTTCCAGGGTTACCGTACCGGACGCCGCGAGCGCGGCCCGCGCCGTGCGGAACGCGGCATATTTCTCCTCAGTGTCGGTAACCACGCGCGGCCGCACCGGCCAGTCCGCCACCAGAGCCTCGACCATGGGCAGCAGACGCGGGAGGGTGGGCAACACCACGTCCAGCGGACGTTGGCTTGCAAGATGCCCGATCGCCTGTCCGAACACCGCGCCCAACCGCTCGACCTCGCTGCGCCGGCTCCCCGGCAGCACCAGCACCAGCGGCGGCTCATGGGCCGGGCGCGCCTGCTGCGCCGCGTCCGCCCGCAATTCGGCAAGCCGCTCCAACAGCGGATGGCCCACATAAGTGGTGGGCGGCCCGCCAAGGCGCAGATGCACGTCCGGTTCGAACGGCAGCAAAGCCATCAGATGATCAATGGACGGCCGCATGGCCTTCGCCCGCCCCGGCCGCCACGCCCAGACGGTGGGCGAAACATATTTCACAATCGGGATCTGATCGTTGCGCCGCCGCACCCGCGCCGCCACGCGATGGGTGAAATCCGGCGCATCCACCAGCACCAGGACGTCCGGCGGGGCGGCGCAGATGGCCTCAACCGTCTCGCGCATGCGCTTGAGGATGGTGGGCAGCTTGGCAAAAACCTGGCCGAAGCCGATGGCGGTCAGATCGTCCATGGGAAATAAGCTGACGAGACCGGCCGCCTGCATGCGCGGCCCGCCGACCCCGGTAAAAACCACGCCGGCGGGCGCGAGCTGGCGCAAGCCCGCCATAACCGCACCGCCCAGCAGGTCGCCGGATTCCTCGCCCGCCAGGATGAAAACGCGCAGCGGGCGCGCCGGCAATCCGCCGCTCACGCCCGTGCTCCAGGCGCGACGCCGAGCACGAACAGGCCCGCGGCGTCGGCCGCACGGACCAGTTCCTGCGGATCCGGAACGATGACGCCGCCGGCCTCGAAGGCAATTCCGGCAAGTCCCGCCCGGGCCGCGCACGCGACGGTGGCGGGGCCGAGGGACGGCAGATCCACCCGGCGATCCTGGTCGGGCTTCGGCGCCTTCACCAGCACGCCCGCGCGCATGGGAAAGCGCAGCCGCCCGCTGGTGCGCAGGGCTTCATAACGCGACAGCACGGCATCCGTGCCTTCGGCGGCCTCCACGGCGGCGACGAAGCCGTTCACCACGATCACCCCCTGCCCCACATCGAACGGGCCGAGCGTGCGCACCACCGAAAGGCCGAGCGCGATATCGGCTTGCTGTTCGGCGCTCGGCTGCACATGGCCGAGCACGCCTTCCGGCAGCAGCAGCCCCGGCACCGCCTCGTGCGCGCCGATGAGGTGAAAGCCCTGCTCCGCCACGAGTTCCAGGACACCGGACAGCAAATGATTGTCGCCGCCGCGGAGCAGCCGCGCGACACGCGGCAGCAGGCGGATGGTGGTCCAATCCAGCCCGAGATCAGACAGGCGCGGGCGCGTGAGCGTTCCCACCATCACCACGTCGCGCACGCCGCGCGCGCGCGCCACGGCGGAGACGCTGCCGAGCGAGCCGAGCCTAAACCAATGGTGGGGATAGCGCTCCAGCGCCGGATCGGCGAAGCCCTTCATGAGCAGGAGCAGAACATCGCGCCCCTGGGCGCGCACCGCTTCCGCAACTGCCGCCGGGAAAGCGCCGCCACCGGCGACGATGGCCAGCGGGCCGTTCTGAGCGTGAGCCGCGCCGCCGAGCCCCTGAGCGCCGCCGGCGGGGCCAAGGCCCTGCGCCGTCAGCCCATGTTGCGCCGGCGAACGGATCACCGGATCATTCCTCGTGCACGACGCCGCGCGCGGGCTGGCAGAGCGCGCGATTCTTGCCGGCGTCGATGAAGTCCATAATCTCGCGCGCGAACGGGGAGGCCTCGGTCTGTTCGCGCAGCCGCGCGAGACGTTCCGCGAACACGCCGGCGCCGAAGAACAGATCGCGATAGGCGGCGCGGGCGGCATGCAGATCCGCCCGCGTAAAGCCGCGCCGCTTCATGCCGATGGTGTTAAGCCCCACCAGACGCCCGGCCTGGCCGAGCACATAGGCATAGGGAATCACATCCTCGCGCACGCCGGTGATGCCGCTGACCATCACCTGGGCGCCGATGCGGGTATATTGGTGCACCGCACACAGGCCGCCGAGAAACACATGGTCGCCCACGTCCACATGGCCGCCGAGGGTGGCATTATTGGCAAAGATCACATGGTTGCCGACGGTGCAATCGTGCCCCACATGGGCGGCGGTCATCAGCATGCAGCCATCGCCGATGCGGGTCACGCCGCGCCCGCCGGCGGTGCCGATATTCGCCGTCACATGCTCGCGGATCACGCAATCCATGCCGATGGTGAGCCCCGTGCGCTCGCCCTTATAATGCACGGACTGGGGCGGCGTGCCGAGCGACGCGAAGGGATAAACTTCAGTGCGCGCACCGATGGTGGTCTGCCCCTGCACGTTCACATGGGAAATCAGCCGGACGCCAGCATGAAGTGTGACATCCGCCCCGACGGTGCAGAACGGGCCGATCTGGACATCGTCGGCGAGGATGGCGCCGTCGGAAACACGCGCGAGAGGGTCGATCAGGGGCACATCAGAATCCGGTAATCATCGCGCCAAGGCGCGCCTCGGCGACCAGCTCGCCGCCCACTTTCGCCTCGCCGCGATACCACCACATGTTGCGGCGCCGCGAGATCTTGGTCATGTGATATTCAAGCACGTCTCCCGGCACGACGGGACGGCGGAACTTGGCCTCGTCGATGGTCATGAAATAGACCAAGGGCGGCGGCTGGTCCGCCGGACGCTCGGGCTTTGAGAGAATGCAGATCACGCCCGCGGTCTGCGCCATGCCCTCGATGATGAGCACGCCGGGCATCACCGGATTGCCGGGGAAATGGCCCTGGAAATGCGGTTCGTTGGCCGTGACGTTCTTCACGCCGACGCAGGAATTGTCGCTGTCGATCCGCTCCACCCGGTCCACCAGCAGGAACGGATAGCGATGCGGCAGGCATTGGAGGATCTTTTGCAGATCGGCGCTCGTAAGCACCTTGCATTCGCTCTCGGCCGA
>NCEH01000182.1 GCA_002304505.1 Rhizobiales bacterium 32-66-11 | reverse complement strand
CGTGACGCTGGCCCAGCTCGGCCGCGCCAAGAAGGTCATCCTCGAGAAGGAAAAGACCACGATCGTGGACGGCGTCGGCGAGAAGGCCGACATCGAAGCGCGCGTGAACCAGATCAAGGCGCAGATCGAGGAAACCTCCTCGGACTACGACCGTGAGAAGCTCCAGGAGCGTCTGGCCAAGCTCGCCGGTGGCGTCGCCGTCATCCGCGTCGGTGGTTCGACCGAAGTGGAAGTGAAGGAAAAGAAGGATCGCGTCGACGACGCCCTGAACGCCACCCGCGCCGCGGTGGAAGAAGGCATCGTCCCGGGCGGCGGCATCGCTCTCCTGCGCGCCAAGAAGGCCGTCGAAGCGCTGACCTCCGACAATTCCGACATCGCCGCCGGCATCAAGATCGTGCTGCGCGCGCTTGAAGCCCCGATCCGCCAGATCGCCGAGAATTCCGGCGTGGAAGGCTCGATCGTGGTCGGCAAGGTGCTGGAGTCCAACGACGCCAACTTCGGCTTCAACGCCCAGACCGAAGAATATGTGGACATGATCCAGGCCGGTATCGTCGATCCGGCCAAGGTCGTGCGCACCGCGCTCCAGGATGCGGCCTCCATCGCCGCCCTGATCGTCACCACCGAAGCCCTCATCGCCGAGCTGCCCAAGAAGGACAGCGGCATGCCCGCCATGCCGGGCGGCGGCATGGGTGGCATGGGAGGCATGGACTTCTGAGGAAGTCCAGCCGACCAAGACGTTGAGGTGGGAAGCCGGCAGCACCGGCTTCCGGGCGGCATGGACTTCTGAGGGCGTCCAGCCGACCAAGGGTTTAAGGGGAAAGGGCGTGGCGCAAGCCGCGCCCTTTTTCTTTGAGTGGAACTGATGCGAGCGGAACTGATGCGCCCTGCGCGGCTCAGTATCCCACCGTGAAGCGCGCTCGCACGTGGCGCGGATGCTCGATCTCGTCCGCAAGCGCCACCGCATAATCCTCATAGCTGATGAAGCTGCGGCCGGAGGCCGACACCAGCAGTTCGTCCGTCCCCAGGCGGAATGTGCCGGTGCGCTCGCCCGGCACGAATTCCGCCGACGGAGAGAGGAACGTCCAGTCGAGATCCCCCTCGCCCTTCAGCCGTGCCAGGAATGCGCCGCCAGCCTTTGCTTCCGTCAGATAGATGGCCGGGAAGTCCGGGATGTCGTAGAGCGAAACACCCGGCGCCACCTCCAGGCTGCCGGCGCCGCCCACCACCAGATAACGCCGCACCTGCGCGGCCTTCACGGCGCCGATCAGGGCGTCCGCATCGACATCGGTGAAATGGATCGAACTGACCACCGCATCGTGCCCCGCCAGCAGCGGCGCCAGGGTCTCGACCCGGCGCGCATCGCCCGCCACGGCGGTTGCGCCCGGCGCGGCGGGAATGCGGGAGGGGTCGCGCGCGATGGCCGTGACCTGATGGCCGCGCGCGGCCAGCTCATGAAGGATGCGCGAACCCACGGCGCCCGAGGCGCCCACCAGAGCGATTTTCATCTGCACGTCTCCTTTGCCCGGTCAAACCGGGTATCCAATGGAAACTAGATGCGATAAATGCATCCAAGGCGAAAGAAGGCACTTTGGGGTCATCAGGTTTCCCCGGTGAAACCCAGAGCATTTTTGCGCGAAGTGGACACCAATTCGCTTGAAGAAAATGCGACACCGCAATGAGTTAGCGCTTGCTCTAAGCGAGGCCCCATGCTGCACGACCATGCCGAGGGAAATCCCTATCAGGCCGATTGCCCCACGCGCCGCATTCTGGACCGCATCGCCGACAAATGGACGGTGCTCATCCTCAGCATCGTGGCCGGGCAGCCGACCCGCTTCAACGCCTTGCGCCGACAGGTGGACGGGCTCTCGCAGAAGGTGCTGTCGCAGACCCTCAAGAGCCTGGAGCGCGACGGCCTCGTCACCCGCCACGCCTTCGCCACCGTGCCGGTGACGGTGGAATATGCCATCACCCCGCTCGGGGCCTCGCTGGCGGAAACCCTTGCGCCGCTCGCCCGCTGGGCCAGCGCACATATGGAGGAGATCGCCAGCGCCCAGGCCGCGTTCGATCAGCGCGGCGCGGCGCCGGACAAGGCGGCCTGAGCGGGCGCCTCACCGGCTTTGGCGCGGCCGATAGCCCACATAACCCCCGTCGGCGTCGTAGAGATAATCGAAGCCATTGAGAAAGCGCAGGCTGGTGTTGACGAAGGTGCGCTCGCCCCGCGGCACCAGCACCACGCCCAGCGGCGCGAGCGGGTTCGCCGCATCGCCCACCGCGAAGCTATAGGCCGCTCCCGCGCCGTCCGCGCCCAGCTTCACCGAAAGCGTGGCGCCCGCCGGCAGGCCGGGCTTTCCGCGCGCGTCGCGCGTCACCTGCCCCTGCAACTGGGCGGGGGGAAGCGAGACATACATGGTGGAAACGCCGGTATCCACCAGCGCCGTGCCGCATGCATCGGGCGCGCGCGCGTTCAGCGACAGGCAGGCGGGCGCAGCTGCCCAATCGGGGAATTGCGTGCTGCGGGCCAGCTTGGTGAAGGCGAAGCTGGCGGCATCCTGCCCCGTCAGCCCCACCTGAACGCCGCGTTTCATCACCACATAGCCGCGCCGCACCGCGCCGGGCTTTTCGCCATCCCCCATGCCCTCTACAGCGAGAAACGGATTGCGGTCGGGCGTGCTCTGCGCCTGATGGTCGCCCTGCCGGGCGAAGCCGATGCCCAGCATGGCGATGCCGCGCGGATCCTGGCGCGGACGGCAATTGCGCGCGCTCTTCAGGCACTCCACCCGCGTCACCGCGAGCACGGGAAGGGGACGGGTGGTCACCTGCGCGCCCTGCGTCCCGCTGATCTCCACCGGCGTCACGATCCAGGTGCCCTTCATGATGCGGCCCGAGCTGGTATAGGTCAGCTGCCCCGGCCCGAGGTTGGGCAGGCGCGCGAGATTGGGAATGGCGCTCGCCGCCACCACGATGCCGGTGGACCCGGTATCCATCACCGCCCGCACCGTCCGCCCGCCGAACGAGAGGCCGAGGGAGGGCGGCCGCGTCATCGGCGCGCCGGAGAGCGGCGCGTCGAGATAGGGCAGGAAGGTGGCCGTGGTATAGGCCGCAAGGTCCGGCGCCTCGGCGGCCCGCGCCCCGCCCGGCGCGCTCAGGGCTGCAAGCAGCGCCAGCAAGCCGAAGCGGCTTACCCCGAAGCGGCTTACCCCGAAGCGACCCATCCCGCGCGGGCGCGGCAGGCGCGGGAAAGAAACGGAAGACCGGCACCCCATCGGCAAAGCTCCTCGGCACCTTTCAGGCCAGCGACTGCGCCCAACCACCCATGCAGCGGTGCCGGGGTAACTGGAAGAAGACAATTTTCCACATGCCGGAACGCTTGCCTCGCGCGCAGACTTGCCTCTTCCTGCAGGCACGATCAAGGCTTGGGAGCAGACACATGCGGACGGAAATCACCGGCTCGACCCTTCCCGTTCTCCAGGTCACCCTTTCCGCGGGCGAAACCCTGCTCGCCGAAACCGATCGTTTGTCCTGGATGACGTCCAATGTCGCCCTGCACACCACCACCGCCGCCGGCGGCGCGTCGGGCCTGTTCGGGGCCATCGGGCGGGCGATCTCGGGCGGCGGATTGTTCATGACCGAATTCACCGCCCAGGGCGGCGATGCTCTGGTGGCCTTCGCCGCCACCGTTCCGGGAAATATCGTCGAAATCCATGTCGCGCCGGGGCGCGGCTATCTCATCCATCGCCACGGCTTCCTGGCGGGAGCGCAGGGGCTGGAGCTGGCCATGGGATTCCAGCAATCGCTCGGCACCGGCATTTTCGGCGGCGACGGCTTCATCCTGCAACGCCTCACCGGCCAGGGCACCGCGTTCGTGGAGCTGGGCGGGGAGATCGTCGCCTATACGCTGGAGGCGGGCCAGCAATTGCTGGTGCATCCCGGCCATGTGGGCATGTTCGAGGAAGGCGTGGGCTTCGAGATCACCACCATCCGCGGCGTGCGCAACATGCTGTTCGGCGGCGACGGGCTGTTCCTGGCCGAACTGACCGGGCCGGGGAAGGTGTGGCTGCAATCGCTCACGCCCTCCAAGCTCGCGCACGTGCTCCAGCCCTATCTGCCGAGCGGCGAGCGGCGCTAGGCGAGCACGCAGGGAGAAGGACGCAGGGCGGAGGGGCGCAGCGCGGAGGGGCAGCGCGCCGCGCCCCTAGCCGTGCATCAGGGCCGTGACATGGGCGGCGGCGGAGCTGGCGAGGCCTTCCAGATCGTAGCCGCCCTCCAGCACCGAGACCAGCCGGCCGCCGGAGCGCTTGTCGGCAATCTCCATCAGGCGCTTGGTGATCCAGCCAAAATCCGTGTCCACGAGGCGCAGCGAGGCCAGCGGGTCGCGCACATGGGCGTCGAACCCGGCGGAGATCAAGATCAGCTCGGGAGCGAAATTGTTGAGCCGCGGCAGGATGCGCGACTCCATGGCTTCCTTGAACTTCACCCCGTCGTCGCCCGAGCGCAGCGGCGCGTTGACGATGGTGTTGGCGGCTCCGGTCTCGCTCACCGCGCCGGAGCCGGGATAAAGCGGCATCTCGTGGGTGGAGCAATACATCACGCTGTCGTCGCCCCAGAAAATCTCCTGCGAGCCATTGCCGTGATGGACGTCGAAATCGACGATGGCGACCCGCTTCAGGCCGTATTTGGCCTGGGCGTGGCGGGCGGCGATGGCCACCTGGTTGAGCAGGCAGAAGCCCATCGGCCGGCGGGTCTCGCAATGGTGGCCGGGCGGGCGCATGGCGACGAAGGCATTGTCCACCTTGCGGTCCATCACCTCGTCCACCGCATAGCAGGCGCCGCCGACGGCGCGCAGCACGGCTTCCCAGCTGCCCGGCGCCATCACCGTATCGGAATCGAGGCGCACCAGCCCGCTCTCCGGCGCGGCGGCGGCGAGGCCGTCCACGAAATCCTCGGGATGGACGCGGATGATGTCCTCGCGTGCGCCGCGCGGCGCCATCTCGCGCAGCAGGGTTGAGAATTTCTCCTGCTCGAAAATGCGGTCCAGAACCTTCAGGCGATCCACGCGTTCAGGGTGCCCGGGGGGCGTGACATGGTCGAGGCCAGCGGGATGCGTGATCAGCAGCGTGGACATTTGGCATTGGGTCCAGGATTGTTTCTTCCCTGCCATACCATATCCACCGAACCACGGAATCATTTTGAGGTGGCTCAAGGTTGCAATTGCGCCTCATGCAGCCGCTCGACGGGTTCAGCCCGGCTTGCGGCAGCCGTCGAGGAACAGCGACACGCAGGTGGCGATGCGCGTGCGGCTCTTGGCGTCGAAGACCGGCGCGGCGATGCCGAGGCTGGTGCGGCGCAGCGGTTCGTCGGCCGCCATGCTCAGGAGGATGCTGGCGGCGGTGAAAGGGTCTTCCAGGGAGATCAGGCCGCGCGCGCACTGGTGGGCGAGCCAATCGGCCAGCGCCTTCGTGGTGTGCAGGCGGCCATGCTCGTAGAAGGCCGCGGCGACCTCGGGAAAGCGCAGCGCCTCCGCCATGCTCAGGCGATTCTGGGCGATGGCCTCGGGCGAGAGCACCATGCGCGTGAATTCCTCCAGGATCTCGAACAGGGCCTGGGCGATGGGAATATCGTCGGTCTCGGCCTTGATGCTCATGGTGAAGGTATCGGCGCGCGCGCGGATGATGCCGCCGAGCAGGTCGGCCTTCCCGCCGAACAGGCGATAGACGGTTTTCTTCGCCACCCCGGCGGCCTTGGCCACCTCGTCGATGGTGGTATCGGCATAGCCGCGCTCGGCGAAGGATTGCTCCGCCGCCCGGAGCACCAGGTGGGCGGTTTCCGCATCGGGCCGCACCTGGGGCCGGCCGCGGGGGCGGCTGCACGCCGCGCTGTCGCCGGGACAGGCGGCAGGCGGTGACGATCCGGCAGGTTCCGAAACGACGGGTGCCGACCTGGTGCGTTCCGACACGGTGCGCTGCGGCTCGGCGCCCCCGGCCCGCGCGGCAGTGGCTTTCGACAAAGAGTCAGCTCCTCGTGACTTGAAGCCCAGATTACTTTGGGCATATATAGGAAACGAATTCGTTTCGTAAAGCGTTACACCACCGCGCCGCCCCATGAGGACCGCGCGGTGAGGAGCAAACTCAAATGACCCGCCAGACCAATCCCTCGGAGCTGAAGGCCGAGCGCCCGGTTCCGCCCGCCGAAGCCGTCCCGCAGCCGGCGGCGCCCGCCCCTGTGCCGCCTGTCGTGCAGCCTGCCGCGCAAGACGATCCCGACACCGGAACCGCTCCGCCGCGCTCCTCCCGCAAGCGCCTCTTCGCCGGCGCCGCCCTGATCGCCGTGCTGGCGGGCGGCGGCTATTTCGGCTGGCACTATTGGACCGTGGGCCGGTTCCAGGAATCCACCGACGATGCCTATGTGCAGGCGGACGTGGTGACCGTGGCGCCCAAGGTCGGCGGCTATATCGGCGCGGTCCTGGTGGGCGACAACGAGACCGTGCACAAGGGCCAGGTGCTGGCCCGCATCGACGACCGGGACTATCAGGTCGCGCTCGAACAGGCGCAGGCGGACGTGTCCGGCGCCAAGGCCGACATCGCCAATACCGAGGCCCTGCTGGACCAGCAGAAGGCGGTGATCGACGGCGCGCGTGCCACGCTCGACACCGACAAGGCCAACGAGACCTTCGCCGAGCAGGATAGCACCCGCTACAACACCTTGGCCAAGAGCGGCTTCGGCAGCTTGCAGAATGCCCAGCAGGCCACCGCCAAGATCGCCGCCGCCAAGGCCACCGTGCAGAGGGACGCGGCCGCATTGGTGGCCGCGCAGAAGCAGGTGAACACACTCAACGCCCAGCTGGACAAGGCCAAGGCGACGCTGGCCCATAACGAGGCCCTGCTTCAGCAGGCCCAGCTGAACCTGAGCTATACCAAGATCGTCGCCCCGGAGGACGGCGTGGTGGGCAACCGCAGCCTGCGCGTGGGCCAGTTCGTCCAGGCCGGCACCCAGCTGATGGCGCTCGTGCCCCTGCACGGCGCTTATATCATTGCCAATTTCAAGGAAACCCAGCTTACCGACGTGCGCAAGGGCCAGAAGGTCTCGATCGAGGTGGACACCTTCCCCGGCGCGGACATCACCGGCCATGTGGACAGCGTCGCCCCCGCCAGCGGGCAGGTGTTCGCGCTTTTGCCGCCGGACAATGCCACCGGCAATTTCACCAAGATCGTCCAGCGCATCCCGGTAAAGATCACGATCGACCCGGACAGCCCGCTCGCCGGACGTCTGCGCCCCGGCATGTCGGTGGTGCCCACCGTGACCGTAAAGCCGGTCCCGCAGTCGACCGCCGACGCCTCCTGAGGGGCGCCGGCCCAAGGTTTGGCCGCGCCATCTTCGCCCCCAACCCGCGCGATGCCGCGCGTCCTGGACCCGCGCGCGGGATCGCGTGCATTCGAATAAAGGCGCGCCCGCCGCGCCGCTGGACGATTTCCATGTCCCAGACCGCAACACCCGCCCCTGCCCCGATGTCGGACAAAGCCTCAGCCCGCGTCTGGATCGCGGTCATGGGCACCATGCTCGGCGCCTTCATGGCGGTGCTGAACATCCAGATCACCAATTCCTCCCTCGCCAATATCGAGGGCGGCATCGGCACCGGCGCGGATAATGGCGCCTGGATCTCCACCGCCTATCTGATCGGCGAAATCATCGTCATCCCGCTCACCGATTATCTCAGCCGGGTGTTTTCCTTCCGCCGGTTCCTGATGGTGAACGCGGCGCTGTTCCTCGCCTTCTCGGTCGCCTGCGCATTCGCGCAGAACTTGAGCCAGATGATCGTGCTGCGCGGCTTCCAGGGCTTCTGCGGCGGCGTCATGATCCCCATGGCCTTCACCTACACCCTCACCAAGCTGCCGAAGACCCAGCAGCCGGTGGGCATGGCCATGTTCGCGCTCACCGCGACCTTCGCGCCTGCCATCGGCCCGACCATCGGCGGCTATCTGACCGAGAATTACGGTTGGGAATACATCTTCTTCATCAATCTCGTGCCCGGCGCCTTCATGCTGACCGCGCTGTTCTTCACGCTCGAACGCGAGCCCATGAATCTGCCGCTGCTGAAAGAAGGCGACTGGCTGGGCATCGGCACCATGGCCATCGGCCTTGCCGCGCTGCAAACCGTGCTGGAGGAAGGCAATAAGAACGACTGGTTCGGCTCGCCCTTCATCACCCGCACGGCCTTGGTTGCGGCGGTGTTCCTCGCCTTGTTCCTGATCATCGAGTTCAATGTGAAGAAGCCGGCGGTGAACCTGCGCGTGCTCGCGGACCGCAATTTCGCCCTCGGCACGGTCGCCAACGTGATGGTGGGGTTCGCGCTCTACGGCTCGGTGTTCATCCTGCCGCAATATCTCGGGCAGGTGCAGGGCTATAATTCCGAGCAGATCGGCTCGGTGATGGCCTGGGTGGGCCTGCCGCAACTGATCCTGATCCCGCTCGTGCCGATGCTGCTGAAGCGGGTGGATGCGCGCTTCGTGGTGTTCGCCGGGCTGGTGATCTTCGCCATCAGCTGCTTCATGAACACCCATATGAGCTTGAATTATGCCGGCGACCAATTGTTCTGGCCCAATATCGTGCGCGCCATCGGCCAGGCGGTGATCCTGGCGCCCTTGAGCGGCATCGCCATGCGCAATATCGCGCGGGCCGACAGCGCGGCGGCCTCCGGCATCTTCAACATGCTGCGCAATCTCGGCGGGGCGGTGGGCACGGCCGCGCTCGCCACCATCGTCACCAAGCGCGAGCAGTTCCATTCCAACATCATCGGCCAGTCGGTGACGCAATTCGGTGGCGCGGTGCGCGAGCGGATTGCGGTGATGCAGAACTACTTCATGCAGCACGGCATCCCGGACATGGACACGGCCCATCATCAGGCGCTCATCTATCTCGCCAATCTGGTCAAGCGGCAGGCGCTGGTGATGAGCTATAGCGACACCTTCGCCATCATCGGCGTGATGCTGCTGATCGCGGCGGCCGCGGTGCTGCTGACCGGCAAGGGTGGCGGC
>NCEH01000181.1 GCA_002304505.1 Rhizobiales bacterium 32-66-11 | reverse complement strand
GGCGAGCTCGTCATCGAAGCTCGCGTCCTTCGCGTACATCCGGGTCTTTTCCAGACCGTTCGCGACGTTGTACCAGGCGACCTGCGGATCGGCCTTGGAGGGCTTGTGCTTCTTCCAGACCTCGCGCTGCTCCTCGAGCGAGGCCGCCGCAATGGTGCGCAACTGCTTCTCGTTCGGCATGTCGCCCTTCGCCATGTGGTCGAGCATGGCCGACAGGACATTGGCGAGGAGGCGCAGCTTCTTGATCTGGCGGACCGGCAAGGCAAGCGCGACACCGATCGCCTCCTCGGTCCAGCCGAGCGCGACGAGGCGCTCGATGGCGCGCCACTGGTCGACGGGGTTCAGCGCCTCGCGGGCGATGTTCTCCACCATGGAGCGCATCGCGCCGTTGTCGTTGGCAGCGTCGTCGACGAGGACGTCGATCTCTTCGAGGCCGGCGGCGATCGCCTGGCGCACGCGACGGTGGCCGGCATTGATGATGTAGCCATTGCCTCCGCCGCTCTCAGGGGCGATGACAGGCGGCTGCACGATGCCAACGGCCTTTATGGTGGCGAGCAACAGCGCATCGGCCTGCGGCGTTGACTTCGTCAGGCGCATGCGGTCGGGATTTTCCTTCAGCGCGCGCGGATTGACCTTCATGAGATGCATCGGAAGCTCCTTGTGGGGATTTCGGACGCCGCCGTTCGCGGGTCCTTTCTCGTCTTCTTCTCGAAGACCTCCCCCGGCCTGCGGAGCGGACGGGCCGGTGCAACTGCGGCTGAGCATCCCTGCCCGGCCGGCCAAGCGGGGCTTTAAGCCCCGCGCAGGACGACGCGGCCGGGACTGCGCAAACCGCGGTTGAGCTTCAGCGTCGCCGGCTCGGTCGATCGGCGAACCGGATTTTCCCTGAATGCCCCCTCCTTTCCTCCCCATATCGCGCCTTGAATGCCAGCCATAGTGACGCTATATTACGTCAGAACTAGCGTCATTCGGACAACAGGAGGCTCGCATGGGGTTGGCGCAATATGCGGATAACGGCTTCCTCGCGCCCCGGAAGATCGCGGTTGCGTTCCGGACCACTAGCGAGGAAGTCGCCCGCACGGCCGGGCTCGGCAAGGATGCCGTCCAGCGCAAGGACCGCGTCCGGTCGGACAAGACCCAACGCCGGCTGCGCGAGATGGTCGAGGTGATCAACAAGGTCGAGCCGCGCTTCGGTTCCACCTTGATGGCCTATGCCTGGTACCGGTCGGAGCCCCTGCCCGGCTTCTCCGGTCAGACGGCCATGCAGCTCGTGCGTAACGGTCGCGTGGATGACGTGCTCGATTATGTCGACGCGGTCGACGCCGGCGTGCACGCCTGACGACGTGCAATATCGGGGAAAGCTCTATCGAGCGCTGAATCCGGTCTATGCGCGCGAGCCACTGTCCGGGCGGGGTGCCGAACTCTATGGCGGACGGTTCAACCCGAAGGCCCTGCCCGCACTCTATGGGTCATTATCGGTAATGACCGCGCTGCGCGAAGCCAATCAGGTCGGCAATCTCCAGCCGACCACGCTCGTCTGCTACGACGCGAAGATCGATGGCATATTCGATTGCCGGGATGATGAGGCGCTCGCGGCAAAGGGAATGGACCCCGCGGCACTCGCCGAGAGCACATGGCGCGACCAGATGAAGGCGAGCGGGGAAGCGCGGACGCAGACCTTTGCCCGGCGACTTATTGCCGGCGGCTATAACGGCTTGCTCGTCAGGAGCTTCGCAGCCGGCGCGACGGCCGAAGATTTGAACCTCGTGCTCTGGAGATGGGGCGACGGGGCTCCATCTCGTCTTGTATTGATCGATGATGAGAATCGCTTGTCGCGAGAGCGCTCCTAAGCAGCGATCCGATCGCGGGGACTCTCGACGTCGTTCGCAAGATCGGCCTCGATCTCGGCGAGCTGCGTGCGCTTCATCTCCAGCTCGTCGGTGAAGGCGAATGCGCCGCCCTCGCGCGCCTGGTAAGAAGCGAAGCGGAAGCGGGCATCGCTCAGCCGCTGCCGATATCCTTCCTGTTCCTCCTCGAAACCCGACAGTATGTGCTCGAGCCGAGCGACGGCGCCGAGCGGCGTGACCGTAACAGGCAGATCGATCTCGAAGTCTGCGCCAGTCCGCAGCAACATTGTGGTGTAGTGGAAGCCGTCACGTCCGACCCGCTCGCCGGAGAATTCGAGATCGAAGCCGCCGAGCGAGGCGATGACGACCTCCTCCTCCTGCTGGAGTTGGACGAGCGTCAGGATCTCCTTCATCAGAGCGCGGCCGGCGCCCTTGCGCTCGGCGTGGCGTTTCCCGGTCACGGCCATGGCGAAAGCATCGCCGGCAGTTGGCACAAGCCGCTCGATGTCTTGCCCAATCTCGGCCATGCGCCGGGTCGAATGCTCGATCTCACGCTCGGCATCGCGAATCTGGCGGCGAATGGCATGCTGGTCATCTACATGGGCGGCGCACAAGCGATCGAGCCGGGCGATCTCGGCCTCCAATCCAGCCTTCTGCATCAGGCGCTGATCGCCACTGGCGATGGCCTTCGCCATGGCGAACTGCGAGGCCTGCCCTTCGCCCATATCTTCCAGCCTGCGGATCGAGGTGTCCCCGGAAAGCGCGGCGGCGATGAACCGAGCCTTGCGCTCGTTGTTCTGCCACATCGTGGCGTCGAGCGACCCGAGCGTCGCGTACGCGAAGATGTCCACGACGTCATGCTGATTGCCTTGCCTGACGATCCTGCCCTCACGTTGCTCGATCTGGGACGGCAGCCATGGCACATCGAGGTGATGCAGCGCCTTCAACCTGAGCTGCGCGTTGACTCCGGTCCCCATGGTTTCCGAGCTGCCGAGAAGGAAGCGAACCTTACCGGCCCGGACATCGCCGAACAGGCGCTGCTTCGCATCGGAGCGTTTGAAATCCTGGATGAAGGCGATCTCGGAAGCGGGCACGCCCATGCGGACAAGTTCGTCGCGAATCCAGCGGTAGGCCGAGAAGCCGCGACTCTTCTCGACACCGAGCGTGCCGAGGTCCGAAAAGATCATCTGCGCGGCAGCGGGCAGCTCGTAGGGCTTCCCGTCGGCACGGGCATAGGTGTTTGCCGTCGTCTCCTGCCAGATCCGGAAGGCGTTCGCGACGAGCTGATTGAGCTTGTTGCCGGCCTCATCGTCATTGTCGGGATCGATCAGCCGCAGATCGATCGCGGCATGGCGCCCGTCGGTGATGACGGAGAGCAGGATGTCGTCACCGGGCTCGGGCGGACGGTCGCGTTGCTCGATGGCGGTGATGCGGACCTCGAGCTGGCGCTGATAGGCCTTGAACGCCGCGCTCGGCGGCGCGGTGATGATCTGGCGCTTGCCGCCTGAGATCTCCGGCACCTTCACGTATTCGCGCAGATCCGCCGGCATCACCACGTCGGCGAAGGAGCGGAA
Organism: Rhizobiales bacterium 32-66-11; assembly: GCA_002304505.1. Taxonomy (GTDB): domain Bacteria; phylum Pseudomonadota; class Alphaproteobacteria; order Rhizobiales; family Xanthobacteraceae; genus NCEH01. Next base: position 2,000 of record NCEH01000181.1, on the reverse strand, counting down.
CATGGCGATCAGCTCGGCAACATTGACGAACTGAGCGAAGCGGGTCACGGGCTTGTATTTGCCCGACGGCTGGAGCTCGAGCTCGGTGGATGCGTCGCCGAAGGTCGACGCCCACGCATCGAACTCGTGCAGCCCGCGCTCTCGCAGCGCCGCGTGGCCGAGTAGCCTCTGCACGGTGAACATCTCGCCAAGCGTGTTTGTGATCGGCGTGCCGGAGGCGAGCACCAGCGCCCTGCCCGGGTTTTTCGTCTCGATGAAGCGGGCTTTGACGAACAGGTCCCAGGCCCGCTGCGAGCCGTTCGGATCGATGCCTTTCAAGGTGCTCATATTCGTCGCGAAGCTGAGCTTGCGGAACTCCTGCGCCTCATCGACGATGATCTGGTCGACACCGATCTCGGAGATGGTGAGAAGGTCGTCCTTGCGCGTCGAGAGCGCCTCCAGCCTTTCCTTCAGGCCTTCCTTCAATCGCTCGAGGCGCTTGCGCGAGACGCGGTCGTCGCTCTCGACCTTGGTCAGCAGCTCCTCGTAGAGCTCCAGCTCATCCTGGATCATCTGCTGCTCGAACGCCGACGGCACGCCGATGAAACGGAAAGCGCTGTGCGTGATGATGATCGCGTCCCAGGTCGCCGTCGCCGCGCGCGACAGGAAGCGGTGCCGCTTGGCTAAAGTGAAGTTGGTCTCGTCGGCGACGAGGATGCGGGCGTTCGGATAGAGCGCCAGGAACTCGCGCGCGGCCTGCGCCAGGCAATGGCCGGGAACGACCAGTATGGCCTTGGCGATCAGCCCGAGCCGGCGCTGTTCCATGATCGCCGCGGCGATCGACATGGTCTTGCCCGCGCCGACGGCGTGGGCAACGTAGGTGCTACCTGACGAGATGATGCGCCAGATAACCCGCTTCTGGTGTCCATAAAGCGAAAAGGCGCCAGAGGCACCCGGAAGCTGGAGATGATCGCCGTTGAAGGCGCGAGGCGCGATGTTGTTGAAGCGGTCATTGTAGACTCGCGCCAGCCGATCGGTCCGGTCGGGGTCGCTCCAGATCCACTTCTGGAACGCGGTCTTGATCTTGATGAGCTTCTCTTTGGCGGCTTCTGTGTCGACGACATTGAGCACGCGGCGCTCGCTGTCGCCGTCCTTCACGATGTCGAAGATCTGCGGCACGGAAGAGTTCAGCGCATCCGAAAGGAGCTGGCCGGCGTGCCGCCGGTCGGTGCCCCACTCCGACGTGCCGGCCGCCATATAGCCGAGCTGCCGCGCCTCGACGGTCCAGGATGCCAGATCCGGCATGTGGTGGATCTTGATCTCGACGCCCATCGTTTCCTTGACGAAGGCGACGATATCGGCGGCCGGGATCCACGGCGCGCCGAGACGCGCGGTGATGTCGGAGGGCCGAAGGTCTGCCGGCTGAACGGCCTGCAATGCGCTGACATTGCGCTGGTACGCGGGATCGAGCGCGACCGCGGCCTGCGCGGCGACGAGCTTCGAGCGGACGGCACCTGAGAGATAGGCGTCGGCGGTCTGCCAGGAGCCGTCGGCGGGATCGCGGAAGATGGCGTTGCCGAGTTCAGTGATGACGTCGTCGACATCACGGTGCAGCAGCTCGGCGATGTGGTCGGGATCGACATGACCGCGCTCATTGAGAACGACCGCGAGCGCATCGGCCGACGACGTGATGATCGGCACCGGTGGCGGCGCGATGACCCGCTCGGTGAAGATGGGGCCGGGCTTGGCCGTGTTGCTCTCAAGGTCGTAGTCCTCGATCGAAGCGACCAGCCAGCAATCGGGATCGTCGAGGAAAGGCTGGATGTTCGGGCGGCGGTGCGTCTCGCGCACGTCGCCGGTCTCCTCATCCTCGCTGGTCGAGACGACGGTGGTGTTGATGGGACCGAAGTCGCGCACGAAGCTCGACCAGGCGATGCGCAGCTTCACCTGTGCCGGCTTCCACGGCTTGTCGAACTCCTGGGCCTTCAGCACCTCGCGGACCGCGTCGCGGATCGGGATCA
>NCEH01000228.1 GCA_002304505.1 Rhizobiales bacterium 32-66-11 | reverse complement strand
GTCCCATCATCTGCGCCGGCTGGTGGAGACCGGGCTGGTGACGCAGGAGCGCCACGCCACCACGCTGATCTGCCGGGCGCATTATCCCGCCATGAATGCGCTCATCGGCTTCCTTGCCGACGAGTGCTGCGCCGATGCCCTCTGCACCGCCTCGCCCAAGGCGCCGGGCGCTGTAACCGATGTCTGAGGGCGGCGGCGGGCCCGCCCGGTTCGATGGCCCGGAAAGAGGGAGCAGCCCCCTGCCCTCCCCCGCCCTCCCCTCGCTCGTCCTCCTGTCGCGCGTCCTGCCCTCGCGCGTCCTGCCCTCGCGCGTCCTGCCCTCGCTCGTCCTCCTGTCACGCGCGCCGGTCCGCTGGCGCGGCGGGGGGGCGTCTGGCGGGCGGGCACCGGGGCGGCAGGCGGGGGCGGCGCCGGTTTCGTGTCTTGCTCCGCCGCCGGGCCGGCCGATCTTCGCGGCGCGCGCCGCCGCAGGGCCGCGTGCCATGACGGGTTGCGCGCCATGAGCGGGACGGTGGAGGCGCCCGCCTTCCGGCCGCTCAGCGGGCGCAGCCTGTTCATCACCGGGCTCGGCATCGGCCAGATCTGCTCCTGGGGGTCGCTCTATTATGCCTTCCCGCTGGTCGCGGAGGCGATGGGGCGCGATCTCGGCTGGTCGAAGCCCGACCTCTACGGCGCGGCCACCCTCGGCCTCATCCTGGCGGGGCTCGCGAGCTATCCGGTGGGGATTGCCATCGACCGGGGCTATGGCCGGCTTGTCATGGCGGCGGGCTCGGCGCTGGCGGGGCTGCTGCTTCTGGCGTGGTCGCAGGTGGAGGGGCGCCTCGCCTTCACCGCCTGCGTCGCCGGCATCGGCATCCTTCAGGCGGCCACCCTTTATGAGCCCGCCTTCGCGGTGGTGGCCCGGCGCAGCGGCGCGACCGGCGCGCGCGCCGGCATCACGGCGTTGACGCTCTGGGGCGGCTTTGCCTCCACCGTGTTTATCCCGCTGGTCCAGATGCTGATCGACATCGAGGGCTGGCGCGGCGCGCTGATGGTGCTGGGCGGCATCAATCTCGTGCTCTGCGCGGGGCTCCACGCGGCGGTGATCGACCCGGCTGCCGACCATCCCGTGCCGGCCGGCGCGGCGAAGACGGGCAGCGGGGGCGTGGTGCGGGCGGTGATGCGCCAGCCCACCTTCTGGGCGCTCGCCCTCGCG
>NCEH01000180.1 GCA_002304505.1 Rhizobiales bacterium 32-66-11 | reverse complement strand
GGGCGTGAATGTTCCTCGCTCACAAACAGGCTCGCCGGTTACGGGAAGGAGCGCATCGCTCGTCGTCGCGTCTGCGTGCACTCAGCCCTCACTCGCCGTGCAAGAGTTCTTCAGCAAACCGCGTGCCAGATGGCGATATTCTGTAATTCTCTGATTTATAAACGAAAAATCTGGGGTTTTTCTTGTCGGGCGCTATGTCCTGAATCGGACAGCAGGCGCTGCGCTGTCACAAACGAAACAAGCGGGCAGGCGCGCCGCGGGTCCGCAAAACCCGCGTGAACCTGCGCCAATACTGGCGTTTCGCGCGCGGAACGGAACTTGCTTCGAGCGGTATGGAGCGCGGACGGGCAGATGTACCGCGACACGCCAGCGAGGGTGACATGCAAATTGGTGTCGAAACATCAAAGGCCGTGGATCAGCGGCGCGTGTTTGTTGTCGATCAGGATGAAATCACGCGCGCCGCCCTGCAATTCATGCTGCACGATGAAATCGAGACGCATGAACTCGCCACTCCCGAAGAGGCTTATGAAAAGGGCGTCGGCTGGCTGAAGCCCGACGTGGTGCTGCTGGGCGTGTCCTTTCTCAGCGAGCGGGGCACCAAGCTCGTGGACGATCTCAATGCCAAATTCCCCGGGGTGCGCATTCTCATCGTCTGCGAAAAGGCGCAGGAAGCCACCGCGGTGGACGGCATCAAGGCCGGCGCCCATGGCGCGCTGGTGAAGCCGCTGACCCTGGAGGCCGTGCGCAAGAAGGTGGATACGATCCTCGGGCGGGGTGGCGCGCAGCCGATCGTACAGCTCGGCTTCATGCGATAGGGGGCGGTCTTGACCGCGATCGTGTTCTTTCAAAAGCCCGGCTGCGGCACCAATGCGCGGCAGATCGCGATGCTGGAGCGCGCCGGCTATCGCGTGGACGCGCGCAACCTCCTGAGCGAGCCCTGGACGCCCGAACGCCTGCTTGGCTTCTTCGGCGATACGCCTGTGACGAGCTGGTTCAACCCGGCGGCGCCGCGGGTGAAGTCCGGCGAGATCTTGCCGGAGCGGCTGGACGCGGCATCCGCGCTGGCGCTGATGATGGCGGACCCGCTGCTGATCCGCCGGCCGTTGGTGGAGCGCGGCACCGCGCGTTGCGCGGGGTTCGATCGCGAGCCGGTTACATCCTGGCTGCGCGATGGGGATGCGTTGAAAGCCGTCCAGGGCTGCACCCGGCCGCAGACGCCCGGCGGGTGCCCGGCGCCGGAACCATCGGCTGCCGAGGCATGAATATCGCCGCCCCTGAGGTCCTGAGCGCTGTCGATACGGTCTTCGCCTATCATGCGCGGACCAAGCACACCCTGGCGCGCTATGCGCCGGGGCCGGAAACCCTGGATTGGGATGCGCAGCCGGATCCCTTCCGTGTGTTCGCGGGCGTCCCGCGCGTGGCTCTGCCGCTCGCCGCCCACAGGCTGGAAACGCGCTTCGCCGAGATTCACGATGGCCCGCCGCGTCCCGCCGCCTTGGACGCGGATGGCGTCGCGTTGCTGCTGGAATTGTCGTTCGGGCTCGCGGCATGGAAGGAGTTTGGGCCGGATCGCTGGGCGCTGCGCTGCAATCCCTCCAGCGGCAATCTTCACCCGACCGAGGTCTATGCGCTCACGGCCCATGTGGGGGGCCTTGCCGACGGGCTTCATCATTATGTCAGCCGCGACCATGTGCTGGAGCAGCGTTGCCGGGCGCCGGCGCGGGCCGGCACGCCGCGCCTTTGGATTGGCCTGAGTTCGGTCCACTGGCGCGAGGCGTGGAAATATGGCGAACGCGCTTTCCGCTATTGCCAGCTCGACATCGGCCACGCCCTCGGGGCGCTGCGCTATGCGGCCGGCGCGCTCGGCTGGAGCGCCCGCGTCGTGGAAGGCCGCGATGCCGCATCATTGGCGGCGCTGATGGGGCTCGACCGAGCGGCGGATTTCTCCGGCGTGGAACCGGAAGACGCGGATGTGCTCGTGGCCATTGAGCCGGTCGCGATGCCGCGTCTCGATGCCGAGGGGGGCATCCCCGGCGCCCTTGCGGAGGGTGAATGGGCGGGCCGCGCGAGCCTGCTGGACCCGCATCCGCTGTATCGCTGGCCCATCATCGCCGATGTGAGCCGGGCGACGCGGGCAACGGCGGCTCCATTCGCACCCGCCGCCCTGCCGTCGCTTCCCGTGCTGGCCGGCACCGGCAACGCGCGGGCGGCCGAGATCCTGCTCGGACGGCGCAGCGCCCAGCGCTTCGACAGCCGGTTTGAAATGCCGCGTGCCGCCTTCTTCCGGATGCTGGACGCGCTGCTGCCCCGCGCTGCCGCACCGTGGGATATCTGGGAGCGTAAGCCGGCCCTGCATCCCGTCCTGTTCGTCCATCGGGTGGAGGGGCTGGCGCCAGGACTTTATGCCCTTCCGCGCGGCGAGACGGCCGGCCAGGCGCTGCGGGCCGGCTTGCGGGCGGATTTCGCTTGGGAGCCGGTGGAAGGCGCGCCCGCTCATGTGCCGCTGGTGCGCCTGGTTCAAACCGATTGCCGGGGCGTCGCGCGCACCGTGAGCTGCCATCAGGCGATCGCCAGCGACAGCTGTTTTGCCATGAGCATGCTGGCGCAATTCGAAGAGCCGATCCGGACCGATCCCGCGCTGTACCGCCAGCTGCATTGGGAAGCCGGCCTGCTGGGCCATGTGCTTTATCTGGAAGCGGAGGCCGCGGGGCTGCGCGGCACCGGCATCGGCTGCTTTTTCGATGATGCCCTGCACGAGCTGCTGGGCCTCGCCTCGCTGGAATTCCAGGCCCTTTACCATTTCACCGTCGGACGCCCGCACAGCGACGACCGGATCACCACCTCGCCTGCCTATGAAGGCCGGCCGCCGATTCCCGCACGAGGATAGATATGCGACAGCGCATTCCGTTCCGCCGAATCGGCGTCAAAGAGGCCGAGGTCCTGATGGGTGGCAATCTGCTGATCCTGGATACGCGCGATCCGACGTCCTTCGGGGAGGCCCGGATCGATGGCGCGGTGCGCGTTTCATTTTCCGATCTCGGCCCGACGCTCGTGGGCACGCCGAAGGATCGTCCCATCCTGATCTATTGCTATCACGGCAATGCCAGCCAGGAATATGCGCAGGCCTTCTCCGATTTCGGCTTCTCGCAGATCTATAGCCTCGACGGCGGGTTCGAGGCGTGGCGGCGGCGTCCGTCCCGCGCGCCTGCGCTTCCGCCGGAGGTGGAGGCATGGCTCCAGGCGCAGGGGTTCGCGCCCGGCGCGGTGGAAGGCGCCATCGCCAATGGTACGACGCCGCTGATGAAGGCGGCACACACGGGCGCTCTGGCCGTGGCCCGGGTGCTGATCGCGGCTGGGGCGGCACTCAATGCCCGCAATGCGGACGGCAACACGGCCCTCTGGCTCGCCTGCGTCGGCCGGCATTTCGACATGATCGACCTGCTGGTGGAAAGCGGGATTGCTCTCGACACCGCCAATGATAATGGCGCCACAGCGCTGATGTATGCCTCATCCGCCGGCCTCGCCGATGTGGTGGCGCGCCTGCTGGAGCGCGGGGCAGATATCCGTCCCGAGACCCTGGACGGTTTCACGGCGCTGGATCTTGCGGGAAATGTCGAATGCCTCACCCTGCTGCGCCGGGCGAGCCGGACGCAGGCTGTGGAGGCATGAGTTCTTGAAGGGGGCGCCCCGCAGCGCGAACACCGCGGAGCGCAAATCCGTATGCCCTCAGAGCGCGCCGACGGCCACGCCCTTTTCGGCCAGCACGGTGGAAAGTTCGCCGGCCTGAAACATTTCGCGAACGATGTCGCAGCCGCCGATGAACTCGCCCTTGACGTAGAGCTGCGGGATCGTCGGCCAGCTGGAGAAGGCCTTGATGCCTTCGCGGATCTCGAAATCCGCCAGCACGTCCACGCTCTCGAACGGCACTTCGAGCCGGGAGAGGATCTGCACCACGGTGGCCGAGAAGCCGCATTGGGGTGCGGCCGGAATGCCCTTCATGAAAAGCACCACATCATTTGCGGCGACGATGCCGGCGATGCGCTCTGCGGTGGAACTTGCCATCATTTTCCCCTTCACGATCAGATGTATTGAACCGCCCTCGCAGTCGCGTCAGGCGGGCACGATGGTTTCGAGGGCGAGCGCATGCAGCGTTCCGCCCATGTGCCCCTGAAGCGCGTCGTAGACCATCTTGTGTTGCTGCACCCGGCTCTTCCCCCGGAAGGTCTCGCTTGTCACGCGGGCGGCGAAATGATCGCCGTCGCCCGCGAGGTCCACGATGATGACCTGCGCTTCGGGAAATGCCTCCTTGATGAGGCGCTCGATGTCGGACCCGACCATTGCCATCGTCGTCGCTCTCCAGATGTCACCGCCTTGCCTCTGCAAGGTTCAAACCACCTGCGCGAAACCAAAGCGAGCCCCGCAAATCTTTCGGTTTCCGGCCGAGTAGCGAAGGGCATCTGGCGTACGGCGAACAGAATGTCCGGGCCATGTCGCATTGCCGACAGGTGCGCGCGGCTTTCAAATCAAGGGCCGGCGCGGTTCGGCGACGGCCCGGCTCTTGCTTGGAAGGGGCATCTGCGCGGGCATCGGCTGGGCGATCCGGTCACGTCCGCTTGAGCGAGCCGCCAATGATCGAGCTTTTCCGAGACCCCGACCCCATCAATTTCGGCGACCTGCCGGCGGAGATCAATGCCCTGCTCCAGCAAGGTGTCGCCGCGTATCGGCAAGATCATGCGCGCGCTGACGGCCTTTTCCGGCAGGCTCTGGCCGCGGCCCCGGGCGAACTGCCGATCTATTTCTGCCTCTACAAGATCCACACCTATCAAGGAAACCTGGAGGAGGCCCAGGCCGTGGCGGAGAGCGGATTGCGCGAGGCGGCGCGGCAGGCGGGATGGGACGCGGATTGGCACCGATGGCGGCCGGAACGAAATTTGCCCGAGGGCGCCGGCCGGTTCGCGCTCTATACGCTGAAGGCGCTCGCCTTCATCCATCTGCGCCAGAACCAGCCGGGGCGCGCCGAGGAAATCCTCGCGGCTCTGCGTCAGCTCGACCCGACGGGCGCCGTCGGCTGGACGGTGATTGAGGCGCTGGCGCAGGGCATTGGCTGACGCGGGCATGGCATCGCGCTTGCACGTCCTGTCCCATAGGCCGCCCGGCGGGGGTGGATTGGGACTGAAATTCGTGATGAGCTTGGTGAAAACCTTCAGAACAGCGGCGAATACGCTCCGCAAACCAGCATGCTCCGGTGTTCTGCTTGTGCCGCGCCTGCGCCGTGTCGGTAACGCCGGCGCGATGCCGGGCATCGGGCCAAGTTTTCGACGAACCGGGCGCCGGAAAGACCCGGCGGACCGACCCGTCCGACTTTTCCAAACAGGCTCTGAGAGGGTGGCAGGCAGATGACACAGCTCGAGGATCGCGGCGCATCCCATGCGACGCACGAGACAGGATCCACGGTCGGTGTGGACGACGCATTGATGGAAGCAATCATCGCCGCCATCCGCACCGTGCACGATCCGGAGATTCCCGTGAACGTCTATGATCTCGGGCTCATCTACCGCATTGAATTCCTGCCGGGTGGTCATGTGGAAATCGACATGACCTTGACCGCCCCGGGCTGCCCGGTGGCCGGCGAATTGCTGAGTTGGGTGGAGAAAGCTGTGGTCGGCGTCGAGGGGATTTCCGGGGCCACGATCAAGCTCGTATTCGATCCGCCCTGGGATAATTCCCGCATGTCGGAAGACGTGCAACTCGAACTGGGGTTGCTTTAGCGCATCCCTAAAAAACCAAAGAAGCAAGAATTGAAATTCCTGGGCGCGAGCCTGGCACCTTATCCGCCGTCCGAATGACCGAGGCTGGGCGGATCAAGTACGTAATGCTCTCGTCAATGATCGGCGGGGCAAAAATCGAGGATGCCATGATCGAGCTTGTTGCTTCCGACGGACATGCCTTTTCGGCCTATCGGGCCGACCCTGTGGAAGAGCCCAAGGGGGCCATCGTCCTTCTTCATGAATTGTTCGGCGTCAATCCGCACATCCAAAAGATCGCCGACGCCTTCGCGGCCAGAGGCTATGTGGCCATCGCGCCGTCGCTGTTCGACCGTGTCCAGACCGGTGTGGCGCTGAGCTATGACGAGGAAGGCTTTTCCGCCGGCCTCGCGGTGCTGGAGCAATTGGACGACGCGAAGGCGCTCGCCGATATCCAGGCGAGCGTCGAAGCCGTGACGGACGCTGGAAAGGTGGCCATCGTCGGCTATTCCTGCGGCGGCAACATCGCCTATGCGGCCGCGAACGCGGTTTCGGGCATCGCCTGCGTCGTCTCTTATTATGGACCTGGCATTGTCGAAACACAGGGCGAGAAGCGCAAGGTGCCGACCCTGCTGCATTTCGCCGAGAATGATCCGCTGATCCCGCTCGAGCAGGTAGAGCAGTTCCGCGCCTCCCATCCCAATGTCAGTGCCTTCATCTATCCCGGCGCCACCCACGGCTTCAATTGCGATGAGCGGGGCAGCTATCACGCCGCTTCGGCCGGGCAGGCGCTGGAGCGGACCTTGTTCTGGATTTCGCAATTCGTCGAAGGTCAGGCGCCGATCGCGCTGAAGAACTCGGGCATGTATGCGCAGGCCAAGGTGGAAAAGAAAAAGACCAAGAAGAGCGCCGACGACGATCTCGGCCCGCCCCTGGATTGAGGACGGCAGAGCGGAGGTGATGATGAGCATCATCAAGGCTGATTTCGGAGTGGAGAAGCGCATGGCGGCCCGCCGCCTGCGCTCCCTGCTGAGCTTGAGCGCCCTGCACGAGGCCAATGTCCGCGCCAATCCCGTGCCCTATCTCGAGCGGGCCAGCGAGCGGATCTATCAGCTCGAAAAGGCGCTGTTCGAGGCCGCGCAGGCGGCTCGCCCTTGTGAGGACGAGGGCGGCGGTAAGGATCGCCGCGAAGTCGAACCGGTGACGATCGAGAAAAGCGAATATCTGCGCCTGCTTGCATGCCGGGACATTGTCGAGACCGCCCTGAAGCAGATCGCATGTGAGGACGCGGACGCGGAATTCTAGCCCGCTGGGACGCGCGGATTCAGTTTCAAATGGAGGAAGAGATGTCGCTTGAGGGCTTCTTCGTGGATTGGAACGGCAATGTGCGTGAAACGCGGGATCCGGGCGGCGGATATCTCTGCGAAAGCGATCCCGTGGCCCGCTATGTGGCGATCACCACCAAGGGCGGCACATTGGTTCATGAGGGTACGTTCTATCGCACCCTCGCCGATATCGCGAAAGCTGGAATCAAGGCGGAACTGGTGCCCGGATCACACCCTTGGGGGCAGCGGGACGAGGGATTCTGACCCGTTACTGGACGCGGGACGCCTGACGGAAACATGACATGACGGGAGACGTGACATGATGCCGACCACCATCCTCATCGACGAGGCGCCCCGCTGTGTGGTGCGCCCCGTCGATACCAAGGATCTTCAGCGCTTCCTGCGCAACGCCAAGGCCTATCTGCTGGCGGAGCAACCGGAGGGCAAGATCACCCATCGCTCCGCCGACGAGGCGGAACTGGCGCGCTGGCGCAATGCCCTGGCCCTGCACAAGGCCTGGGGCGGGGCGGACGAGGAATTCTTCGGCGTCCCGCTATAGGTGCCGGCTCACGGCCGGGCATGGCCGGAATCGTGGGGATTGTCTGCCTGATTGCGCATCCAGTCGGCGAGCTTGGTCAGCGCTTCGTCGATCTCCCGCACCAGCAGGCGCCCGGCGAGCGGGCCGTCGACGCCGATGTGCGCCTGGCCCTCGCGGCTGGTGGCGGCGATCTTCCAGCCGAACGGCGGCGCCGCGCTGTGCGCCGCCAGCCGGGCCTGGATGCTGTCCGAGACCGCGCCG
>NCEH01000227.1 GCA_002304505.1 Rhizobiales bacterium 32-66-11 | reverse complement strand
CCCCGGCACGGAACTGCGCATCGTGGAAATCCTCGCCCGCGCGGCCCGCGATCTGCGGGAGGCGTGAGCACCACGCCCCCACGTGCCGGAGGCGTGCCCCGGGTCAGGCCTCCGGATAGAGCGGGCGCAGCCCCTCTGGGCCCCGCCGCTTGCGGCGCGCGGCGGCGGTGGCGCCCGTCTCCTTGCGCCAGGCGGCGAGAAACCCCTTGCCGTCCCAGTGGCCGCCGGGCGCTCCGAACAGGTGGGCGCGCAACTCGCGCAGGGCCGCCTGGAATTCGGCCGTGCGCGGGGCCGGCTCGGCCAGCCCCCGACCGGTCGCGGTGCGGCTGAGGTCGAGATAGGCGGCATAGGTGGCGGCCGCGTCATTGGCCTTTGCCGCGCGGGTCAGCGCCTGCTCGCTCCCCGCGCGCGCTGCGGACGGGGCGAAGCCCAGACGGGACCGGGCGGGGACAGCGCCCCCTGCGGTTCGGCTCCGCCGTCGCAGCAGGGCGGGAGCGAAGGCCAGCGCCACCAGCAGCGCGAGGCCCAGCGCCAGCGCGCCCAGCCATCCCGCATCCCCACCCTTGAGCCGGCTCCAGACCTCCCCGAGCCCCGCAAGCGCGGAGAGCAGGCCGGCGGTGAGGATGGAACTCCCGGCCGCAGGCGGCGGGGCTGGCTGGGGCACGTCCTCGCTGCGGGTGGCCCCGGTGGCCGGCGCCTCGGCCTGCTGCGGCGTGGGGGCTGCGGCACCCGGAAGGGCGGCGACGGTGAGTGTCACGGCGGGCAGGGTGGTCTGCTCCTGCGCCTTGCGGTCCGTATTCCACCAGCCGATGGTGACCGGCGGCAGGGTGAACGTGCCCGCGCGGCTCGGCACCACGGCGATCACCTTGGTGAGGGCCGCCCCCTGCTGCCGGTCGATCACCGCGCTGTTTGTTTGCGTGTCTTCCTCATACTGCCGCAGGCCATCGACATCGGGGAGCTGGAGCGGCGGCATCTGGTTGGGGCTCGCGCCCACCGCCTCGACGATCAGGGTGCGCGTCAGGGTTTCGCCCACCCGCGCCCTGGCGGGATCCCCCGACCAGCTCTGGCGCACCGTGACCGCCCGTGCGGGCAGGAACCAGCCCTCGGCCTGCGCCGGCCTGCTCTCCGCGCTCGCCGGGCTTGGAGAGGTGTGGAGCCGGCTCAAGGGTGGGGATGCCGGATGGCTGGGCGCGCTGGCGCTCGGCCTCGC
>NCEH01000179.1 GCA_002304505.1 Rhizobiales bacterium 32-66-11 | reverse complement strand
CTGCGTCGGGATGCGGTCGAGGACGAACGCATCCTCATGCAGGCGCTCCTTCACATCGCCCAGGCCAACCCGATAGCGGATCAGGCCCTCGGCCACGCGCGTCTCGTCGGCGGGACGCCCCACCGAGAACAAGGCGCGCGGCACGTCGCCCTTCAGGTAGAACAGCGCGAAGGATCCCTGGTCGAGGGCGCCGCGAGCGACCCGGGCATCCGCCTCTTCCGTCGCGCCGAGCACGTTGAAGCCGATGTCGCCCACTTCGCAGAAGAAATAGGAGACCTCGTCGTAGCGCAGCCGGCGGCCCATCATGTTGCGCGCGGCGAGCCGCCCCTGCTTCACGGCGTTGTCCCAATGCTCGATGTGCCGGCGGCGGGCGAACACGGGATCATAGAAGGTGGTGACGTCGCCGGCGGCGAAGACGTTCGGGGCGCTCGTGCGCAGCAAAGCGTCCACCACCACGTAGCCGCCCTCGAGGGCGATGGCGCTGCCGGCGAGAAAATCCGTGGCCGGAGCGACGCCGATGCTGACCACCACGAGGTCGCACGCCACGTGACGGCCGGCGGCCGTCTCCACCTCCTGAACGCGCTCCCGGCCGCGCAGCACGGCGGCGGTGTCGTTCAGGATCACGGTGGCGCCGCGGCCTTCGGCATAGCGTTCGAAGTAGCTGGAGAGATCGGGGGCTTCGAGATGCCGCAGCAGCACCGGCCCCTGCTCGATGATCGTCACCTTGAGGCCGGCGTCCAGGAGCGACATGGCGATCTCCATGCCGAGGAAGCTGCCGCCGAGCACGACCGCGTGCTTTGCCTGCGTGATGGCGGCCCGGATGGCATCCGCATCGGTCTTGCGGCGCAGGCTGAAGACGCCGGGGAGCGACGCGCCGGGAACCGTGAGCGGCTTGGGCGTGGCCCCGGTGGCGATGAGGAGCTGGCCATAGCCGATCTCCTCCCCGCGCGCCGTGGTGACGGTCTGCTTTGCCGTATCCACGCCGACCACCCGTGCGCCGAGGGCAAGCTCGATTCTGTGCTCGCCATAGAAGCTTTCCGGGTGGACGAAGATCCGCGCCTCGCCTTCGGTTCCGGTCAAAAGGTGCTTGGAGAGCGGCGGATGGTGATAGGGCGGCACATCCTCGGCCGAGAGGATCACGATCGACCCCGTCGCGCCCTCGGCGCGCAAGGTCTGCGCCGCGACCGCGCTCGCGAGCCCGCCGCCCACGAGCAGGAAATCGACGTGCCGTGACGCCGGACGATCAGCCCCGGCACTCTCCCTCTGCTCTGTCATCAGGTGCTCCTCGATCGGACGCCGGCCGACCCCATTCAAAGCGTTCGCGATCCGGCCAAATTGCTCAGCATTCGCCTACGCCCTCCCCTACAACCAGCGGGGGGCGATTTCCGCGACCCGCAGCGTATCGGACCGATCACCTCCCGGAAGACATTTCATCACAAGTCCCGAACAACCGGATCACATGTGGAATCCTGCCTCACCTCAATGTTCCTAAATTCCATTCGATTGGAGGCTGTTACAGGATCGCCACTGGGCATCAGACAGCATCTCGTGGGTGCCGCGGCCTCTACTCCTCGCGTCAGCTCGCCCGCGCCTGCGAAGAGCGGGTCCATGTCATGGCGGTGACCGGCCTGAACCGGCCCGACGTCCGCACCATCGCGGCGTTCCGCAAGCGCCACCTCGTCGCCCTGTCGGAGTTGTTCGTGCAGGTGTTGCATCTGTGCCGGGCAGCCGGGCTGGTGCAGTTCGGTCATGTGGCGGTGGACGGGACGAAGCTGAAGGCGAATGCCTCCCGCCACAAGGCCATGAGCTATGGCGGACGAAGACGGTCGAACCGGCTCTGGCGGCTGTTTAGTCCCGGCATTTGGTGGGCCGGCTTGGCCTGCTCACCCCCTCCGTCCTCGGGACGCACTCTCATCGTCCGAGATACTTGATGAGCGCCGCGATCCCGAGGACGACCAGCACCAGGATCAGGAGGCTGAACAGCCACATTCCCCACATGCCGGAGCCCATCATACCGTCGAAATTCATCATGATTCCCTCCCTGGAGCCGGACCCGCCTCTGCATTCCAAGAACGAGGACGCCTCAGCCGAGCGGCGTGCGCCGCAGGCGCAGGGCATTGGCGATGACGCTGACCGATGACAGCGCCATGGCCGCGGCGGCGATGATGGGCGACAGCAGAAGCCCGAACAGGGGATAGAGCACGCCCGCCGCCACCGGTATGCCCGCCGCATTGTAGATGAAGGCAAAGAACAGGTTCTGGCGGATGTTGCTCATGGTGGCGTGACTCAGCTGCCGGGCGCGGGCGATGCCCTGAAGATCGCCTTTCAGCAGGGTCACGCCGGCGCTCTCGATGGCGACGTCGGTGCCCGTTCCCATGGCGACGCCGACATCCGCCGCGGCGAGCGCGGGCGCGTCGTTCACGCCGTCGCCTGCCATGGCGACGATGCGGCCTTCCTGGCGCAGCCGGGCAACCACCTGCGCCTTGTTCTCCGGCAGGACCTCCGCCTCCACCTCGTCGATGCCGAGGCGGCGCGCCACCGCCTGCGCGGTGGTCCTGTTGTCGCCGGTGAGCATGACGACGCGGACCCCGGCTGCCCTGAGGGCCGCCAAGGCGGCGGGCGTCGTCGCCTTGACCGGGTCGGCGATGGCGATGAGGCCACCGACGCGCCCGTCGACGGCGACGAAGATCACGGTGGCGCCGTCGCCGCGCAGCGCCTCGGCCTCGGCCGAAAGCGCCGAAAGGTCCACGCCCGCCTCGCCCATGATGCGATGGCTGCCGATGACGAGCTTGCGGCCGTCCACGCTCCCGGTCACACCCTTGCCCACGGGACTATCGAAATCCTGGGCCTCGCCGAGAGGCAGGCCGCGCTCCGCCGCCGCGGCCACGATGGCCGCCGCGAGCGGGTGCTCGCTCGCCCGCTCGAGCGTCGCCGCTAGCCGCAGGAGCGCGTCCTCTTCCAGTCCGCCGGCCGTCCTCAGGGCGACCACCTTCGGCTTGCCTTCCGTCAGGGTGCCGGTCTTGTCCACCACCAGCGTGTCCACCTTCTCGAACCGCTCCAGCGCCTCGGCATTCTTGATGAGCACGCCCATGGATGCGCCGCGGCCGACGCCCACCATGATGGACATGGGCGTCGCCAGCCCGAGCGCGCAGGGGCAGGCGATGATGAGCACCGCCACGGCGGCGATCAGCCCGTGGGCGAAGCGCGGCTCCGGTCCGAAGACGCCCCACGCCGCGAAGGCGAGGACCGCGATGGCGATCACCACCGGCACGAACCAGCCGGAGCGCATGACGAAGCCGCCGCTCTGGTTGAGGGTGCCGCCGATGACCTTCGCGCCGACGTCCTTGGTGACCGGCATGGATTCGCCGGTGATCATGGACTCGTCGACCGAGCTGCGCCCTTCGACCAGTTCGCCGTCCACCGGCACCTTCTCGCCGGGGCGCACCCGCAGGCGGTCGCCGACCACGACCTGTTCCAGCGCCACGTCCTCGTCCGTGCCGTCGCTGCGCATGCGCCGCGCGGTCTTGGGGGCGAGGTCGAGCAAAGCGCGGATGGCGCCGCCGGTCTGCTCCCGGGCGCGCAGCTCCAGCACCTGCCCCAGCAGCACCAGCACCGTGATGACGGCGGCCGCCTCGAAATAGATGGCCACCGATCCGTCGGCGGCGCGGAAGGTGGCGGGGAAGATCTGCGGCGCGAAGGTCGCCACCACGCTGTAGGCCCACGCCACGCCCGTGCCCATGGCAATCAGCGTGAACATGTTGAGGCGGCGCGTGACCAGAGATTGCCACGCGCGGGTGAAGAACGGCCATCCCGCCCAGAGCACCACCGGCGTTGCCAGCAGGAACTGGATCCAGTTGGACGCCTGCGCCCCGAGCAGCATGTGGAGGTTGGTGAGGTGCCCGCCCATCTCCAGAGCCAGGACCGGCACGGCAAGGACGAGGCCGACCCAGAAGCGCCGCGTCATGTCGAGAAGCTCGGCGCTGGGGCCGGTCTCGCCTGTCGTCACCTCCGGTTCGAGCGTCATGCCGCAGATCGGGCAGTTGCCCGGCCCCATCTGCCGGATCTGGGGGTGCATGGGGCAGGTATAGATCACCCCCTTCGGCTGCTCCCTGGCGGGGCGCGGCTGAGCTTCCGTGGCCACATAGGCGGTGGGTGCCGCCTCGAATGTGTCGTGGCATTTCGCGGAGCAGAAGAAATAGGTCTTGCCGCCGTATTCCGACCGGAACCCGGCGGTGGCCGGGTTCACCTCCATCCCGCAGACGGGGTCCTTGACCGCTTCCACGGGCGAACGCTCCGCCCCGGCGTGCGGATGATCCGCATGGTCGTGATGATGATGGCCGGCGTGCGCGTCGTGCTCAGTCATGAGGACCGTCTCCGGAGGAAGGGGCGTATGGGGATGAAATGGCGATACGAGGGAGAAAGGCGGGAACGCGACGGGCGTAATCGTCCCACAGGGGCCCAAACTCGGCGCGGGCAGCCGCTTCCTCCTGCCGCGCCAGCCGGACATAGACCCAGACCAGGATCGGGAAGATGGCGAGGGTGACCAGCGTCGGCCACTGCAGCAGGAAGCCGAACATGATGACGACGAAGGCGGCGTACTGGGGATGCCGGACCCGCGCGTACGGGCCTTCGGTCGCAAGGCGATGATCGCGCTGGGCCGCATAAAGCACGTTCCAGCTCACCGCGAGCAGCCAGAAGCCGCCGAAGACCAGGATGGTGCTGAGGATGTGGAACGGCCCGAAATGGGGATTCACGCGCCATCCGAACAGGGTCTCGAGCAGATGACCGGCGTCGTGGGACCAGAAATCGACGCCGGGGAACTGCCGGCCGAGCCATCCCGACAGGAGGTAGATGGTCAGCGGAAACCCATACATCTCGGTGAACAGGGCGACGACGAAGGCCGAGAACGCCCCGAGGGTGCGCCAGTCCCGCGGCGTCCTGAGCCGGGTGAAGCTCGCGGCGAACAGGATGAAGACCACCGAGTTGAGGATGACGAGGCCCCACAGGCCGTAGGCCGGCGTTTCGATCATCGGACATCCCCTTCGGGCCCCGGCCCCGGCCTGCTCCGTGAGTGTCCCGCATGGTGGCCATGGCCGTGATGCATGAACATGTGCATCAGCGGGCAGGCGAGCAGCAGGAGGAAGGGCAGGTATCCCAGCGCATGGGCACGATGCTCCGAGAGCAACAGGAAGCCCGCCGCGAGAAGAAAGCCGATGGCGACGATGCCGCCAGGCGAGCGCCAGAATCCTCGGTGCCGGACTTGCGCGCCGTTGTCGTTGCCGGGTCGCGGCATATGGCTGGTGTCGTCATGCAAGGACATATGATCCTCCCGCCTGCTCGAGGCGGACCGGCCGCGTTCATGCCGATCCGCCCAAGGGCTCGATCCTCACCTGGACTCGACGCTCACATGGTCACGATGCTCACATGGGCCCCATTCCGCCCGGCATCATGAGTTGGTCCGCCGTGCGCTTCTGTGCCTCGTCGAACGACGCGTAGAGCGGCCCGAGCGCGGCCTTGAGGCGCCGTACCGCTTCGAGACGGGCGACAAGCATGCGCTCGTGACCGTCGATCCGCTGCAGCACGGTCGGGGCGCCGCCGCCCTGCGCGGCCATCATCATCTCCTGCATGTCGCCCATCATGGCGCGGTTGGCCTTGAGCGCCTCCGTGAACGCACTCCACAAGGGCTGCTGGGCGTCGGTGATCTTCAGTTCGGCCTTCAGGAAGGCGATGCGCCCTGTGATCCGGCCGGGATCCATCATCTGGCCCATCCCCATGGCGCCGGCGGCGGCTCCGCCCATCATCCCCATGCCGGCCCCTGTGTTTCCGCCTCCCATCATGCCCATGCCACCCTGACCCATCATCCCCATCATGCCTTGAGGACCACCGGGTGCCGGGGCGGCTTGAGGCGGCTGCGGCGTGGGCGTGACCGCCAAGGGCGCCGTGGGTTGGGGCGCAGCAGGCTGGGCCTCCGGCGGATGGTGCGCGTCCTCGGCGAAGCCCGGCGTAGCAAGCAGCAGCGCGCTGGCGAGCATCAGATTGTGAAACGTCGTCATGGTCAGTTCCCTCTTGTTGCTGCGGCGCGGCTGATGCCCGCCGCCTGGAAATCCAAACCGCTCCGTGTGTCTTGCGGCCTTGTGTTCTCGCTCCTGTCCTGTGGTTCCATATCGACCGGGCGGGTACTGCCCGCGCCGCTGTAGAGCTCGTCGAAGGCGCGCTCCCACACCGCGTCCCGCAGGCGCCGTCCCTGTGCGATCGCCTCGGTGACACGGGAGAAGATGTGTTCCTCCTGCACCTTGAAGGGATTGTCCGGTGCGGCCGGATGCCGGTCCGCAGCGAGTTGCGTCGCAAGCCAGCGGACACCGTGCATCCAGGGCAGGAAGCCTTCCGACAGGAGGTGCCGGCTCGTGCGCATGGGATGCAGCGTCTCCAGCAGCGCCGCAGACCATGGCGTCGTCAGTGTCTGCACCCAGGGGCTAACGAAAGTGCTGTAGAAGGCTTCGTTGCGCTCGGAGAGGTCGCGCACGCGCTCGAAGGCATCGTCCTGCCGGGGGAAGCGGATGTCGCAGACCTCACGCGCCTCGAAGTGGACAGCGTAGCCACCGTCGCGGCAATCGGGATCGCCCGAGGGATTGTCGATCTTCATCTCGTAGAGACCGGGCGGAAGGGCCTCGATCCGCGGCAGGCTCTGCAGGATCGCCCGGTGCTCGAGCCGCGCGACCTTGGCGGAAACGAAGATGCCGAGATGCCCGACATGGCGGTTGACGAGATAGACGATGCGCTGGCCCGCCGCCTTCAGGTCGTCGGTGTCGCGGTACACGACCGGTATCCAGCCAAGCGCTTGATGGGGCGGGGTGATGTCGTCGCCATAGGAGGCGAAGATCACGAGCGGGTTGCGGATGCGCCTGAGGTCCGCATGGCACCCCGCGCAGATGCGCAGGCGCCCCTCCTCGAGCCGGTTGCCGACGAAGAGGTTCTCGACGATGGCGAGGATCTCCTCGCGGCTCAGGAAGTAGTAGCCGCCCCACCAGCGCTCGAAGGCGAGGAACCGCTCCCGCTCCGTGTCCATGTGGGCATAGAGGTTCGCGTACTTCTCCCACACCGCCTCGGGCTTCAGCCCTTCGAAGTTCTGCACCAGGAAGGCGCCATCGAAGCGGCCGTCCCCGAGGTCGGCGAGGAGATGCGTCAGCCATGCGCCGCCCTCGAAGCCCGCCGCGATGCGCATCGGGTTGATGCCGCTCTCGCCGGCCCAGTAGGACAGAGGGGTCCCGTTGAGAACGACGGGACCCGTCAGCCCCGCGCAGTCCGCGGCGAGCAGCGTCACCGCCCAGCCGGCCTGGCAATTCCCGTAGAGCACGGGCGCGGCGCCGGAATGGCGGCGTGACACCTCCTCGACGAACCGCCGCAGCACGTGAAGCACGTCGGCGAGCGTCTGCCCTGCGGCAGGCTCGGGATAGAAGGTGACGAAATAGACGGGATGCCCCTGATGCAGGGCGAGGCCGACCTCGGAGTCCTGCCTGAAGCCGCCGATCCCCGGTCCGTGGCCGGCCCGCGGATCGAGGATCACCACCGGCGGCTTGGCAGCGTCCAGGCAAGCGTCCAGGCATTGATCTCCGACGCGGGTCACGCGCAGGAGCGCATAATTTGCCGGACGCTCAAACCGGCGGGCATCGAGCAGGACTTCATAGTCGAAGTCGAGCAGCGGCGGCTTTCCGGCGCGCTCGTGCGCCAGCATGTTGTCGGCCCGCTGGCGAAGCGTGTCCCAGAACAGGATCCAGCGCTCGGCCGCGTCCCTGCCATAGGACAGGACATCGCGAGCGAAAGTTCCGGGGTCGCTGAAGAAGGCGCCCGCTTGGGCATTGCGGGTTTGCTGCGGGGCTCCGGTGCCCGTCGGTCCGGATTGCCCGAGCGCAGCCGTGCCGGCCATAGGCTCGGCAAGCGTGTCGCGACCATACATGGAAAGGTCCTCGTTTCCCCATCGGCACGAGACCGACGCTGATTTCGGGGGCATCTTGCGGCGCGTCGACGCGCCGGCACCCTCAAGGGGTGCCGCTTCGCGCGTCCGTCTCACGCCTGAAATGCGTTGAGACCGCTATCAGCTCTGGAAACGCGGGGGATCGAGGCCGGGCAAGACCGCCAGGCCGTCTGCGGCCTGGTTGGCGAGATCAAAGGGCTGTCGCACAAAGGTCAGATCCAGAACGTGCAAATCCGCGCCGTCGGCCACGGGCACATAGACGCTGCAGGAGACGCTGCAGCACTTTCCGTGGTCAGCGGGTTGGGTCGGCTTGTCCGAATGATGATCCGCGGGATCAGGCGAGGCGATCTGGTGCGGATGATCCACCGCTACGGCGTATGCCGAATCCTCGTCGTGGCATGGCGCGGAATAGGCGTTGGCGATGGGCGCGAACAGCATGGCCAGTGCCACCAGGATCGCTGGTAGCACTTTCACCCACTCCGCTGCGGAACTGAGCCTGAGCATGTGCCTCATCGCCTCACCGGCGAACTATGCCTCATCGTAGGTGCGCATGAAAGGACCGCCTTGAGCAGGATCAACGTGGGCGCTGACGGGGTCGCGGGCGCATTGGTTCCCGCTGCACCCCGATCAGCTTAGGCTATGCCCGCCAACCCTGGTGCATAATCCGGACTAGAGCCCCGAATACGTGGAAGACCAGGCGGCCGCCGGATGTCGTAGCGTTGATGTTCTCGGTGATAAAGCGAAAGCCTTGCAAGGAATTTTCGTGTGACTGCCGAGCACCAGCGTCGGAGCTTTTTCACATGACGCCAAAATGGTCCTTGCCATTCACGGCGTCACCCGTA
>NCEH01000226.1 GCA_002304505.1 Rhizobiales bacterium 32-66-11 | reverse complement strand
TATGCCCGCGACATGATCACAGACGACGCCTATCCGCTGCTCGTCTTTCGCACCGGCGACCACCAGTTGCTGGGGGGCGTCACCCTCTCCAACGTGCGGCGCGGAATCAGCCAGGCCGCGAGCCTCGGCTACTGGATGGGGGCCCCGTTCGCAGGCAAGGGCTACATGCGCGCCGCCGTGGCCGCATTGCTGCCTGTCGCTTATGACGCCCTGGGCCTGCACCGGGTGGAAGCGGCCTGCATGACCACCAACCATCCCTCCATCCATCTGCTGGAAAGCCTCGGCTTCGTCCGCGAAGGCGTCGCTCGGGAATATCTGTGCATCAATGGCGCGTGGGAGGATCATTTCCTCTATGGCCGCCTCTCCAGCGACAGCGCGGGCAAGCCCGCTGTCCGCGCGCCCGGCATGTCTCGCACCACGGCATCCGTCTAGGCACCGATCCGGCCAGATCGGATCCCCCGTCCAAAGTCCGCTGACGCGGGGGACAGCGCGAGCTGAGCGCCCCCACCCGATCACAAACCGGATCAGGACATGAGTGTAGTGCCTTGATATTTAGAGTTCAATTTCAAGTGGAGCATGAATACCGAGATCAGGGCTGACGGGCGTTCAGTTCGCCGTCTTGTCGGGCGCCGGGGGAAGTGCCGTGGGCTTCGCCAGCTGCTCGATGACGGTCCGGACCGCAGCCTCGCCCACCGGCCCACGATTGCGCACGGCCTCCAGCAGCGGCTGAGCCGCGCCCGATCGCTCGATCAGACTGCGCGGGTCGAGCATCACGAACGGACTTTGCCATGACCCCTGGATAATGAACGGGAGGTCGAACGGGGGCCCCTGGCGCTCGCTGCCGGAGGGAGACGTGAGCAGGATGGCGTGGCCCTGCAGGTCAATATCGCGCGCACCCACATCCACCTCGCCTTTCAGCAGAAGGTTAACCTGCTTGCCGAGGATATCCGCCGTGTGAACGGTGGCGACACCGGAGGCGAGGCTGATGCGGGCCGTGAGGCGGTCGAAAGGCGTGCGGCCGCCCCGCAGGTCGCCGCCGCCGGACAGGGGGCGGCGCTCGATCCGGCGCATGACCTGCGCCACGTCGATGCCGGTAACGGAGCCGTTGGCGGCCTGAAGATTCACCTGCCCTGAGAGAGACTGGGCCAGTTCGAAATAGCTGCGCCCGGTTCCCGAAAGGTCGGCTTCCAGATCGCCCACCCCTTCAATCCGCCGGATCGCCAGCAGA
>NCEH01000178.1 GCA_002304505.1 Rhizobiales bacterium 32-66-11 | reverse complement strand
CAGGGTTAGATAATATCTTAAAGTCACGACCATATGTGAAAGTTGTTGATTTGTCAGAAGCTTTGTGTGACGAAAAGTATTGCTACGGCGGGAGAGACGGCATTCTATTTTACATTGATGACAACCACCTAAGTCGTCGTGGTTCAGAATATGTTGTTCGCCGTTTATGGGACAAATTTCGGTAGGGGTGCGATGCCTCCGCGAGGTGTATTTGTCACCATTATGAGCGTGTTCGGAAATTTGCAGGACTGGGCGCTTGCCAGCCTCTCGGCCACCTCACACCCGTCATGGCCGTGCATGTCATGGCCGAGCATGTCCCGGCCAGCCATGTGGAGCAGCTGAGAGCATTTTTCGTGGGGTAAGATCGGCCCAGTCACTCCCCGCCCCCTCACTCCACCGTGACGGATTTCGCCAGATTGCGCGGCTGGTCCACGTCCGTGCCCATGATCACCGCGGTGTGGTAGGCGATGAGTTGCACCGGGATGGAATAGACCAGCGGCCCCACGGTCGCCGGCATTTCCGGCAGGATCAGCTTCTGGATCGCATCCACGTTCGCCTGCGCCGCGCCGGCCGGGTCGGTGACGAGGATGATCTTGCCGCCGCGCGCCGCCACCTCCTCCATGTTGGAGACGGTCTTGTCGAAGATGCGGTCGGACGGGGCGATCACCACCACCGGCATTTTCTCGTCGATCAGCGCGATGGGCCCATGCTTCAGCTCGCCGCCGGCATAGCCCTCGGCATGGATGTAGGAGATTTCCTTCAGCTTCAGCGCGCCTTCCAGCGCCAGCGGATAATTGGTGCCGCGGCCGAGATAGAGCACGTCCTGCGCCTTGGAGAGCGTGCGGGCGAGAACCTCGATCTCCGGGCTGAGCTTCAGCGCCTCGGTCATCAGGCGCGGCACTTCCATCATCGCGCGCACCAGGCGATGTTCATCCTCAAGGGAAAGATTGCCCTTCGCGCGGCCGGTGGCCACCGCGAGGCACAGCAAGGTGGCGAGCTGGCAGGTGAAGGCCTTGGTGGAAGCGACGCCGATTTCCGGACCGGCGAGAATCGGCAGCACCACATCCGCCTCGCGGGCGATGGTGGAGGTGGGCACGTTCACCACCGCCACCACCTTCTGCCCGCACTCCTTGGCATAGCGCAGGGATGCGAGCGTATCGGCGGTCTCGCCCGACTGGGAGATGACGATGGTCACGCCGCCCGGCGGCAGGGGGGTCTCGCGATAGCGGAACTCGGATGCGATGTCGGTGCTCACCGGAATGCGCGCGAACCGCTCGAACCAATATTCCGCCACCGCACCGGCATAGAGCGCCGTGCCGCAGGCGGTGATCGATATATGGTTGATGTCGGCGAGCGCGAACGGCAGCTCGGGCAGGCACACCACCTCCTCGGCAATGTCCACATAATGGCTGAAGGTGTGGGCGATGACCTCGGGCTGCTCGTAAATCTCCTTCGCCATGAAATGGCGATGGTTGCCCTTGTCCACCACCAGCGTGCCGGCGGCCACTTTCTGGATCGCACGCTGCACGATCGCCCCGCGCTCGTTGCGGATCTCAACGCCGCCGCGATGCAGAACGGCCCAATCGCCCTCTTCCAGATAGGAGACGGTGTCGGTGAACGGGCCGAGCGCGATCGCGTCCGAACCCAGGAACATCTCGCCCTCGCCATAGCCGATGGCGAGCGGCGAGCCGCGCCGGGCCGCGATCATCAGATCGTCGAAGCCGTCGAATACGAAGGCGAGTGCGAACGCCCCCTTCAGGCGCGGCAGCACCGCGCCCACGGCAGTCACCGGGTCCAGGCCCGCCAGCAATTCGCGATCCACCAATTGGGCGACCACCTCGGTGTCGGTGTCGCTCTTGAAGGTGATGCCGCGGCCGATCAGCTCTTCCTTCAGCTCGCGGAAATTCTCGATAATGCCGTTGTGCACCGCAGCAACCCGCTTGGTGGCATGCGGGTGGGCGTTGCGTTCCGACGGCTTGCCGTGGGTCGCCCAGCGGGTGTGGCCGATGCCGGTGTGACCGTGCAGCGGGTGGCGATCCAGCTTCTTCTCGAGGTTCCGCAACTTGCCTTCGGCGCGGCAGAGCGTGAGGTGATTGTCCTCCAGGGTCGCGATGCCGGCGGAATCATAGCCGCGGTATTCCAGGCGGCGGAGCGATTCCACCAGGTTTTCCGCAACGGGTGTCTTACCGAGAATGCCGACGATGCCGCACATGACCGATTGCGCTCCGAAAATGTCACACCCGAGGCCCGTTAAAGCCCGCTTCCTGCCGCGCCGCCAGCCTTCGCGATGCGGCGCAGCATCACTTCCTCTTTCGCTTCCTGACCGCCGGTTGCCCGGCGGGCGAAGCGATCAGTCCTTGTGCTTGGCGCGGTCGCGGAACTCCGGCGCCCAGCCGGGCTTCACCACCTGCCGCCCGCGGGCGATCGCCAGCGCATCGTCCGGCACGTTATCGGTGATGACCGAGCCGGTGCCCACGTAGGCTCCGGCGCCGATGGTCACCGGCGCCACCAGCGCTGAATGCACGCCGATGAAGGCGCCCGCGCCGATCTCCGTCCGCGATTTGGTGAAGCCGTCGTAATTGCAGGTGATGGTGCCGGCACCGAGATTGCTGTTGGCGCCCACATGGGCGTCACCGACATAGGAAAGATGGTTCACCTTAACGCCGCGTTCAAGGTGGGACGCCTTGGTCTCGACGAAATTGCCGATGCGCACCCCGGTATCGAGCCGCGTGCCCGGCCGCAGGCGCGCATAAGGGCCGATGGTGACGCCGCTTTCCAGATGCGCCCCTTCCAGATGGCAGAAGGAATGGATCACCACGTCATTGCCGACGCGCACCCCAGGGCCGAACACCACATGCGGCTCCACGACCACGTCGCGGCCGAGCTCGGTGTCGGCGCTGAAGAACACCGTCTCGGGCGCGACCAGGGTCGCGCCGCCCGCCATGGCGGCAAGCCGAAGCCGCTTCTGGATGATGGCTTCCGCCTCCGCGAGCTGGATGCGGCTGTTGACGCCCGCCACATCCTCGGCCTCACCCTCGGCGGCGATGGTGGCGTGGCCCTGGACGCGGGCGATCTCCACCGCGTCGGTGAGATAATATTCGCCCTTGGCATTGTCGTTGCCGATGCGCTCCAGCAGATCCAGCGCATGTGCGCCGGAGAGCGCCATCAGCCCGGCATTGCAGAAATCGATCTGCCGCTCGCTCGGGCTCGCGTCCTTCTCTTCGCGGATCGCCAGCAATTCCCCGCCATGGGTGATCAGCCGGCCGTAGCCAGTGGGATCGGCGGCATAGAAGCCGAGCGCCACGACGGCGGCGCCGCTGGCGAGAGGCGCGCGCAGAGCGAGCAGCGTCTGGGATCGCACGAGCGGCGTATCGGCATAGAGCACCAGCACGTCGTCCACCGGCTGCGCCAGCGCAGCGCGGGCGGCGAGCACGGCATGGGCGGTCCCGAGCCGCTCTTCCTGGAGAAACACCTGGGCGTGGGGGGCGATGCGATGGGCCTCCTCGGCCACATCGGCCCGGCCGGGACCGACCACCACGGCGACGCGCGTCGCGCCGGCGCCGCGGGTCGCCTCCAGCACATGGTGCAGCATGGTGCGGCCGGCGATCTTATGGAGCACCTTCGGCAGGCGCGACGCCATGCGCGTGCCTTCGCCGGCAGCCAGAATCACGACAAGAAGACTGCGTTCGCTCATGGGAATCCTCGCGCCACGACCAACGCGGCCCTTCTAGAGCGAAAACCACGCCCGTGTCGCCATCTCATGTCGCCGGACGGCCGGGATCCCCGCCTGTAACGGAATATGGATGAAGCCTTCCCCCATGCGCAACCGATGGCGAAGCGCCATCGCCTGCAAGACGGTGCTCGGGAGACGCCCCGAGGTCAAACGGCCGCCTTGGGAGTTGTCTCGCGGCGGAGATGATGCCATCTGGCAGGGACACCCTTGCAGGACGGGCCCATGGATACCGCCACAGACCGCAGCTTCCGCCCCGGACCGCGCGCCATGAACTGGCTGATCGCGATCGGCATGGGTGCCACCGGCTGGGCGATCTATGTGCGCTATCTGATCATCGAGCCGTCCACGGTGGGCCTCGCCTGCGATGCCGGGCTCGCAACCTTCCAATGCAAGCTGCGCGCGGCCACCATCGCCCTGTTCGGCTGGTCGGTGTTCGGCGGCATCGCCCTTGTCGCCGCTTTGGTACAGCTCTGGCGGCCGCGCCTCGTCACCTTCGCCGTCGGGATCGCCTTCGCGGGGATCGCGCTGGTGCTCTATAATAATATAGCCGGGGCGATCGCGGCGATGCTGCTCATCCTGTCGCTCGCGCGGCCCGGACCCGCCACAGCGTAGCGGCGAGCGCGAGGCAGATCAGGCCGAACCACAGCGCCTGCCAGTTCTGAAGCGTCTCGTTGAGCGGCACGAACAGGCCTGCAACCAGCAGCCACCAGAAGGCCGTGCGTTCCGCCATGCCCGCCCCCGCCCCGGCCGGCAGCCGCAGCAGGGCGAAGATCGCGAGCGCCGCTGCGACCGGTGTCAGCGCATTGATCGGGAAATCCTTGTAGCGCGGATCGAACACCAGTTCGAACGCCGCTTCGCCAATGGCGAGAACGCCGAGGGCGAGAACAGCCGCGGCGGCCACCGCGAATCCGTCCGCCTGCCGGCGCCGCGCGCCATCGAGCGCGGTGGCCAGCGCGGGCAGCCGCACGCCGGCGCCGATGGCCGCGGGAATCACCCCCAGCGCGGCGAGCGAGACCGCGACGAAGGCGAGATTGCGGGTCCAGCCGATCCAGCCGAGGCTCTCCAGCGGCAGCGCCGCGAGCGCCGGCCCGAACGTCGCTCCGCCGGCGAACGCGATCAGGGCGACAGCGAGCCAGTCCCGCGGGCGCACGCTCTTCGCCCGCTTTTTCGCGCCATACAGCGCCGCACCGAAGGCCAGCACCACGATCGCGACCCCCACCGCCGCCTGGGCGCGCCAGAAGGGATGATCCGAGACCGGCGCGCCCCACTGGAATTTCGGTTCGCGCGTTCCGGCGTCGATCAGCCCCCAATGTCCGCCCACCGTCCCCTCGTTCGCCCGCTTCCAGGGCTGGTCGAACGCCTCGATGACATTGACCCGATAGCCCTTTTCCTTGGCCAGCTTCAGCAGCTCATGCATCACCAGGGCCTGCTGTGAGGGCGCGGGAAGCGCGCCTTCGCGCATGCGCCCGGCGCTCGGCCAGCCGGTCTCGCCGATCAGGATCTCCTTGCCGGGAAACAATTTCGCCACATGCTGGCGGGTCTCGTCGATATGCCGCGCCGCCTGATCGGCCGCCACCGGCAGGTCCTCCCAATAGGGCAGGATATGGACCGTGATGAAATCCACGTCCGCCGCAAGCGCCGGGGCGCGCTCCCAGAATTCCCAGACGTCGGCATAGGTGACCGGGGTCGCGCCGACGCGGGATTTGACCTCCCGCAGAATGGCGGAGATGTCGGAGGAGGACAGTTCGCCGCGCAGCATCACCTCATTGCCGACGATCACCCCCTGGATCACGTCGGGATATTGCTGCGCGAGCTTCACCCCGGCATCGATCTCGATCCGGTTC